>DAJPGA010000001.1:756250-1067500 GCA_025992895.1 Veillonellaceae bacterium
CATAGAACTTAATTTGTACCAGACGCTGGCAGCGGCTGTCGCCGTCTTCTTCCTGGGAAGCTTCCTGAAGGACAGGGTCAGCATTTTCAGGAAATACTGCATTCCTGCGCCGGTCATCGGCGGGACGATTTTCTCGATCGTGAACTGCATCCTTTACACGCAGGGCATCTGGAACTATTCGCAGGATACCGTCATGCAGAACTGGTGCATGATGCTCTTCTTCACCAGTATCGGCTATATGGCAAGCATCCGTCTCATCAAGAAAGGCGGACTCCTTGTCGTCAAGATGGCCGTTCTTGTCTTCCTTTTGATCGTTATCCAGGACCTTGTCGGTGTCGCTTTTGCCGATGCGTTCTCGCTGAATCCGCTCATGGGTCTTGCAGACGGTTCGATCCCGCTTGTCGGTGGTCACGGTACATCCGGCTCCTTCGGTCCCGTCCTTGAAGCACTGGGCCTTAAGGATGCGACGACGATTGCCTTTGCTGCCGCTACCTTCGGCCTTGTATCAGGGAGTTTCCTCGGCGGCCCGGTCGGAGAACTTCTCATCCGCCGCTTCCATCTGAAATCCGATGAAGATGAAAACGGAGACGAAGTTCCGGAAAACCGTACGGAACATGAAATCGAAGGCGACGAAGCAGCCGCTTACCTCAATATGGACCGCTTCATGTATGCTTTCGGCCAGCTCCTCCTGGCCATGGGCCTTGGCACATACGTCAGCCAGTTCTTCATTAATATCGGCCTCGTATTCCCGGGATACATCGGAGCGATGCTCGTTGCTGCTGTTGTACGCAACATTTCTGATATGACAGGCCTTTACGGATGCTACCAGAAGGAAAGTGAAGTCCTTGGCGGCATCTGCCTGAACGTTTTCCTTTCCTGCGCGCTCATGAGTCTGAAGCTCTGGCAGCTGGCAGACCTTGCCATTCCGCTCATCGTGACCCTTGCCGTGCAGGTTTCCATCATGGGCCTCTTTGCTTACTTCGTCATCTTCCGTGTCATGGGCAAGAATTATGAAGCAGCCGTCATGGCATCCGGCAGCTGCGGCTTCGGCCTTGGCGCCACACCGAACGCCATTGCGAATATGAATGCCATGTGCGAAAGATTCGGTCCGGCGCATACCGCTTACTTCGTCATTCCGCTCATCGGCGCTTTCGTCGTCGATTTCCTGAATGCATCCGTCCTCATGGTCTTCATGAATATCTTGAAGTGACAATCGGCGGGTCGCTTTCATTCATGATATAATAAAAATGATTTACCATTGAATGATGCATTCTCCAAAGGAGTACCCTTATGTTCGATTTTCTAGACCTGTCTACGCTGATCTACCGCGTACCGGCGCTGCTTCTGGCGCTCTCCTTCCATGAATACGCGCACGCTGTCGTGTCCGACTCGCTCGGCGATCCCACACCTGCTGCCACGGGCCGTCTGACGATGAACCCGCTGGCGCACCTTGACGCCGTGGGCACGCTGCTGCTTGTCCTGTGCGGATTTGGCTGGGCGAAGCCCGTCATGATCGACCCGCGCTATTACAAAAACTACCGCTCCGGCGTCCTCAAGGTGTCTCTCGCAGGCCCCGGCGGAAATCTTCTTCTCTGCTTCATTTCCATCTTCCTGATGGGGCTCCTGCAGAGATTCGGCATGCTCGGCATGGGCGGATACCAGTTCCTTTACTGGATCATGCTTTACAACGTATGGTTCGCTTTCTTCAACCTCATCCCGGTCCCGCCGCTCGATGGCTCCAAGGTTGTCAGCATGCTTCTTCCTGGCGAACTCTCCTGGAAATTTGAAAACTTCAACGCACAGTACGGCTTTATCATCCTCATGGTTGTCGTATTCTCCGGCGTTGCCAACAAATTCCTGAGCCCGCTCTCCAACCTCTTCGTAGCTCTCTGCTACAACATTACGTATCTTCTTCTCTAGAGCCTTCCCCATCGGGGGAGGTGGCCGGCCTGTATTTTTTCTGTTGCCGGCCAGAGGAGGTGCAGGTAATAGAGTTAATTCCCATAACGGACGATGAAACTCTTCGAACCGGACAAAAGGTGCAAAACAAAAAAAGAGCTGTGAAATGATCCGTCATTTTCACGGCTCCTTTTTTTATGCTTTTTCCTTTGCCTGATGTATAATGAAAAATAAATTCTCATGGAAGGAGGACATCATGATTACTACCTGGCTGATTTTCGAAATGGCAGGGACGATTGCCTTTGCTTTTTCCGGCGCTGCTGTCGGGCTTTACAAAAGAATGGATATTTTCGGCATCACGGTGCTCTCCGTCATGACGGCGGTCGGCGGGGGCATGATCCGCGATGTCCTCTGCGGCATCACGCCGCCATCAGTCCTCCGTTCTCCGGAAGGGCTCATCGTGTCGATCGTGACGGCGCTTGTCGTCGGCTTCGGCTATCCGCTTTTCCGCATCCCCAAGAGAGGGAAATGGGTCATCACGATCCTGTACCACTTATCCGATACGATCGGCCTTGCCGCTTTCACCGTGACAGGGGCGCTCACTGCGTTTTACCGCTATCCGGGCTATGATATCATTCTTCCCGTCATGCTGGGCCTCATCACCGCGGTCGGTGGCGGCATCATCCGCGACATGATGGCGCGCCGCATGCCCGTCGTCCTTTACATGGACGTCTATGCCATCGCATCGATTGCAGGCGGCCTTCTTCTCTGCGCTTTGAGAGAGCCATTGGGCACGCCGCTCGCCTCCTGGATTTCCTTTGCCTTCGTCCTGCTCCTCCGTTTCCTTGCCATTCATTACCACTGGCAGCTCTATCATCCGCACCGCCGTTTCCACAGGATAGAGAGGGACTGAATTATTTCTTTACAAAAATTTTTCTTGACAAGCATTTGCGTTGAGCGTAATATCATAAACAACTTAAGGAAATCACTTAAGAAACTGAATAAAGACCTTACAAACCGGTGAGGCGGAGATAAAAACAGGAAATGCACTTCCAGAGAGCGGGGATTGATGGGAACCCGCAGTACGCAGCCCGTTAAATGGACCGCCGAGGGCGCTGTCAAAAGGAGAAATCCCTAGTATTCAGCGACGCATCATCTGCGTTATTGATGAGGGGTATGTTAGTACCCTGCGAGAGAGGGAGAAATCCAATTAAGGTGGTACCGCGAGTGTATATGAATGAGTACCGGGCATCCGGACTTTGAAATAGAGACCCGTCCTTGACAATTATTTTTGTCGAGGGCGGGTCTTTTTTGTATCCGGAAGCGGAAAGGAGAAACAGGATGGAACAGTTGGAAAGAATCAGAGCCTATGCGAAAGACTACAGAAGAGTTCCGATCGCTAAGGAAATCTTCGCAGATGTCCGCACTGTCATCGGGACATTGAGAGTCCTGAAGAAAGTCAGCAGGACAGCATTCCTCTTCGAAAGCGCGGACAATACCGAGCGATGGGGACGCTATTCCTTCCTGGGATATGATCCCAAGCTCGAGCTCTTTGTAAAGAACGGAAAGATGACGATCAAGGGCGCCGTCACAGAAACGTTTGAAACAGACGATCCGGCCTCCGTCATCAGGAAAGTCCTTCACGAATACCGATCTCCGGAAATCTCGGGCATGCCAACGTTTACCGGCGGGCTTGTCGGATACTTCGCTTATGAGTACGCAAGGTACGCGGAGAAGAAACTCTATTTCAAGGAGGAAAAGGAACCGGATATTTCCTTCAACGATGCGGACCTCATGCTTTTTGACAAGGTCATCGCATTCGATCATTACAGGAAAACAATCATCCTCATCACGAACGTCGACACGAGCGAGATTGAGACAAATTACGAAAAAGCGGTGAGGGAGCTCGATGAAATGGCAGAGCTCATCGCTTATGGAAAAGAAGCGGACATTCCGGAAGGAAAGCTCTTAAGTGATTTCGAAGATGAGTTCACCGAAGAAGAGTACGAAGCGCTCGTCAGAGAAATCCAGCAGCGGATCCATGACGGAGACATTTTCCAGGCCGTCCTTTCCAACGGCAGGAGCGCCGCTTTTGAAGGGAGCCTCCTCAATGCCTACCGGGTGCTTCGGACGATCAATCCTTCGCCTTACATGTTCTACCTTTCAGGCCACGACATAGAGCTTGCCGGTGCATCGCCCGAGACGCTCATCAAGCTGACGGGCGGCGAGCTTGAAACCTTCCCGATTGCAGGCACGATGCCGAGGGGAAAGACAGACGAGGAAGACGAAGCCCTCGAAGAAAGGCTGGTCAGTGACAAGAAAGAGCTTGCCGAGCATAATATGCTGGTCGACCTTGGAAGGAACGACATCGGAAAGATCAGCCGCTTCGGATCCGTCACGGTGAGGGAGCTTCGGAAAGTGAAGCGCTTCTCCCACGTGATGCACCTCTGCTCCTCGGTGACGGGGACAATCCAGGAAGGAAAGGATGCCCTCGATGCCCTGGCCGCCGCACTTCCGGCAGGCACGATGTCAGGAGCGCCCAAGATCAAGGCGATGGAAATCCTCCACGGGATGGAGAAATCGCCAAGAGGCGTCTACGCAGGTGCTGTCGGATACCTGAGCCTCACAGGAAACATGGATATGTGCATCGGCATCCGCATGGCAGCCGCCAAAGGGGGACGGGTATTCGTGAGAGCCGGCGCAGGCATCGTCAAGGACAGCGTTCCGAAGAGCGAATACAAAGAAACAAGGAACAAGGCAGAAGCCATGATTGAAGCAGTCAGGAAAGGACAGGAGGCGGGGGATTATGATTTTACTCATTGACCATTACGACAGCTTTTCCTTCAACCTCTACCAGCTCGTGGGAAGCCTTTCGGCGGATATCAAAGTCATCCGGAGCGACGAGCTGACAGTGAAGGAAATAGAAGACCTCAATCCTTCTCACATCATCCTCTCGCCGGGAACGGGGCGGCCCGAAAATGCAGGCGTCTACGAAGAAGTGATTGAAGAACTCAGGGGAAAAATCCCGATATTAGGCGTCTGCCTCGGCCATCAGGCAATCGGCGAAGTCTACGGGGCAAAGGTCATAAGTGCCAGGGAAATCCTTCACGGGAAATCCTCGGACATAGAAATCATCAAAGAAACGCCGCTCTTTGAAGGACTCGGGACATCTTTCGAAGGGGCCAGGTACCACTCCCTTGCCATCGACCCGGAAACGATTACGGGAGACCTTACAGTGACAGCCGTTTCCGATGACGGCGAAGTAATGGCCGTCGAAGACAGAAATCGAAAAGTCTACGGCGTCCAGTTTCATCCGGAATCCATATTGACGCCAAAGGGCGGAACGATACTTAGCAATTTCTTACAGCAGTGAATGAGTGAATCAGGGGGAATCTATCATGATACAGGAAGCAATCAAAACCATCGTAAAAGGCAGCGAACTGCCATTTGAAACAGCGAGAGAATCCATGGGGGAAATCATGAGCGGGAAAGCATCGGAAGCGCAGATCGGCGCCTTCCTTGCCGCTCTTTCACTGAAAGGCGAGACCGTCGGGGAAATCACAGGATTTGCCAGAGCCATGAGAGACGCATGCGTGCCGGTCTCCCATGAAGAAGAAGTCTTTGAAATCGTAGGGACCGGGGGAGACGGAGCGGACACCTTCAACATTTCCACCACATCCGGTTTCGTCATCGCATCCGGCGGCGTCGCAGTCGCCAAGCACGGCAACAGGAGCGTCTCCTCCCGCTGCGGCGCGGCAGACTGCCTTGAAGCGCTCGGCGTCAACCTGGCTTTGACCGGCAAGGAAAACACCGAGCTTCTGAAGAAAGCAGGCATGTGCTTCATGTTTGCTCCCGTCTACCACAGCTCCATGAAGTATGCGGCCCCGGTCAGAAAAGCTCTCGGCTTCCGCACCGTGTTCAATATCCTGGGACCTCTGGGAAATCCGGCCGGCGCGACGATGCAGCTCATGGGCGTCTATGAAGAAAAGCTCGTCGAACCGATGGCCAAAGTCCTTTCGAACCTGGGTGTCAAGAGAGGCGCCGTCGTCTACGGCATGGACGGGCTGGACGAAATCACCGCCTGCGACAGGACGCTCGTCTGCGAATTCAAGGACGGCCTCTTCCAGAAGTACCTCTTAGATCCCCGCGACTACGGCATGGAGCTGGCGCATCCGGGCGACCTCAAGGGCGGGGACAGCCGGGAAAATGCAGAAATCACAAGAGCCGTCCTTTCCGGAGAAAAGGGACCAAAGAGAAATGCAGTCCTCCTCAATGCAGGCATGAGCTTCCACCTCGCAGAGGGGATGTCCCTTGCTGAAGGCATAGAGAAGGCAGCAGATCTCATCGACAGCGGCAAAGCCCTTGCCTTCATGGAACGTTTCATCAGACTCTCAAGGGAGGCGGCACAATGATTCTGGACACACTGGCAGAAGGAGCGAGGCGGCGGGCCAGGGTTCTGGAAGAAGCCGACGGTGATGGCATCAGGGAAGCGGCGATGGCAAGAGCGCTCGATGAAGAAGTCCATGATTTTCCCTTTGAGAGAAATCTTCGGGCAGCAGGCGTGAACATCATCTGCGAAGTCAAGAAAGCATCGCCTTCCAAAGGCATCATCGCCGAGCACTTTCCTTACCTTGAAATAGCCAGGGACTACGAAAGGGCAGGAGCGGCCGCCATATCCGTCCTGACCGAGCCGGACTACTTCCTGGGAAGCGGGCTGTACCTGAAGGAAATCTCCCGCGCGGTGCAGATCCCGGTCCTTCGGAAAGACTTCATCGTAAACGAAGTCCAGATCTACGAATCCAAGCTATTAGGTGCCTCGGCGATCCTCCTCATCGTTTCGATCCTGACGGATGAAGAGCTCACAAGGTTCATCCGGACGGCCAAAAGCCTCGGCCTCTCGGCGCTTGTCGAAACAAGGACGGAAGAAGAAATTCGACGGGCGGTCCTCGCGGGCGCAAAGATCATCGGCGTCAATAACCGCGACCTTCGTGATTTCTCCATCGACAATACCCGCGCAGCAAGGCTGCATTCACTGGTCCCTGAAGATACCATCTTCATTGCGGAAAGCGGCATACAGAAAAGGGAAGATCTCGAAGGATTCATGGCCGCTGGCATCCGAAATTTCCTCATCGGGGAAGCCATGATGAAAGCAGAGGACAAGGCAGAAAAACTCGCTGAGTTCATCGGGGAAGAGCCAAAGGTTCAGTGCAAGATCTGCGGGATTTCAAGGGAAAGAGATATCGATTTCTTAAACGATACCCTTCCCGATTATGCAGGCTTCATCTTTGCAAGAAGCCCGAGGAAGGTGACACCCGATAAAGCGGCCGGTCTCATCAGTCTGCTGGATCCACGGATCAAGGCGGTCGGCGTCTTCGTGAATGAAACAGCAGAGACCATAGCAGACATTGCAAAGAAAGCTCATCTCTCCGTCATCCAGCTCCACGGGGATGAGGATTTCGAAATGATCCGCGAAGTGAAGGAAAGGACGGGACTTCCCGTCTGGAAAGCCATCCGGGCAGGAAGCGAGGAAGACATTCTTCCATGGAACGATTCTCCGGCCGATGCCCTTCTCCTTGATGCGAAAGTCACGGGGAAGAGAGGCGGCACAGGAAAGCGCATCGATCCAAATCTCGCCAGAGCCGCCAGGAAGCCATTTCTTCTGGCAGGCGGCATGAATAGTGGAAATATCGTTCGGGCAGCGCGCATCGCAAGGCCCTTCGCGGTCGACGTTAACAGCGGTGTTGAAACGGACGGCATGAAAGATAAAGAGAAAATACAGGCGGTAATCCGTCTTTTGGCCCGGTCGGGCCTGCGGAAAGGATGAAAGGTATGACGAAAAGAGAAGGACGCTACGGCGTGCACGGCGGACAGTATGTCCCGGAAACATTGATGAATGCAGTCCTCGAGGTAGAGGAAGCATATGAAAAGTACAAGAATGATCCGGATTTCAATAAGGAACTCGACGACCTGAACCGGAATTACACAGGCCGCCCCTCGCTCCTCTATTATGCAAAGAAAATGAGTGAAGACCTGGGCGGCGCGAAGATTTATCTCAAGAGAGAAGACCTCAACCACACAGGCGCTCACAAGATCAATAACGTTCTTGGCCAGGCGCTCCTTGCCAAGAGAATGGGCAAGACGAGAATCATTGCCGAGACCGGAGCAGGCCAGCACGGCGTAGCTGCCGCAACGGCCGCTGCCCTCTTCGGCATGGAATGCGAAGTCTTCATGGGCAAGGAAGACACCGAGCGCCAGGCGCTGAATGTCTACCGCATGCGCCTCCTCGGCGCCAAGGTCCACCCCGTCACCTCCGGGACCATGACCCTGAAGGATGCCGTCAGCGAAACGCTCCGCGAATGGACAAGACGTCTGGATGACACCTACTACATCATGGGATCGGCCGTCGGCCCGCATCCGTTCCCGATGATCGTCCGCGATTTCCAGGCCATCATCAGCAAGGAAGCCAGAGCGCAGATCCTGGAAGCGGAAGGGAAACTTCCGGCTGCTGTCCTTGCATGTGTCGGAGGCGGAAGCAACGCCATCGGCACCTTCTACCACTTCATCCCGGATGAAGGCGTCCGCCTCATCGGATGCGAAGCAGCAGGGAGAGGCATCCATACAGGAAAGCATGCGGCGACCCTGACGATGGGAACCGAAGGCATCTTCCACGGCATGAAATCCTACTTCGTGCAGGATGAATACGGACAGATCGCACCGGTCTACTCCGTTTCCGCCGGCCTCGATTATCCGGGCGTAGGACCTGAACATTCCTATCTGAAGGACATCGGCCGCGCTGAATACGTGCCGATCACTGACGACGAAGCCGTCGACGCCTTCGAATACCTTTCAAGGACAGAAGGCATCATTCCGGCGATCGAAAGCGCGCATGCCGTCGCAGAAGCCATCAAACTGGCACCGACGATGAAGAAAGACGACATCATGATCATTTGCATTTCCGGCCGCGGCGACAAGGACGTAGCAGCCATGGCAAGATACAGAGGGGTGGACATTCATGAATAAATTAGAAAAAGCCTTCGACGGGCATAAAGCATTCATCGGTTTTCTGACGGCAGGCGACCCGAGCCTCAAAGATACCGAGCGGTATATAGAAATCATGGCAAAGTCCGGGTGCGATTTGATTGAAATCGGCATTCCTTTCTCCGATCCTGTGGCAGAAGGGGAAGTCATCCAGAAAGCGACCATCCGCGCCCTTGCTGCCGGCACTACGACAGACAAGATTTTCGACATGGTAGAAAGAGTCGCTCCGAAAGTCGATATTCCTCTCGTTTTCATGACCTACCTCAATCCTGTCTACGTCTACGGCGCAGAGAAATTCTTCGCCCGCTGCGAGAAGGCAGGCATCTCCGGCATCATCGTTCCCGATATGCCGTATGAAGAAAAAGGAGAACTCGCAGAACCCGCCAGAGCACACAACGTACGGATCATCTCCCTCATTGCCCCGACCTCCGAAGGCCGCGTCGGCATGATTGCCAAAGAGGCAGAAGGCTTCATCTACCTCGTTTCCTCCATGGGCGTCACGGGCGTCAGAAGCGAAATCACGACAAACGTCAAAGCCATTACCGATACGATCAGGAAGTACACGGACGTTCCTGTCGCAGTAGGCTTCGGCATTGCAACGCCCGAACAGGCAGAAGACATGGCGGGGGCTTCCGATGGCGCCATCGTGGGAAGCGCCATCGTCAAGATCATCGAAGAGCATGGCAGCAAAGCAGACGAGCCGCTTGCCGCATACATCCGCTCCATGAAAGACGGCGTGGAAAAAGCGGAAGGAAAGTAAGTATCATATAAGTAAGCATCATAAAAGAGCTGTGGCGAAATGACTGCACATTTCCACAGCTCTTTTTCTTATTCTCCATTTCCTTATATAATAAGTATATATAAATAAAGGAAAGTGACTGATTTTCGACCAACGAAAAATAGAAATCTTTCACTCTACCATTTCTAGGAGTTCATGGTATAATGAGGGCGTTGCGATACTTTCTCAGAAATCATTCAATCAGGTGAAAGCCTGTGATAAGGAGCATTTCATGAGCACATTGATAAAAGCGCTGGCGGCTCTGGCTGCAGGCGCGCTGACGGCGTATCTTCTGCCGAAACATAAAAAAGAAAAGGAAAAGAAGCGCCTTCCTGTGGGGGAGAGCTTCCGTTTTCTGGCGGAACAGACAGGCACCTGCCGCGATCCGATTCCGGTCTACTACTATCGTCCGGCTACCTGGACCGAGGACCAGCCCGTCTTCATTTCCTTCCCGGACGTGACACGCCGCGCAGAGAAATTCGAGCGCCATATGGAAAGCCTTGCCGTGAAGTACAACATGCTGATCGCATGCCCTGAATTCTCGACGAAGAAATACCCGGGCGCGCGCTGGTATCAGGAAGGAAATGTGCAGGACAAGGAAGGCGAGGAAGGAACGATCCAGCCAAGAAACCACTGGTCCTTCGATGCCGTCAACCATATCGTTGCTGCAGTCCGCGCAAGAACTCATGCCAAGGGCAAGGTCATCATTTTCGGCCATTCTGCCGGCGGCCAGTTCATGCACCGCTACAGCCTTCTTGATGGAAGAGCAGATGTCGATGCCATTGTCTGCGCCAATGCAGGATGGTTCACGATGCCTGATGACACCACCTGCTACCCGTACGGCACAAAGGGCCTCGGCCTTTCTGATGCCGATCTGGCCTCTGCCTTTGCCCTCCCCGTCATCATGCTGATGGGAAGCGAGGACGTTTCCAGAGAGCAGCCCTTCCGCGCGACCCCCGAGGCCGATGCACAGGGCAAGAACCGCATGGAACGCTGCCTCCATTACTTCGATGCCTGCCAGAAGAAAGCCGAAGAACTCGGCGTTCCTTTCAATTGGAAGAAAGGCGTCGTAGAAGGCGCTGCCCATGAAGGCGGCAAGATGGCAGAAGGCGCCATGAAACTCTTCTGCGAAGAACCGCTCGATGAAACAGTAGGAATGTAAGCACTTGAAAAGGCTGCGGCGAATGATTGTTCATTTTGCCGCAGCCCTTTTTCATTTCATTACCAGTCAATCCATGTGAGCGCTTTTTCCAGTTCGTAGAAGGTCTTGCCATCCCAGAGGATATCTTCGGTGAGATGGTTCAACACATCTTCCGCGTCGTCGCTTTCGTAGTAGTACACCATTTCCATGAACTCTTCGAAAGGCTCGCCCGTGAAGCGGTACTTCTCCACGCTGATGCTGTAAGTGTCCCTTCCCGGATGGAACTTCAGTCCCGAAAAACGGTACACATAGCTCTTGTGCCTGACGGAAGCTTCCCCGTCATTCATAAAGTCGATAAATTCATCTGCGTCGCCGCCCTGCATATTGTCCTCCTTGTTCTTAACTATATTGGACGCTTTTATTATACAGGAAATCCGCGGGAAGCGGTAGGACTGCTTTCCTTTTTTGTACTTGCCTGTCGTGGTATAATAATTAAATACGATATTCAGTTGTCAGCTGTCAACCAACTTAAAAAAACAGGAGGAATGATGAAAAAAGCAATCATATTATCCAGCGGGGGCGTCGATTCTACGACGTGCGTATCCCTGGCTGTCGACAGACTGGGAGCAGACAATGTTGTGACTGCTTCTATTTTTTATGGCCAGAAACATAAGAAAGAAATCCTGGCCGCGCGCAAAGTGGCAGAATACTACCACCTGCAGCATTATGAATTCGATCTTTCCTCCCTCTTCCAGTATTCGAACTGCTCGCTCCTTGAAGGCTCCACACAGGAAATCGTGCATGAAAGCTATGCCGAGCAGATTGAGAAGAACGGAGAAGGAAAAGTTTCCACCTACGTCCCTTTCAGAAACGGACTGATGCTCTCCACAGCGGCTTCGCTGGCAGCCAGCCTCTTTGAAGACGACGACGTAGATATTTACATCGGCGCCCATGCCGATGATGCGGCCGGCGATGCGTATGCCGACTGCAGCGAGCCATTCCTGAAAGCCATGGGAGACGCTGTCTCGATTGGCACTTACGGAAAAGTCCATCTGGCATTTCCCTTCGCCAAGCTGAACAAGGCAGGCGTCGTAGCCATGGGCCTCAAGCTCAAGACACCTTATGAACTTACATGGAGCTGCTATGAAGGCGGCGAGAAACCCTGCGGAACCTGCGGGACCTGTATAGACCGTGCAGCTGCGTTTGCTGCAAACGGCGTTAAAGACCCGGCCCTCTGAGCCGAGAAAGGAATATTATGTTTACCGTAACAAAGAGAATGGAAGTATCCGGGGCGCACTACCTGCACCTCGATTATGAAAGCAAGTGCACGAACCTGCACGGCCATAACTGGATCATCACCGTCACCGTCCAGAGCGAAGAAGTCGACCACAACGGCATGGTCGTCGATTTCAGCAAGATCAAGGAAATCGTGAACCGCTTCGACCACGCCCTCATCAATGACGTCATGGGGGATATCAACCCGACCGCCGAAAACATGGCCAAGTGGCTCTGCGACCGCATCCCGCACTGCGTGCGCGTATCCGTACAGGAAACGGAAGGAAACGTGGCCACCTATGAAAAGTGAGTACCGCTATGACGACGGACTTTTCCATGTGACCGAGATCTTCGACAGCATCGACGGCGAAGGGAAAAGAACCGGCTGCATGGCCATTTTCGTAAGACTGGCAGGCTGCAACCTGCGCTGCACGTACTGCGACACCGCTTACTCGCTTGAACTTTCCGACACAAAGGAAGCGCTGACGGAAGACGAACTCATCCGCCGCATCCACGCCTTCCCGTGGAAGAACATCACACTGACCGGCGGCGAGCCGATGCTTCATCCGCTCCGCCATCTCTGCGAAAGGCTCTCCGAAGAAGGCTATGACATCAATATAGAAACGAACGGTGCGATCCCGCTTTGGGAAGACCGCCCGTCCGGCGTTTTCTACACGATGGACTTCAAGTGCTCGGGAAGCGGCATGAAAGAATCCATGAGGAAAGAAAATTTCCCCATCCTGAAAGAAAAAGACGTGTTGAAATTTGTCGTCGGCTCGAAAACAGACCTGGATGAAATGAAGGAAATCACGAATACGTACTTCGAAAGAAAAGACCATCCGGAATTCTTCGTTTCTCCCGTATGGGGGAAAATCACGCCGGCGGAATTGGTAGAGTATGTCAGGGAAAACCGGCTGAGCCGCGTGAGGGTGCAGGTGCAGCTTCACAAGATCATCTGGGACCCGAACAGAAGGGGCGTATAAAAATGGATCGAAAGAAACTCGAAGAGGCAGCCCGCCTCATCATTGAAGCAGTCGGAGACGACCCCGGAAGGGAAGGCCTCCTGGAGACGCCGAAACGTTTCGCAGACATGATGGAAGAACAGTTCAAGTACTGCAGCATTTCCAATGACGACATCGCCCGCGAATTCGACAAGACCTTCGAATCACCGGAAAGCGACATGGTCGTCGTGAAGGACATTGAAATCTTCTCCCACTGCGAACACCACATCGCTCTCATGTACAATATGAAAGTTACCGTCGGATACATGCCAAAAGGCCGCGTCATCGGACTTTCCAAGATCGCCCGCATCGCAGACGCCGTATCCCGCCGCTTCCAGATTCAGGAACGCATCGGCACCGACATCCGTGACATCATGAAGAAAGTCACAGGCTCTGACGACGTCGCTGTCCTGATCGACGGCGAACACTCCTGCATGACCGCCCGCGGCATCAAGAAGCCGGGCACCCGCACCAGGACGGTATCCGTCTCCGGTGCTTTTAAGAAAGACATCGAACTCCGCAAGGAATTCCTCATGCTCGCAGGCAAGTAACGGACACACCGGGAAAGGACGACTATGGATATTTTCAAGAAATTCACCGCGCGCGCCGTCAAGCTCGTCTCCGGACGCGCATCGGCTGCGCTCTTCTGCGACTACGCCTATGCCAATGAAATGAAGACCCCGGTGCATCCGGGCTATGGACGCGGCAGCAGAAACCGCGGCGCCCTCGAAATGGAATATGCGGCGGACGGTCCTGAAAAAGTCGAAGAGAAAATCTTTAAGACAGGAAATACCGATCCCAAAGGCGTCCAGAACATTCACGTCTGGTACCCTGCATCCATGGAAGAAGGGAAGAAATACCCGCTTCTCATCATTTCCAATGGCATGGAATTCCCCTGCACCTCTTTTACCGTGATTCTCCAGCACCTTGCCTCCTGGGGCTTCATAGCAGCCGGAAACGACGCACTGAACTCAGGAAGCGGCGAAACAGCGGCGAAAACGCTTGAGAAAATGCTCTCCGAAAACGAAAAGCAGGGAAGTATTTTCCATGACCGCATCGATCTTGACCACATCGGAAGCATCGGCTACTTCCAGGGAGGCGCCGGTGCCATCCGTCAGGCGACCATCTCCAAGAACAAGGACCATTACAGCGCGCTGTACCTGGCAAGCCCCATGACGCTTCCCTTCATTGAGAAAGCAAAAGCAGCAGCATGGTCATACGACCCGTCCCTGCTTACGATTCCCGTATTCATCGCCTCAGGCGGAGACGGCATCGAAAACAGCATCCTTTCTCCGAAGGAAGACATGGAAGGCATTTATCAGGCCGCAAAAGGACCGGCCGTCATCGGACGCATGAAAGGCGAGGACCATCTCCGCGTCATGACACGCGCCGACGCTTACATGACAGCATGGTTCCGCATGATCCTTACAGGCGATGAAAAAGCCGCCTCCATCTTTGATAAAGACGGAGAATTCATGAAGAATGCAGGCTGGACAGATAAAAGCATCAAGGGAATTCCCCTGGAAGGAAACGAATGAAACATATAAAGAAAATTCTGGCGGCGGGCATTTGTCTCGCCGCTTCACTCTATCTCACGCCTGCCATGGCGGCCTACGAAATCGACCCCGATTACACCATGAAGTACAACGACCCGGGGAAAATCGAGCAGCGCTATCGCTGGCACGGCCCATATCAGGTGAAATCCGTCGTCCTCTCTGACGGCGAAGCAAAATATGGAAATTACAAGTACAAAGTCTGGTATCCCGTGCAGCAGGCAGGGCGCGAAAGGCCGCGGCCCCTTGTCATCACGCTGAATGGCACAGGCGGCTCCTGCGACAAGGACGAACCCATTTTCAGGCACCTCGCCTCCTGGGGCTTCGTCGTGGCAGGAAATACAGACGCGCAGACAGCGCCGGGCTTCTCTGCCGAATGGACACTCGATCAGGCCCTTGCGGCCAATCAGGATTCCAGGAGCCCTCTTTATCACCAGATCGATGAAAAGGAAATCGGCATCGTCGGCTACTCCCAGGGAGGCGCCGGTGCCTACAATACACTCGAAGGGAAAGACGGCGATAAATTCAAGACCATGGTTACCGTCTCAGGCGTCACAGAATCCATCGGAGAAAAACTCCACCTGCCCGTTTGGATCTACGATCCGTCCAAAGTCACCATCCCCGTCTTCATGGCAGCCGGCACAGGCATCCTTGACAGGAAACTCATCACACCGCTCGATGAAATGAAAGAAAACTACAGCAAAATCCAGTCGAAGACAGCCGCCATGGGAAGAAGAAAAGACGCAGACCACCTCGACATCCAGACAGCCGCCGACGCCTACATCACCGCCTGGCTCAGATGGCAGCTCGATGACGACATCTACGCCAAAAAAGTCTTCACAGGAAAAGATCCCGAAATCCTGAGGAACCCCGCATGGGACAACGCAACAGTAAGGAACCCGGAAACGGCTCCCAAAACAGACTGAAAAGTGAATCGATGTTTAAAAGGGGGCTGTGACAAAATCCGTTAAAACGCTGCTTTTTTCTTTTCTCGAGCGAAGCGAGGTTTAAGGGTGTTAACCTTGCTCCGAAGGAGAAGGTGGTGCGGATTTGTTAATACAGACAAATAAATATCATAAAAAATCTAATCGTACTTTAATCTTAATCATGCAGCCATTGGAGCTGCGTTGAATACTTCCATTGGAGCTAAAAGATGTAATTTGCGCTGAATGCGTTTGTTGTTGTAGAAGTAGATGTAGCCGTTGATCATGCTTACCACTGCTTTACGGCTGGTGAATTTACGTGTGTAGTAACGTTCGCGCTTCAGCATTCCCCAGAACCCTTCCATCAGACCGTTGTCTGCACAGCAGCCTACACGGGACATGCTGTGAACCAGTCCTGCTTTTTCAACAATCTTATGGAATCCGTTGCTTGTATACTGGAATCCGCGGTCGGTATGAATCATTGGATGTTCTCCAGGATTCTCTTTAAGTGCCTTTTCCATTGTCTCAAAAGCCAGTGCAGTATTGTTCCTGTCGCCGATGACATAAGAGACAATCCGGCGATCATGGCCGTCAATAATCGCGCTTAAATATAACTTGTGCAAAACTCCATCAGCAGTTGTGTACTTGAATTCAGTGACATCCGTCATCCATCTTGCATTGGACACGCCGGCATCAAAGTCACGGTTCAGCAGGTTTTCAAAAATGTACTTTGGATCCTTTGCGTTACGAGTGCAACCATCGGTCTTGTACTTGATCACGGACTTAATATTAAGTATCCGCATGATACGAAGAACCAGACTGTCGCTTACATTTATATTGATGTTGTCATCCTTCTTGATCCAATCGTTAATCCGGCGGTATCCCATATCCGGATATTCCTGATGGGTTTTCATGACCTCCTGTGCGACCTTTTCTCTCAGCAGTTCACGGCCGCTCTTAATATGATTCAGCCATCCGTAATAAGCTGCCCGGGAGACCTTTGAGAGTCGGCAGAGACTTTCTATGGAGATGTTGGTTTCTTCATGGACTTCTTTTATGGCTTTAAAATCTCTGAGAAGGTGAGTAAGGCTGAATCCTTCGAGGAACGCAACCTTTCCTCTATCTCCATCTTTTTTTTAGCAGGGCAATCTCTGCTATAAGATCCTTCTGTTCTTCAAGAAGTCTGGCATTCTCCTGACGCAGCTGTTCTTCTTCGGTCCGGGGCGTTTGGAGCCTGATCGGCTTTCCTCTGTAATCCTCAAGACCAACTTCGCCCATTTCCTTGAACTTTTTTACCCATGTGTAGAGCGTTTGGTAGGACATGTTGTACTTCTTGGCTATCTTGTTATAATCGCATCCACTGGCGATGCACTCCTGAACGATTCTGACTCGCTCTTCCTTGACCGATTGCTGGCGTTTGCCCATAAGATCTCCTCCTTCAGAAACGAGGTCTGTCAACTTATGCTCATTATACGCCTCAATCCATGTTTTAAGGGAGAGTGTGCCGGAAATTCTGTATTTGGCACAGACGGAAAGCATGGAAACACCGCCTTTAAGATATTCCTTTACGGCCTGGATCTTCATCTGATTGGAGTAGTAAGACAAATGCTGCCTGGGCCGCAATCCCTTAAAGCCCTCCTCTTTATACCGGAGGACCCATTTCCTGAATGTTATGCGGCTCATATGAAGATTTTCAGCTGCCTGGGTAATCGTAACACCCTGATAGAGATATGAAGCAATCTGGTCTAACATTTCCTCCGGGGACGCTTTGGTTTTACATGGCATAAGAATGACCTCCTAATATATTTATGATATTATTCTGTCTTTCTTGTTGAATCATACCAAAGGTCCCGGCGAAGCCGGGGAATGAGATGTAGTTCTCGAGCGAAGCGAGGTTTTTAGGTTTTCAGATCGAATCAATAAATACATTTGTTAGATAATCCTTTAATGGAATATTCCAATAGAAAAAGGGACTGTGGCAAAATGATTAACCATTTTGTCACAGCCCCCCTTTTTCAATATAGTTTCCATCCCCTCATGCTATAATGAAACAAAAAGGACAGGATGGGGATGGCGGTATGCCGCTTTTATTTGTCAAAGAAGATATCACGAAGATGAAGGTAGATGCGATCGTCAATGCGGCGAATACGGAGCTCCTGATGGGCTCCGGCGTTTGCGGTGCCATTTTCCGCGCAGCAGGCGAGGAAAAGATGACGGAAGCCTGCCAGAAGCTTTCTCCCATCAGGACAGGCGAAGCAGTGATGACAGACGGTTTTGCCCTTCCTGCCGGACATGTCATCCATGCGGCAGGACCTGTGTATCAGGAAAAAGAACCGGCCGAATCAGCGCTTCTTCTGACGAAGACATATCAAAGCGCACTTGCCCTTGCCGCAGAGCACCGATTAAAGAGCCTGGCATTTCCTCTGATATCTGCCGGCATTTACGGGTATCCCAAGGACGAAGCACTTTCTCTTGCCGTCTGGGCGATCCGCCATTTCCTGGAAGATCACGAAATGGACGTCTATCTCGCTTTCCCGGACAAATCAGCGTTCGTCCCTGAAGAGTACCTTGTCCGCGATGTGGAAGAGTACATGGCAGAAGGCGCGTACGAAAGTGTGCCGGTTCTCTACGACGCCATGCCGGAAAGAGCTGTTCCGAAAGCTTTAAAAATGCCAGCCGGGCTCGATCATTGGGTGCATCATCTGGATGAGCCATTCAATGAAGCGCTTCTCCGCCTGATCGACGATAAGGGCATGACAGATACAGAAGTGTACAAGAAAGCAAACATTGACCGCCGCCATTTCTCCAAAATACGAACGGGGAAGGGCTATACACCTAAGAAACCGGCCATCCTTGCGCTTGCCATTGCTCTTGAGCTTGACCTTGACGAGGCCGAAGACCTCCTTGCAAAGGCGGGCTATGCCTTCTCGCCGAGCAGGAAATTTGATGTCATCGTGCAGTACTTCATCATCAAAGGGCAGTATGACATCGATGAAATCAATGAAGTTCTCTTCCATTACGACCAGCCCCTTCTGGGCGGCTGAGCCTTAGATGTCGCTTTCCGGGCGACCACGGTTCCTCCGTTTCGATGTATCCTTTAAATAGAAAGAGGAAGGACAAGAGATACACGAAATTCCAAGTGATTGAAGGAGGAACCTAAAATGGACAAGAACTTAACTGAACTCGTATTCATCCTGGACAGAAGCGGATCGATGGGAGGCCTTGAAAGCGATACGATCGGAGGCTTCAATTCTCTCCTCGAAAAGCAGAAGAAAGTGGAAGGGAAATGCAACCTGACGACCGTTCTCTTCGACCATGACTATGAACTGCTTCACGACAGGATCAATATCCAGGCCGTATCACCCCTCACAGAAAAAGATTACTACGTCCGGGGATCGACAGCCCTCCTTGATGCAGTGGGGAGGACCATTTCCAAGATCGAACACGTGCAGGAAACGACAGCAGAAGAATACCGCGCAGGAAAAGTCATGTTCGTCATCATCACCGACGGCATGGAAAACGCCAGCCGGGAGTACACCACGAAGAAAGTGAAATCCATGATCGAAGCCGAAAAGGAAAAAGGATGGGAATTCGTCTTCCTCGGCGCGAACATGGACGCCGTCGAAACAGCTGCCCAGTATGGCATCGATGCAGAGAACGCCGCCGACTACCTCGCTGACAGAGAAGGTACCAGGCTGAATTACACAGCCATGAGCGATGCCGTCGCCCAGTTCCGCACCTGCGGATGCGCTCCGAAAGAATCCCTCAAAAGGATCCGTGAAGACGCTGCCAGACGCGGCGGAAGGAAACCCAGAGCAAAAAAGTAAGAAGAGTTGGAAGAATCCGATGAAATGCTAACTCGTCTTCCCAGACGGGGAAGGGCGTATGGGATGGGGTTACATAAGGTTTCAAACAAATAAGAGCTGAGCTCTTTCCTTTATTCCTTGCGAAGCTGCCTCCTTCGGGGGAAGTGGCCATTATACCAATGATTGCATGTGAAATCACAGAAATGATTGTAGAATTTTCATAATGGCCGAAAGGGGTGCAGTTTCTAAAAAGTGTTGATAGGGTTGATTTCATCAGCCGTCAGGCTGGTTGTATGGTTTTAAACACCATAAATGTACTTGTGTCAGTATCTTCTTCTCGAATATACCGGCACGAAGGGGGCTGTGGCGAAATGATTACACATTTCGTCACAGCCCCTTTTTCCTTGCTATTAGTTTTACAATAGAAATATGGAGAGGGGTGAAAGATATGGATAAAACATCACTTGAAAACGATCCTGTATTTGAACTGTTCAGCAAGCACTGGGCACTGGTTTCCACAGGAACTATGGAAAAGCACAACGCATGCACCGTCAGCTGGGGAAGCTTCGGCATTCTCTGGGAAAGGCGGGGGAAGAGCGGCAAGACGATCACCGTCTACCTCCATCCGTCCCGCTATACCTGCGAAATGCTGAAGGAAAGAGACACCTTTACCGTCAGCTTCTTTGAAAAGGAATACCAAAGGGCTTTGGGCTACATGGGCTCCCATACCGGCAGAAACGAAGACAAGGCAAAGGCAGCCGGCCTCACGCCCGTAGAACTTCCCGAAGGCGGACTTGGCTTCAAGGAAGCGAAAGTTTCCTTCGTCTGCAGGAAGATCTACCAGCACATGTTTACCAAGGAAGACCTGGCTCCGGACATCCAGAAATACTACAAAGGAAGACCGCAGTCCTTCCCGCTGAATGAAAAAGGCGAATGGGAACCGCACATCGTCTTCGTAGGAGAAATCAAGACAGTCACTGGAAATGAATAATTGAACAATAAAAGAGCTGTGGAGATGAAGCCTTGCCTTTCCAGACGGGGAAGGGGGACCGCGGGACGCGGTGGATAGGGTTAATTTCCACGGACGAAGTCCGGTTGTATGGTTTTCAGACAATACAGTTGGACTTATGTTAAATAATTTTCTAATCAAATATACCAGCACAAAAGGCTGCAGCGAAATGAATGATTATTTCGCTGCAGCTCTTTTTACGTATGCATTCCCGGCGCCGCCAGAAGGAAGGCGGTGATGACCGCGATGAAAAGCAGGATGAATCCTGCGAGGCGGAAGCCCTGCGTGTAAGGATCCGGTTCCTTCTTCGGCAGACGGTAGGGATGCGCCTTCACCGTTTCATAATAGGAATCCGGAATCAGTCCCCGGTAGTAAGAAGAAAGGTACTGCGCATACGCGGCCGTTTCCTTCTCAAAGAACCAGAAGACAGGCGTCAGGAGGGGGAGGTGATTCTTCTTGGAAATTGCCGTGAGACTTTCCGAGACAAGGCCCTTCAGCGCATGGCCGCCGTCCTGCGTCTTCGACTCGGCCTCCTTGGCAATCCTGTCGAAGAATTCATGGTGATTGTCCATTTCCTTTTCCGTATATGAAGAAAGATCTTTTGGCAGGAAGGAAATCCCTGCCGCTTCCCAGCCCGGATCGGAAGAAGACCGGATAAATCCGGGCCAGTCCTTCTCTGCATCCTTGAAACCTGCGTAAAGCTCGGTGAGAGGGCTGTAATCCCTGGCATACGATTTCAGGACATACTTGGCAATGTAAAGGCGGAAGACAATGTAATCGCAGAGAAACGAACGCCACCGTTCCTTGTCTTCTTCGAACGTGATGACCTTCTGCGCCTTGAGCATCTTCAGGAAAATCAGCGGAAGCCCGTAGCTTCCACGTGGCTGTGCCGTATAAGAATAGAAAGCGCGCCGCGCTGCCGACAGCCCTGCACTTCTGTAGTACATCCTTCTGTCCATGGGAATCCCTCCTTCCCGTCAGTTACCTTATTGTACTATGCCGCATGTACTTTGGACAGGGGAAGCCTTCACTTGCATAGTAAAGAGCCAAAGGAAGAGTGAGGGAATCAAAAAGAGAAAAGCCACAGGCACAGGCCCATGGCTTTTCTCCCGTTTATATTGAATTATGAAGGAACCTTGTCAAGCATATATGTCGCTTCCGCCGCCGCCTTCGAATTTCTTCTCTGCATTGGCTTCCATGTATACGCGCTCAGGAGTGAGTTCCATCATCCTGGCTGCTACCGCCGCCGCAAACCCGTGCGTTTCATCATAGAAGTAATCAAGGAGTCCTTCGGTGACTTCCATGCCGGAAGCTTTTGCGACATTCTCGATGCAGGCGCGGACCGGATCGCCGGAGCACTTCGTCTCCACAGCGCGGAGCTCATTCAGGCGGGTGAGGACGTGCTCCCTTGTCAGAATGACGGAGCTCCTGCCCAGAGTGAGGAAGCAGCCATTGAGCGCTTTCCGGAGGGCGATTGCCTTGAGGTACATCGGCATATCATCCATCAGGTCATGCAGGCCTTTCAGGATGGATTTCTTGTAGGAAGGAACCATGCCTTCGCAGTCACGGATCACATTTCCTGCCACATGGAGCCTGTAGATCATGTACTCCCAGTAGAAGGTATCGACTTCGCCTTTGGCCGGTCCCTTGGAGCCGATTCCGCCGGCCTCTTCCCTGGCCTTCTTCCACTCATAACGCAGGCTGCAGCCCGTGTTCCTTCCAAACGCCTTCAGGGCCGTCATCATCATGCCCGAACCTACGAATTCCAGATAACTATTGACTGTCATTTGAACCGTCTCCTTTCTGCCCGTTTCATCGTGAAGCGGAACCAAATTATGTAAAGTATGAACGAAGCGGATAAGCCGTTGAAATGTAATCCGGATGAAGAATGCCAGGTGGTTCACCGGTGTGCCTGAATCATTCCTTTTCCTAATTCTATTATAAGTCTGAGTAACGTATAATAAAAATAAAGTAATTACATATAGCTTATAACAAATTTTCATTATTCTTGAGACAGGAAAGACTCCGTACCATATGGATGTCTTCCTGAGGAAACGGGATTTCCCGGCCCGTTTCCTTCAAATCTGCGCACAGCATTCATCCCATGCAAAAGGACCGTGAACCGATGCTTTTGCATGGTCACAGTCCTTCTTAAAGGTGGATTATTTAATTGCTTTTGCCGCCGTGTGGATTTTATGCGTACATATCGCTGCTGTTGCTTCCCTTGAAATCATCTTCAGCATCGGCTTCCTGGCTGACACGTTCAGGCGTGAGCTCCGTGAGCCTTGCTGCAATATCGGCAGCGAAACCATTAGTTTCTTCTTCAAAGTAATCAAGAAGCCTGTCTGTGACTTCCATGTCCGAAGCTCTGGCTACATCCGCTACGCATGCGCGGACCGGATTGCCGGAATACTTCATTTCCATAGCACGGAGTTCATTCAGACGGGTGAGGACATGCTCCTTTGTCAGGATGTCACTGCTCCTCCCCAGTGTGAGGAAGCAGCCATTCAGTGCTTTCTTCAGAGCAATCGTCTTCAGGTACATCGGCATATCTTCTGTCAGGTTGTTAAGTCCTTTCAGGATGGAATTCTTGTAAGACGGATCCATGCCTTCGCAGTCACGTACCATGTTGCCTGCTGTATGGATCCTGTAAATCATGTACTCCCAGTGGAAAGTGTCAATATCGCCATTGGCGGTTTTCAGGAGATAGACCTCCTCCGCTTTCTTTCTTGCCTTCTTCCACTCATACCGAAGGCTGCATCCGGAGTTCTGTCCGAATGCTCTAAGGGCTCTTGTCATCATGCCCAGACCTTCGAGTTCAAGATAATCATGAATCGTCACTTGAAAAACCTCCTTCCTTCCCGCTTCCGAAAAGCGGAACCCAATTATATAATCCATCGGCTTGCGGCTTATGGCATTTGAAGACAGGGTAAGAGAATATTCATAAGCAATCAATTATTCTTTTTTCTAATTATATTATAACTTTTATGTATAAATAGTTGAAATATAACAAATGAATAAATCCTATAATATTTTGCTATTATTGTTATAGGTTAATAAAATATGTTGATAAATTGAATGAATGGGAAGGATTTACAGGAGGCCCTTTTTCGTGTAGCATAGAACAGATAAGGAGAAATCTATGGAAAATACGAAAAGCCATTTCATCGAGATAGAAAGCCATGAGGGAAAAGACCTCATCATACGGTCGACTGCAAGCCGCGAAGAAACAGCAGGAATCCTTGCCGCTGCCCTTTGCCGCGCCGAAAACATCGATCCGTCCCATGAAAGAGACATTTCCGCATTCCTTCAGGTTCTCGCTGATGAATACAGAAGGGAAGACCTTGAAAAAGGCTCCCGCATCCAATAAAAAATAGAGGTTAAGCATGAGTGATATGAAAGAAGCAGCCGTCCAGATCCGCGTGAACGCAGACGGCAAAGTGACATTATCCATCGACGAAACGCTCCGCCGTTCCGTCATTACAGCCTACTCCCAGGCATTCTGCGGCGCTTTTGACTTCGCAGGAGAACATGAAAATGAAGTCGTCAACGCATTGAAAGATTTCGCCGAAACGAATGCGGCCCACCCGCAGCCCGAGCTCGCTTTCAATCTGCCGACCGTCCACTAAGAAAGGAAAGGCATGGAAACATTCAAGATCGGCCCCAGGGACGAAGGAAAACGGCTGGACCAGTTCATGCAGGACAAGAAACACTGGCCAAGATCCCTTGTCATGAAAGCCATCCGCACCAAGAAGCTGAAAGTCAACGGAAAGAAAGAAGACGCATCCTTCCGCCTCTCAAGGGGAGATGATGTCGTTTCCTATGTACTGGAAGAAAAGAAAAATACAGAATCCGTCATCCTGTACGAAGACGAAAACATTCTGGCGGCCGTGAAACCCGCCGGGCTCCTGTCACTTGATCCCGAAGGAAAAGAAAAGGACACCCTTCTTACAAGAGTCAATAAGTACCTCGAAGGAAAAGGCGAAGCGCCGGCCATCCCGGTCCACCGCATCGACTTCCACACAGAAGGCATCCTCCTCTTCGCCAAGAACAGGCCCGCTGCCAATGTTCTGGAAGGCCTCATCCGTGACAGGAAGATAGGGAAGACCTACCTTGCCGTCGTCACAGGAAGAGTACAAAACAGCAAAGGCCGCCTCGAGCATCAGCTCTTCAAAGACGCCAAACAGAACAAAGTCTTCGTCTCCGAAGAACGCATAAAAGGCTCCAAGACAGCCATCACCGAGTACGAAAGAATGGCAGCCACAGGGGACCTTACCCTCGTGAAGTGCCACCTCATTACAGGAAGAACCCACCAGATCCGCACCCAGCTCGCCCACATCGGCCACCCGATCCTGGGCGACGACAAATACGGATCCAAGGCCCTGAACAAAGAATACAAAGAAAGAGGCCAGCTCCTCTGCGCCTACCAGCTCTCCTTTGACTTCACCGAAGAAGGCGGCATCCTGTCCTACCTCTCCGGCAAAACCATCCGCCTCCCGAAAGTAGCCTTCGTCCACAAATACTTCTCCGGCGTGCATTATTAATGTATATATAAAGGAAAGAAAACTGTGGAAATTCGGTCAACTGCTGACTCGCCTTCCCAGACGGGGAAGGGGGACCGCGGAACGCGGTGGATAGGGTTGATTTCCTCAGCCGAAGGCTGGTTGTATGGTTTTCATTATTCAGCTAATCCGGTTCATCAATGTCAGTCAATCCATTAAATAAATATTAAAGAGACAAAGGGACTATGGCGAAATGATTAACTATTTTGTCACAGTCCTTTTTATTGTGAGCGCAGCGAGGTTTAGCTGTCCCCGTCAGGGGAAAGTGGCGCGCACGCGCCGAAAGGGGTTCATTTTCTAAAAAAGCTTGTCCGGTTTTCCTCCTCCAAACCCGATCCCAAAATAATTTCCCGCACACTTTATTCGACATATCCCATAAAATATATCCATTCGAAAGTGATGATAGCTTTATTATTTTTCCAGTGGTACTATATGTATGAAACAAAGTGTTCATTATTGTAAACGTAGTTCGACAGCGAGATGGAGGCGGTCATGATGTCCTTTCATTGGATTTCACTTCTTTCCGGATGGGGAAAGAGGACTTTTGATTTCTTCCTGTTCCGTACCAGCCATGGAATTTATCAGATCCCAGGCTGCGGAAGAGAGCCGTTCGGCATGTAATATAGTCATTAAAAGGAGTCATGAAATGCGTATCACTCATTTCATGGCTCCTTTTTTCTTGCTTCTCTTTTCCAAACACTTGCCCAATAGCGTCTATTGATATATGATAGGGGGAAAGTCTTTTTAAGGCTGTCTGGAAGGGGCAGCTGAAAAAATGGTAGGAAGGCAGGAGCAGGAGATGGAAAATCGAGATAGTTTCAAATCCCGGTTGGGATTTTTACTTGTCAGCGCAGGCTGTGCCATCGGCATCGGGAATGTCTGGAAATTCCCGTATGTGACCGGGGAATACGGAGGCGCTGTTTTTGTATTGTTTTACCTGATGTTTCTTTTACTGATGGGCATTCCCGTCATGACGATGGAGCTTGCCGTCGGCCGTGCATCCCGCGGGAGCGCCGTCCAGGGCTATAAGAAATTGGAAAAACCCGGGCAGAAATGGCATATTCACGGCTGGTTCTGTATTCTTGGCTGTCTGCTTCTCATGATGTACTACACGACAGTATCCGGATGGATGGTAGCCTATTTCTGGAAATTCCTGACAGGCACATTTGCCAGTGTCCCGACGGAAGCCGTCAGCGGCGTATTCACGCAGCTTCTGGCATCTCCTATGGAAATGGGAATCTTCATGGCAATCACCGTTCTTGGCGGCTTCGGCGTCTGCGGTCTTGGCCTGCATAACGGCGTCGAACGCATCACGAAAGTCATGATGCTCTGCCTCCTGGTTCTCATCGTCGTCCTTGCTGCGCACAGCGTTTCACTCAAAGGCGGCGAACCCGGACTTGCTTTCTACCTTCTTCCGGACTGGAACAGGGCGGTCGAAGCAGGAATTGGAAACGTGGCAGCCGCTGCGATGAACCAGGCATTCTTTACATTGTCCCTCGGCATCGCTGCCATTGAAATCTTCGGCAGCTACATGTCAGACGACTTCACACTGACGGGTGAGGCAGTCAGGATCACAGCGCTCGATACATTCGTCGCTGTCCTCTCCGGCCTCATCATTTTCCCGGCATGCTTTGCCTACAACGTGCATCCGGACGAAGGCCCGTCGCTTATTTTCATCACACTTCCGCGCATATTCCAGAACATGTCCTTCGGCCAGCTCTGGGGCACACTTTTCTTCGTCTTCATGACATTTGCCAGCTTCTCCACCGTCACCGCGGTCTTCGAGAACCTCATTGCATGCGCGAGAGACAACTTCGGATGGTCAAGAAAGAAAGCTGTTCTCGTGAATCTCGTCGTCGTATTCGTTCTGTCCATCCCCTGTGTACTGGGATACAACATCTGGAGCGACGTCCACATCATCGGAGCCAGAGACGTCCTTGACAGCGAAGACTTCATCGTCAGCAACCTGCTCCTTCCGGGCGGCGCGCTCGTCTACCTGCTCTTCTGCGTGACGAAATTCGGATGGGGCTTTGACAACTACATCGCCGAAGTCAATAAAGGCAGCGGACTGAAAATGCCGCTCTGGATCAAACCATATTTCCAGTTCATCCTGCCGCTTCTGATCCTGGTCATCCTGATCAGAGGCCTTATGTAAGCTTCCTTTCCGCGGGAAGCCATTGCGGCAAAGCGGACCGGAAAATCCGGAAAAGAAAAAATGGAGGAAAGAAGAATGGAAGAAAGAGACAGTTTCAAATCCCGCCTGGGATTTATTCTGGTCAGCGCCGGATGCGCCATCGGTATCGGGAACGTATGGAAATTCCCGTACATCACCGGGGAGTACGGCGGGGCCGTGTTCGTATTGTTTTACCTGTTATTCCTTTTAATACTGGGGATACCTGTCGTCACGATGGAATTGGCCGTCGGACGCGCCAGCCACAAGAGCGCCATGATGGGCTTCAAAACACTGGAGCCGAAAGGCAGCAAATGGCACTGGCACGGGTGGATCTGCCTTCTGGGCAGCTTCGTCCTCATGATTTACTACACCGTCGTATCCGGCTGGATGGTCGACTACTTCTGGAAATTCCTGAACGGATCCTTCAATGGCATGGGGCCTGAGAAAGTCGCAGCCACATTCGATGCCATGGTCGCTGATCCTTATGAACTCATATTCTTCATGGGACTGAACGTCCTCGTCGGCTTTGCCGTCTGCGCAGGCGGCGTTGCCAAGAGCCTTGAAAAAGTCACAAAAGTCATGATGCTCGGCCTCCTGGGGCTCATCGTCATCCTCGCCGTGAACAGCCTTCTCCTTCCGGGAAGCGCCAAAGGCGTCGAATTCTACCTTCTTCCTGACTGGAACCGCGCCGTCGAAGCAGGCATTGGAAACGTGGCAGCCGCTGCGATGAGCCAGGCATTCTTCACACTTTCCGTCGGCCAGGGCTCCATGGAAATCTTCGCCAGCTACATGAGCCGCAACAACACTCTGGGCGGCGAAGCAGTCAGAATCACCGCGCTTGATACATTCGTAGCCCTGATGGCAGGCCTCATTATCTTCCCGGCATGCTCCGCATTCGGCGTAGAACCATCCGAAGGCCCGTCCCTCATCTTCGTTACACTGCCAAACGTATTCATCAACATGTCCTTCGGACAATTCTGGGGATCCCTCTTCTTCGTCTTCATGACATTCGCCAGCTTCTCCACCGTCACAGCCGTTTTCGAAAGCCTCATCGGCAACTGCATGGACGACTTCGGCTGGAGCAGAAAGAAGACAGTCCTCGTACTTCTGCCCTTCGTATTCCTGGGCAGTATTCCCTGCGCACTCGGCTTCAATGTATGGTCCGACGTGCAGATCGCAGGAAAAGGCATCCTCGACATGGAAGACTTCCTCGTCAGCGGACTCATCCTTCCGCTCGGCTCCATCATCTTCGCCCTCTTCTGCGTATCCAAGTACGGCTGGGGCTTTGACAAGTACTTAAAAGAAGTCAACACCGGCACAGGCATGAAAATGCCCCGCTGGATCCGCCCTTACTTCTGCTACGTACTCCCGCTCCTCATCCTCTTCGTATTAATCAGAGGACTGATCTAAGAGGAGAGAGGAAATAAAATCATCAACGGCGCTCCGGCGCCGTTTTTATTTGCCAAATAAAGCATGACTTAAAATATAACCTATGCTGAATACTCATTCATGTATGCAATTATCTTCTCAAACAGGAAGAAAAGTGGTATAGTAAAACCATAAGTTTCAGGATATAGAGTCCACTTATTGGAATTCGTATCCCATTTCTTCTTGGAGGCTTGATCATGGCAGGTTACAATCCGTATGAAAATATGCTTCATGTATTGGATAAGGCAGCAGAAGTACTTGGCTGCCCGAGAAATGATTATGAATTCGTCCGTTATCCGGAACGCGAGCTGACAGTCAGCATCCCGGTCACCATGGATGACGGCCATGTAGAAGTATTCTCCGGCTACCGCGTACAGCACTCCACAGCACGCGGCGCAGCAAAAGGCGGCATCCGTTTCCATCCGCAGTCCGATGAAAACGAAGTCAAAGCCCTCGCAGCATGGATGACAATCAAGAACGCTATCGGCAACATCCCTTACGGCGGTGCCAAAGGCGGCATCAAAGTCGACCCGCATAAACTGTCAAAGCGTGAACTCGAAAGACTGACACGCATGTACGTACGCCGCATTTATCCGATCATCGGACCAGACCAGGACGTACCGGCGCCGGACGTCAACACCAATGGCCAGATCATGGCATGGATCGCTGACGAATACGCAGCCCTTTCCGGCAAATGGCAGCCAGGCGTCGTTACCGGCAAACCCCTCGAAGTCGGCGGATCCCTCGGCAGAAACGAAGCCACCGGCCGCGGCCTTCTCTTCACACTCGAGACCTGGTGCGAAAAGAACCATAGAGAAATGAAAGACCTCACCATGGTCGTACAGGGCTTCGGCAACGTAGGCTCCGTAGGCTCCCTCCTCATGCATAAAGAAGGCGTCAAGATCATTGCAGTCGGCGATATCAACGGCACATGGAAGAACCCGAATGGCCTCGACATCGAAGCCATGTACGTTTATGCCAACAGCCACGGCAGATCCCTCAAAGGCTACACAGAAGAAGGCGCATCCTTCATCCCTGACAGCGAACTCTTCGCCCAGGACGTCGACGTCATCTTTGCAGCAGCTATGGAAAACCAGCTGAACGCATCCACCATGGAAAAAGTAAAAGCAAAACTCATCCTCGAAGGCGCAAACGGCCCGACCGATGAAACAGCAGACAAATACTTCGAAGAACACAACATCGAAGTCCTCCCGGACGTCATGAGCAACGTCGGCGGCGTCGTAGGCTCCTACTTCGAATGGGTCCAGAACCGTACAGGCTACTACTGGACCGAAGACGAATACAACGCCCGTCTTCAGAAAAAGATGAGAGAAGCATACGAAGACGTCTATGCCCTCAAAGAAAAATACCACGTCACCTACCGCCTCGCCTCCTACATGCTCGCACTCCAGAGAGTCATGGCAGCCCAGAAACTCAGAGGCTTCTTAGGATAAGTTATAGTGGAAATACAGACAGGAGTTGTGACAAAGTGAGCAATCATTTTGGCGCGGCTCCTGTTTTTTGATGCAGAAAAGGGCATGGCACGCCTTCGCCGCAGCGCAGGAAATAACAAGGTACGCCTTCTGTTTAAAAAAGATAAAAAAGAAGGCTCTTATATAGAAACCGAACAACCGCGGCGAAGCGCGAAAGGGAAAACAAGCAAACCTCGCTTCGCTCGTGGAACCTTTTTATAAAAATCAATGAATACTACACCCCTTTCTCCGGCAACAGTTAAAAGATTGGCCGGACGCCTTCCCCGCTGGGGCAGGTCAAAACCTTCCGCACCGGCGCTTACCTATGTTATCAGTAGTGATTTAAATACGAACCGTAAATGAAAACGGTAAGGTGTTCGTTCGATAATATCCATCAGAATCGAGAAAACCTGCCCATCGAGGTGGATCCAGCCTATCCTTATACTGACGCTGGTGAAAGGAGTGCAGTTCCTTCGAGCGAAGCGAGGATGTATGGTGTTCTTTCGAACGAAGTGAGGTTTAAGGGTGTTGACCTTGCTCCGAAGGAGAAGGTGGTGCGGATTTGTTAATACAGACAAATAAATATCATAAAAAATCTAATCGTACTTTAATCTTAATCATGCAGCCATTGGAGCTGCGTTGAATACTTCCATTGGAGCTAAAAGATGTAATTTGCGCTGAATGCGTTTGTTGTTGTAGAAGTAGATGTAGCCGTTGATCATGCTTACCACTGCTTTACGGCTGGTGAATTTACGTGTGTAGTAACGTTCGCGCTTCAGCATTCCCCAGAACCCTTCCATCAGACCGTTGTCTGCACAGCAGCCTACACGGGACATGCTGTGAACCAGTCCTGCTTTTTCAACAATCTTATGGAATCCGTTGCTTGTATACTGGAATCCGCGGTCGGTATGAATCATTGGATGTTCTCCAGGATTCTCTTTAAGTGCCTTTTCCATTGTCTCAAAAGCCAGTGCAGTATTGTTCCTGTCGCCGATGACATAAGAGACAATCCGGCGATCATGGCCGTCAATAATCGCGCTTAAATATAACTTGTGCAAAACTCCATCAGCAGTTGTGTACTTGAATTCAGTGACATCCGTCATCCATCTTGCATTGGACACGCCGGCATCAAAGTCACGGTTCAGCAGGTTTTCAAAAATGTACTTTGGATCCTTTGCGTTACGAGTGCAACCATCGGTCTTGTACTTGATCACGGACTTAATATTAAGTATCCGCATGATACGAAGAACCAGACTGTCGCTTACATTTATATTGATGTTGTCATCCTTCTTGATCCAATCGTTAATCCGGCGGTATCCCATATCCGGATATTCCTGATGGGTTTTCATGACCTCCTGTGCGACCTTTTCTCTCAGCAGTTCACGGCCGCTCTTAATATGATTCAGCCATCCGTAATAAGCTGCCCGGGAGACCTTTGAGAGTCGGCAGAGACTTTCTATGGAGATGTTGGTTTCTTCATGGACTTCTTTTATGGCTTTAAAATCTCTGAGAAGGTGAGTAAGGCTGAATCCTTCGAGGAACGCAACCTTTCCTCTATCTCCATCTTTTTTTTTTAGCAGGGCAATCTCTGCTATAAGATCCTTCTGTTCTTCAAGAAGTCTGGCATTCTCCTGACGCAGCTGTTCTTCTTCGGTCCGGGGCGTTTGGAGCCTGATCGGCTTTCCTCTGTAATCCTCAAGACCAACTTCGCCCATTTCCTTGAACTTTTTTACCCATGTGTAGAGCGTTTGGTAGGACATGTTGTACTTCTTGGCTATCTTGTTATAATCGCATCCACTGGCGATGCACTCCTGAACGATTCTGACTCGCTCTTCCTTGACCGATTGCTGGCGTTTGCCCATAAGATCTCCTCCTTCAGAAACGAGGTCTGTCAACTTATGCTCATTATACGCCTCAATCCATGTTTTAAGGGAGAGTGTGCCGGAAATTCTGTATTTGGCACAGACGGAAAGCATGGAAACACCGCCTTTAAGATATTCCTTTACGGCCTGGATCTTCATCTGATTGGAGTAGTAAGACAAATGCTGCCTGGGCCGCAATCCCTTAAAGCCCTCCTCTTTATACCGGAGGACCCATTTCCTGAATGTTATGCGGCTCATATGAAGATTTTCAGCTGCCTGGGTAATCGTAACACCCTGATAGAGATATGAAGCAATCTGGTCTAACATTTCCTCCGGGGACGCTTTGGTTTTACATGGCATAAGAATGACCTCCTAATATATTTATGATATTATTCTGTCTTTCTTGTTGAATCATACCAAAGGTCCGGTCGGAGACCGGGAATACAGTAGTTCCCGAGCGCAGCGAGGTCGTATGGTTTTCTTTTTCCACGAGCAACGCGAGGTTTAAGGGTGTCAGAGCTCGCCCCGTAGGGGGAGCTGGCGCGCATGCGCCTGAGGAGGTTCATTTCCCTCAGCCTTCAGGCTGGTTGTCCGGTTTATACTCGCCTTCCCAGACGGGGAAGGTGCCCGGTCTCAGATTCTGATGCCGGGCGGATAGGGTTGATTATTCATTGGGTTTTATAAAAAGGTTCCACGAGCGCAGCGAGGTTTTAAGGTTTTCTTTTTCCACGAGCAACGCGAGGTTTAAGGGTGTCAGAGCTCGCCCCGTAGGGGGAGCTGGCGCGCATTGCGCCTGAGGAGGTTCATTTCCCAGCCTGTAAGGCGGCTGTATGGTTTTATCATGTTTTCCTCAGCCGGAGGCTGGTTGTCCGGTTTATACTCGCCTTCCCAGACGGGGAAGGGGGACCGCGGAACGCGGTGGATAGGGTTGATTTCCCTCAGCCGCAGGCTGGTTTTAAGGTTTTCTCATCTTTTCTCACGCTTCCCATCTTTCCCCCCTCCCTCCGTCCACAAATTTCCTCATGCTATAATGAAAGGGAATTGAGTATTGGAATGGATTTAAATAGAAAGAAGGACTTTATGTTTATACTTGGATGCCATTTATCCGTCACGGGCGGGTATCTTTCCATGGGAAAGACGGCCACTTCGATCGGCGGAAATACGTTTCAGTTCTTCCCGCGGAACCCGCGCGGCAGCCAGTCTGCTCCCGTGAAGGAAGCGGATGCGCTCGCACTGAAGGCGTGGATGGAGGAGCATGATTTCGGACCGATTCTCTGCCATGGGGCTTACACGATGAACGGCTGCTCCACGAAGGAATCGGTGCGTGAGTTTGCCCGCACGGCACTCCGCGAGGATCTGGCCAAAGCGGCACACCTGCCGAACTGCCTCTACAATTTCCATCCGGGTTCCCACTTGAAACAGGGCGCAGAAGTTGCGATTCCCATGATTGCAGACATGCTGAATTACGCCATGGATCAGGAGGAGCTGCCGCCGTTTGTCCTGCTTGAAACCATGGCAGGGAAGGGGACGGAAGTCGGACGCACGTTTGAGGAGCTCGCCGCGATTATCGACAAAGTCGAGCGCAAGGAGCGCATGGGCGTGTGCCTCGACACCTGCCACGTCTATGATGGCGGTTACGACATCGCAAACGATACCGACGGCGTTCTGGCCCATTTCGATGAAGTCATCGGGCTTAACCGCCTGAAGGCCGTTCACCTGAATGACGACAAGAATCCGATGGGAAGCCACAAGGACCGTCATGAAAAAATCGGCGAAGGGACGATTGGGATCGAAGGGATGGAAAGGATCATCAATCATCCGCTTCTCAGAAATCTTCCCTTCTACCTTGAAACACCGAATGACTTGGAAGGCTACAAGCGTGAAATCGCGCTGCTGAGAAGCCTTCGGAAGGAGGACGCATGAAATTCATTCACACAGCCGACTGGCACCTGGGGAAACTCCTGAAGGAACACTCCATGACAGAAGATCAGGCATGGCTTTTGGAAAACCGTTTCCTGCCGATTGTCGACGAAGAAAAGCCGGACGTGATTCTTCTGGCCGGGGACGTCTATGACCGTTCATTTCCTCCGGAAGATGCCGTCGAGCTCTTTGACCGCATGACAGAGGAAATCGTCGGAAAGAGAGGGATTCCCTTCATCGTCATCAGCGGGAACCACGACAGCGCCGAGCGTCTCGCCGTGGCAAGCCGTCTTCTCCGCTCGCAGGGGCTCTACATCTTCGGGCCGCTCGACAGGCTTTCTCCTGTCATCCTGAAGGATGAATGGGGCCCCGTCGCCTTCCTTCCGATGCCGTATTCCGAACCCGCCCGCGTGCGCGTCATGATGAACAAGCTCGGCATGGAAGAAGCGGAAAAGGTGAAGACATATGAAGAGGCAGAAAAAGTGCTCTCCGCCCGCATGCTTTCCCTCCTTCCCGATGAAGGAAAAGGCATGAGGAAAATCGCTCTTGCCCACGTCTATGCAGCTGGCGGCATGTCGTCGGAATCCGAAAGACCGCTCTCGATCGGCGGCTACGACCAGATTCCTGATGAAGTCTTTGCGCCTTACGACTACACCGCGCTCGGCCATCTCCACCGTCCGCAGAAGACGAAGAGGGATTCCGAGAAGATTCAGTACAGCGGAAGCCTCATGCGCTACTCCTTCGACGAGGTGCGCCAGAAGAAAGGCATCATCGTAGGAAGGATTGACGGGGAAGGAAATGTTTCTACCACGTTCCGCGAAATGCTGCCCCTCCATCAGGTACGCGAAATCCAGGGCTCCTTTGCAGACATCATGGCCAAAGAAGGCTCGGAAGACTACCTGCAGATCGTATTGACCGACTCCGAGCCCGTCATCGATGCCATGCCAAAGCTGCGCGAGAAGTACCCGAATGCCCTTGGCGTCGAGCAGGACATGGGATACAAGGACGATGACGGCGAAAGAAGGATCCGCTTCGAATCCATGAGCGACGAAGACATTTTCCGCGCCTTTGTCAGCCATTTCCGTGAGCAGGAACTGACAGAAGAAGAAGAAAAGCTTTCTCAGGAGGTCTGGGAAGAGGTATACAGGAAGGAAAACGCAAAATGAAACCTTTGAAACTGACGATGCGTGCCTTCGGTCCCTATGCGGGCGAGACCGTCATCGACTTCGAAAAACTGCAGGGACGCCATCTCTTCCTCATCTGCGGCCCGACCGGAGCAGGAAAGACGACGATCCTGGATGCCATGTGCTATGCCCTTTACGGCAAGACGAGCGGCGACAGGACAGGCGAGAAAATGAGAAGCGACTATGCCGATTCCTCAGAAAGGACAGAAGTCATCTTCGATTTCATGCTGGGGGACAAGACATACCGCGCAACGAGAAGCCCGGCGCAGATGGTCGATAAGAAACGCGGCAGCGGACAGACACTGGCCGCCATGCAGGCGTCCCTTTCCGAACTTCAGGACGGCAAGGAAATCAATACCCTCCGTACAGGCATTGAAGAGGCCGCAGGGAAACTCATCGGGCTCAATGCTGACCAGTTCTGCCAGGTCATCCTCCTTCCGCAGGGCGATTTCAGAAAACTCCTCGTAGCAAAGGCCGATGAAAGAGAAGCCATCTTAAAGCAGCTCTTCAAGACGCAGCGCTTCTCCGAATTCAAGGACAGGCTGAAAGACAGGCTCGATGCGAAAGTCCGCGAGAAAATGGAAAAGCAGACAAGAGAAGACCAGATCCTCAGCACCGCCGGCGCCGCAGACGAAAAGCAGCTCGCCTCGATCGTGGAAGAAGCGGAGAAATCACTGCAGGAAGCTGTGGAAACGACCCGGAAGCAGGAAAAGGAAAGCAATGAATTCCGCGAAGTCTACCAGAAGGAAACCGCCCTTATGGGCCATTTCACGGAGCTTGACAAAGCATTGAAGCAGGATGCAGCCCTTAAGAATGAAGAAGGACGCATGAAGGAAATGGAAGCATCCCTTTCCCTGATCCGGAGCGCCCGGGAGCTTGCGCCTTACTTCGACCAGCTGGATGGCATCACCCGGGAAGGCAGGCAGGAGGCACAGAAACTCAAGACAGCCAAGGCGGATATGGAAACGTATGCAAGGCTGAATGAAACGCTTGAAAAACGCATCCAAGAGCTGGACGCCATGAAAGAAAAGTGCGAAGAAGAGCGTAAAACGGCCCTTAAAATGCAGGACTTGGTGCCCAAGGCAAAGTTGTACGGGGCAGCCGTCCAGGCGCTTAAAAACGCGAAAAACGCATTAGCCAGAGCAGAAGAGGAAACAAAGCGCCTCCAGGCTTCTGCCGAAGCGGCGAGGAAGGCAAGGGATGAGCAGAAGGAGAAGGCAGATGCTGTCAGGAAATCCTATATCGATGGACAGGCATTCCTTCTAGCGGAAGGACTCGCAGACGGAGTGCCATGCCCTGTCTGCGGTGCCGTCCACCATCCGGCCCCGGCCCGTGGCGGAGACAATGTAGCAAAGGCAGAAGACGTCGAACGTGCGCAGAAGGAATACGAAAGAGCATCAGCCGCTTATGACAGAGCCAATGATGCCAAGGAAAAGCACAGCACAGGCGCCTATGCGAAAGCCGTGAGCGATCACGCGAAAGCCGATGCCCAGATGAAGACTCTTGAAGAAATCCCAGAAGCATACAGGGATCCCAAATATCTTGAAATGGAAAGTACGCGCCTTCTGGCGGGTATCAGAAAATGGGAACAGGACAAGGAAACAGCGGCCGCTCAGCTGAGGAAAGCAGGAGCTGACCTCTCTGCCAGCGAGGCAGCATGCAGGAATGCCGAAGAGCGCAGAGAAGAGCTCGTGAAAAAATATAAGGAAACAGAATCCGTCCTGAAGGCAGCTTCCAACAAGGCCGGTTTCAAGAGTCTTGACGAATGCAAAGAATGGTATAAAAAGAAAGACACGGAAGAAAGTGTCCGTAAGACACTGGAACAGTACCGCGCGGACAGGAAGAGCACAGAAGAAAGAATCAAAGCAGAAGAGCAGGCAACCGCAGGGAAAGAGCGTCCTGACATGCAGGCGCTGAATGAAAAGTCCAAAGCGCTTCAGGATCAGCTCAAGAAAGCCTCCGAAAGAGCAGCTGCCCTCAAGGAACGCACAGAAACGCTCCAAAAAGCCGTCTCAGACGCCAGAGCTATCGAGAAGGAACTGGAAGACCTCCGCAAGGAAGAAGGCCTTATAAGAGGCCTTTATGACCTCACAAGCGGAAAGAAGACAAGAATCACGCTGGAAAGATACGTCCTTGGCACACTCCTTGACGACGTGGCCAATGCCGCAAACCTCCGTCTTCTCTCCATGAGCCGGAGGAGATACTCCCTCCACCGCATGACGGATGAAAGCGGACTGGGGAAGGGCGGACTCTCCTTGGAGGTCTCCGACAGCTTCACAGGACGGTCAAGACCAGCCAATACCCTTTCCGGCGGAGAAACCTTCCTGGCATCCCTGTCTCTGGCTCTTGGCCTTGCCGACGTTGTCCAGTCCAGGCAGGGCGGCGTCCGTCTTGATACCATGTTCATTGACGAAGGCTTCGGCACCCTCGACCCCGACTCCCTGAACAGCGCCATGAATACACTCATCGACCTCCAGAACACAGGCCGCATGGTAGGCATCATTTCTCACGTCCCCGAACTCGAAGAACGCATAGACGCACGCCTGCGTGTCACACCCGCAGAAAAAGGCAGCAAAGCAGAATTCGAGATCATCGACTGAGGAAGTAAGGATAAAAGAATATAATATATAGGAAAAAGGACTGTCGAAATGCCTGCACATTTTGACAGTCCTTTTTTTATTCCGATATCGACACCCATAAGTTCATAAAACTTATCTATATTCTCCCAAGGCCGGCACGCCGCTCATATATGACCGATAGTCAAAAATATAAAAATGCTGAAAATGACTTATGGTCGGTCATGCGGGAGTTAATGGGAATGATTGTGATAACTCAGTATAAAACTGATTCTACCGAATGTTTTACAAATAACCAAAAGTCTCATGCATATCATAAAGGTTTATCAATAGTTTAAACTTGATTTAACTTTGCGTCCGTGTTAAGCTAACCACAGACATGAAGGAAGCCTCAAGGTCATGTCCCTTGGGAAAGCAAAGATGAAAGACAGCAGAGGAAACACGGTCACTCGCGCAAGGTCCTAGTCGGAGCTCCTCCGAGGAAAAATAGAGGCACGCATATTTCTCTATATTTTCTATTAAAGGAGCGATGAAACATGAAAAAGGTTCTCGCAATTGCTGCAGTAGCAGCACTCACAGCTGGCGTATCTGCATACGCTGCAAATCCATTCTCTGATGTAACCCCGAACGACTGGGCTTATCAGGCAGTTGAAGACCTGTCCGAACAGGGCGTCGTTGAAGGTTATCCGGATGGCACCTTCAAGGGCGAAAGAAACATCACCCGTTATGAAATGGCTCAGATCATTGCCCGCATGCTCGCTAAGGAAGATCAGCTGAACGCTGAACAGAGAGCAACCCTCGACAAACTCGCTGGCGAATACGCTGACGAACTTGCAAACCTGGGCGTTCGCGTATCCAACCTCGAAAAGAAAGTTGGCAACCTGTACTGGTCCGGCGATGCTCGTATGCGTTATCAGGACAACGCAGTTGGTAAGGAAGATGGCTGGAACGGCCGTATGAGAATCAACGTAAAGGGTCAGGTCAATGACTCCACTTACGTACAGGGCCAGCTCGATTCTGAACTTAACTTTAAGACCAGCGATGATACAGACGTTACATTTAACCAGTTGTATGCAAACCATGACTTCGGCAACGTAGCAACTGTTCGCCTTGGTCGTCAGCCAATTGTTTTCGGTAACCAGGGTGGCTGGCTCTATGGAGATCAGAAGGGCTATGATGGCGCTCAGGTAGCATTCCATCTTGGACAGAAAGTTGACGTAACCACAGGTTATGGCCGCTTCAACAAGTCCGATATTACTAATTCAACAAGCTTTGACTCTACTACCGGAAAGACAACCATCACAGAAGCTGGCGTTACCGATGAAGATGCATTCTTCGTTCGCGGCGCTGCTGACCTGAACGTTGCTAACCTCGGTGTTGACTACATTAAATTTGATGGCGACGAAGGTAAGTTTGCAAGCAATGAATTGCTCGGTGCTAACCTGACCATTCCGGTTTCTGACTTCCGTGTATTCGGTGAATACTGGAAGAACACTACAACTGATTCTGACAATGATACCGCTTGGAACGCAGGTATCGGCTACGGCAAACTGAACCTGAAGAAACCAGGTTCCTTCAAAGTCGATGTAGCTTACAATGATGTTGATCAGGACATCTACTTCGGTGGATCCGGCCTGCAGACCAATGTTCTGTCCTACCTGACCACTGGCAAGGCTTCCAACGTAACATTCTGGAATGCAATCGCTGACGTAACTCTGCAGAAGAATGTTTACCTCCATGGTGAATATGCATTCGACGTATCTGCTGATCAGACCACAAAACCGGAACAGGACGCTTGGACCGTATCCCTCAACTACAAGTTCTAATTTCTTCTCCAAGAAACTGGAATCAAAGAAAGGAAACCTCGAAAGGGGTTTCCTTTCTTTTTGCTGCCTGGATTTCATTTTTATCATTTTACTGCCCTGGAGTTAAGGGAAATAGGAAACGAAGAGATATAAAGAAATGTGATTAGATACTAAGAAAAATAGAATAAGGCGGAGAGAAACGGAACAAAAAGGAGCACAGAGTTTATAACAGCCGTAAATAAGCGAATTTGGCTTATAGAACCTCGCTATATTGTTGCATATGCAAATTGTTCGTAGTAACCTGAATACAGATATGAGTACGCCTTTCGATCATATCGGACGGATGAAGGAAGCATCTGCGCAGAGGAAACACGGTCACTCGAGCAGCCGGAAGTTTCTGGACTCCTGAAAAGAAGAGAGGCAATCCATCTTTTTTTCTTAAAGGAGCGAAGAACATGAAAAAGATTCTCGCACTCGCTGCTGTAGCAGCACTCACCGCTGGCGTATCTGCATACGCTGCAAATCCTTTTTCCGATGTTAACCCGTCCGATTGGGCTTACCAGGCAGTGGTAGACCTCTCCGAACAGGGCGTTGTTGAAGGCTATCCGGATGGCACCTTCCGCGGCGAAAGAAACATCACTCGTTACGAAATGGCTCAGATCATCGCTCGTATGCTCGCTAAAGAAGATCAGCTGAATGCTGAACAGAGAGCAACCCTCGACAAACTCGCAGGTGAATACGCTGACGAACTCGCAAACCTGGGCGTTCGCGTTTCCAACCTCGAAAAGAAGGTCGGCAACCTGTACTGGTCCGGCGATGCTCGTATGCGTTACCAGGATAAAGCAGCTGGAAAAGCTGATAACTGGGATGGCCGTATGAGAATCAACGTAAAGGGCCAGGTCAATGACTCCACTTATGTTCAGGGCCAGCTTCAGTCCGAAGTTAAGTTCAAAGATACAACTGATGGCAATGTAACATTCAACCAGCTGTATGCTAACCATGACTTCGGCAAAGCTGCAACCGTCCGCCTCGGCCGTCAGCCGATCGCTTTCGGTGACCAGGGTGGCTGGCTGTATGGCGATTCCACTGGCTATGATGGAGCTCAGATTGCATTCCACCTCGGAGACAAGGTTGATGTAACCACAGGTTATGGCCGTTTCAACAAAGAAGGCAGCGTTTATGATAACGATAATACAGAAGATGCATTCTTCGCTCGCGGTGCAGCTAACCTGAACGCTGCTAAGCTCGGCGTTGACTACATTAAATTTGTAGGCGATAAATCTGCTACCCACACATATGCTGGCAGCGAACTGCTCGGCGCTAACCTGACCATTCCGGTTTCCGATTTCCATGTATTCGGTGAATACTGGAAGAACACCACAACCGATTCCGACAACGATACTGCTTGGAACGCTGGCATCGGCTATGGCAAACTGAACCTGAAGAAACCAGGCTCCTTCAAAGTAGATGTAGCTTACAATAATGTTGAAAAAGATGTATACTTCGGTGGTTCCGGACTCCAGACCAACCCATTTGACTACTTCGCAAAGGGTGCTGATAAGGTTAAATTCTGGAACGCAATCGCTGATGTCACCCTGCAGAAGAACGTTTACCTCCACGGTGAATATGCATTCGACGTAACTGCTGACGGCGACAACGTAACTGCTCCAGAACAGGATGCTTGGACTGTATCCCTCAACTACAAGTTCTAATTCAGAACCTGGCAGCAGCGAACTTAAGAGAGACTTCCTTCGGGAGGTCTCTTTTTTATTGGAAAATTTTTGCAGAAAGTATAAAAACAGGCTATCGTATTTATAGAAGTTCTTTATAAGCTGCAAAAGAAGAATGCGGGTGGACAATCTGACAAAATGTGCCGAAATGGGAATGAAAAATCTGCTGACTCTCGGTCATGTGGCGGTAAACGCGAATCATTTGCATAATTTAAAATTAGGAGATTTCAGGCGAAAATGAAAGCTTTAAGTGAATGAGAGGATTTGTTTAAACTTGATTTAACTTTTCTCATGTGTTACTCTCAACCTAGACATGAAACAAGTCTTCCGATTCATGTCACTTAAGATCGAAGAAGAAAAACACGCAGAGGAAACACGGTCACTCGAGCCACGTTTTTCACCCAAGCTCTTAGGGAAAAAGGGAGACATTCCACATTTTTCTTTATAAGGAGCGAAGAACATGAAAAAAATTCTCGCACTCGCTGCTGTAGCAGCACTCACCGCTGGCGTATCCGCATACGCTGCAAATCCTTTCTCTGATGTAACCCCATCCGACTGGGCTTACCAGGCAGTAGTAGACCTGTCCGAACAGGGCGTCGTTGAAGGCTATCCGGATGGCACCTTCAAAGGCGAAAGAAACATCACCCGTTATGAAATGGCTCAGATCATCGCTCGTATGCTCGCTAAAGAAGATCAGCTGAACGCTGAACAGAGAGCAACCCTCGACAAACTCGCTGGCGAATACGCTGACGAACTCGCAAACCTGGGCGTTCGCGTTTCCAACCTCGAAAAGAAAGTTGGCAACCTGTACTGGTCCGGCGATGCTCGTATGCGCTTCCAGGATAATGTTTTCAAGAGCACAAAGACAGGCGATGACCAGTCTTGGAATGGCCGTATGAGAATCAACGTAAAGGGTCAGGTCAATGACTCCACTTACGTTCAGGGCCAGCTCACTTCTGAAATGGACTTCAAGACAAGCGATGACACCACTGTTAAATTCACCCAGTTATATGCAAACCATGACTTCGGTGATGCAGTAACCGTTCGCCTCGGCCGTCAGCCGATCGCTTTCGGTGACCAGGGTGGCTGGCTGTATGGCAGCTCCACTGGCTACGATGGAGCTCAGGCTACCATCCATGCAGGCGACAAAGTAGACCTGACTGCAGGCTATGGCCGCTTCAATTCTTCCGAACTCAAAGCAACCACTACAGATGCTGCACTCGTTGATGAAGATGCATTCTTCGCTCGCGGCGGATTCGATCTCAACGTTGCTAACCTCGGCGTTGACTACATTAAATTCGACGGAGAAAAAGGCACCTTCGCTGGCAGCGAACTGATCGGCGCTAACCTGACTGTTCCGGTTTCCGACTTCCGCGTATTCGGCGAATACTGGAAGAACACCACAGCTGGTGACAACGATACCGCTTGGAACGCTGGCCTCGGCTATGGCAAACTGAACCTGAAGAAACCAGGCTCCTTCAAACTCGACGTAGCTTACAACGATGTTGACCAGAACGTTTACTTCGGCGGCACAGGCCTGAACACCGATGTTCTGTCCTACCTGACAACTGGCAAAGCTTCCAACTTAACATTCTGGAATGCAATCGGCGAAGTTGCTCTGCAGAAGAACGTTTACCTCCATGCTGAATATGCATTCGCTGTTGACGCTGAAGGTCAGAACAACGAAGACGACGCTTGGATGGCAGCCGTCAACTACAAATTCTAATTTCTTCTCAAAGAAACTGGAATCAAAGAAAGGAAACCTCGAAAGAGGTTTCCTTTTTTATTGCCTGAAAGGAAAGCACCGGACCATGGATTCTGGCAGCGGCTTCGGTACTTCTGTCCGTAAAAGCAATGACTTCATTCGATGAAAAATACAGAAAGCATGCTGATTTGCTCATTATCATTTCATCCTTTTAACAGAGTAAATTCCCGCAGATTTTGCCTTGATTTTGCACTTTATGCCCAAAACAGGGGGTGTAACTATGCCTCAAATGGCAGATCAAGGCTAAAAAGGGTCTTTAAAGTGATTCTAGGAAAATTCATCTTCATGGAGGAAGTCAGGACCCATGATTTTTCTTAAAAATGATGCTTTAAGACAGCCTTTTGAAGGATGGATTTTCATTTAAAAGGGGTTTTGCGCAGAAATAGGCCTGGAAGATGGTAACCTCCCGGGTGGCAGGGAGGTTCAGGAAGGTATGCAATTGGCAAATTGGACAGGATTGCATATGTAAAAATTTTATAGTATTCTGAATGCAGAACATACGCAAAGCGTATGGCATGGAAGAGCGAAGCGCGGTGAATACGGAGGCCATTCCCCTGCTTCATGACTCCGTTTCAAGAACATTCATTTTTTAAGGAGCAGGAATATGAAGAAAATTCTCGCAATCGCTGCTGTCGCAGCACTTTCCGCTGGCGTATCCGCATACGCAGCCAATCCGTTCTCTGATGTAACCCCAAACGACTGGGCGTATCAGGCAGTTGAATCCCTGTCCGAACAGGGCGTCGTTGAAGGCTATCCGGACGGCACCTTCAAAGGCGAAAGAAACATCACCCGTTATGAAATGGCTCAGATCATTGCCCGCATGCTCGCTAAGGAAGACCAGCTGAATGCTGAGCAGCGCGCAACCCTGGACAAACTCGCTGGCGAATATGCTGACGAACTCGCAAACCTGGGTGTTCGCGTATCCAACCTCGAAAAGAAAGTTGGCAACCTCGCATGGTCCGGCGATGCTCGTATGCAGTACCAGAGAAACATTGACACTGACAATGCAAAGAGTGATTCCTGGACAGGCCGTATGAGAATCAACGTATCCGGCCAGGTCAATGACGAAGTATCCGTCAACGGTCGTCTTGTTTCCGAAATGGACTTTAAAGACAATGGCGACAAGGATGTCACCATGGACCGCATCTTCGCTCTGTGGACACCGAATGATGCCACCCGCGTATCCATCGGCCGTCAGGGCGTAGCTCTTGACCAGACCGGCGTTTTCTGGGATGAAGACGGCATTTACGACGGCATTTCCGCAGGCTGGGACAATGGTTCCTTCGGCATCGAAGCAGGCTACGGCTACCTGACATCCGCTGCTGAAAACTATGCAGTTGATAGTGACGATATTGCCAGCATCTACGCATCCAAGAAAGATACAGAAAACTGGTATGCAAAACTGACCGACACCTCGGCGACACCGCTGATGTCTCTGCTTTCTACCTGAAACCAACCCATAAACTGAATGGTAACGGAGTGGCAAATAGTGAAGCCAAAGGTGCTAAAGTCAGCGTTTGGGGGGCAGGCACCAGCATCGACCTCGGCGGCGAACTCGCACTCGACGGCGACTATGTACAGTCCCGCTTCAATCATGACATCGGCCATGCAGCTCTTTGGACCGCAGGCCTTACCTATGGCGCAGTTGACGTAGAAAAACCAGGCACCTGGACACTCGGCGTACACTATGTAGATGCTGATTACGCTTCTTATGCACTCGGCAACTCCGCTCTTGACCTGACCGATCAGCTCGACTATGGCCTGCTTAACGGCGCAGATGTGAAGTTCTGGGTAGCACGTGCAGGCGTAGCTCTTCAGAAGAACGTAGAACTTGACGCTTACTACAACTTCGCAGGCAAAGCAGATGGAATCGACGGCTCTTCTGTCGAAGATCCGGACGACGCATGGGGCGTAGAACTCAACTACTCCTTCTAATAAAACCCAAAAGAGACTCCTTCGGGAGTCTTTTTTGTTGGGGAAATTCGATAAAGTCCGTAAGTACCGATGCTGCATGGTGTTACTCGCCTTCCCAAACGGGGAAGAATGCCCTTGACCTTGCCCTGGAAGGGAAGGTGGGAAATTTTGCTTTTTAAAATTTCTCGGATGAGTTGCATTTCCTTCAGCCGCAGGCTGGTTTTCTGGTTTAAACTCGCCTTCCCAGACGGGGAAGGGCGTATGGGATGGGGTTACATAAGGTTTCAAACAAATAAGAGCTGAGCTCTTTCCTTTATTCCTTGTGAAGCTGCCACCTTCGGGGGAAGTGGCCATTATACCAATGATTGAATATGAAATCATGGAAGTGTTTGCAGTATTTCATAATGGCCGAAAGGGGTGCAGTTTCTAAAAAGTGTGGATAGGGTTGATTTCCATCAGCCTTCAGGCTGGTTGTATGGTTTTCCTCTCCCTTAATCCATCGCATTCTTCAGCAATTAATATACTTCTCCTAATTACATAATCCATCAAAAAGGAACTGCAGCAGAACGATTGTACATTTTGCCGCAGTTCCTTTTCTTATCGAAAAATCTAACATTCTGTTCTCAAAAAATGCGTCATTTTTGCCTCTGCTGCCCTAAAGCGAAGGAACAGGAGAAACTTATTTCTTTCCGTTATATGTGAAATAGAAAATAATTGTAAAAATATAAGAAATATTGGATATATTATACAGATTGTAAGACTGACTAACGCCTTAATACGTGTTAAAGAAAATTTCTTGAACAGGCTGAATTTACCGGTATTTTCGAGTGTTACGCAGTAGTGACTTCTGGTCAGATGAACAAAGTGTTCATTTTTATTTGCATGAGTAAATATTTTGTAGTATCTTTAAAAAATACTATATGTTGTCTCACATATGGTGGGAAGGAAAAGACAGCGCAGAGGAAACTCGGCCACTCGCGGGCTTCTTTACTTCCTTATAAGAGACATACCTTATTTCTTATATTTCTTTTAAGGAGCGAAGAATATGAAAAAGATCCTAGCAATCGCTGCTGTTGCAGCACTTTCCGCTGGCGTATCCGCATACGCTGCAAATCCTTTCTCTGATGTAACACCGTCCGACTGGGCTTACCAGGCAGTCGTAGACCTCTCCGACCAGGGCGTCGTAGAAGGCTATCCGGATGGCACATTCCGCGGCGAAAGAAACATTACCCGTTACGAAATGGCTCAGATCATCGCTCGTATGCTCGCTAAAGAAGATCAGCTGAACGCTGAACAGAGAGCAACTCTCGACAAACTCGCTGGTGAATACGCTGACGAACTCGCAAACCTGGGTGTTCGCGTTTCCAACCTCGAAAAGAAAGTCGGAAATCTTTCCTTCTCCGGCAACGCTCGTATGCGTATGAATCAGAACTATGCAGCTAATGATGACGGCGTTCTGACCGGAAAAGCTAAGGACAGCTGGAATGGCCGTATGCAGCTCAACATCAAGGGCCAGGTCAATGACAGCACCTACGTTCTTGGACGTCTCCGCTACGACATGAACTTCAAGAACACCAATGAAGATCCGGCTTACCTTGATCAGCTGATTGTTCACCATGATTTCGGCGACAAAGCTTCTGTAAACATCGGCAAGATTGACCTGACTCTTGGCCAGACTGGTCTTGAATATGATGATGAATTCAAAGGCGCTATTGCTACCATCGGCAGCGAAAAACTCGCTCTCGACGTAGGCTACGGCCGTTTCACCGGCGGCGTTCTCGGAACTGCAACTGAAACCGACGGAACCAACAACAGAGAAGCAGGCATTGCTCGTCTGTACGGCGCATCCAGCATCGCTTCTTACGATGTAGAATACATCGACGGCCATGATGACGCAGATGCCCGCATCTGGGGCGCTGGTCTGACACTGAACGTCGTTGATCAGTTCCGCGTATTCGGTGACTTCTACAAGAATACTGAATATGCTGGCAATCCACAGACCTGGACTGCAGGCCTCGGCTACGGCTCCGTTGATCTGAAGAAACCGGGAACCTTCCAGATCGCTGGACAGTATGTCCGTGCTGAAAGAGGATCCTTCATGGACGATGTTACTTATGACGTTTCCCCGGCATCCGTTGTTGCTGATGACAGCGATGTCAACACAGCTAAGTACTGGCTTGCTACCGGCGATGTCGTACTCGCTAAGAACATCCGTCTCCATGGCGAATACGCATTCGACGTCAAGACCGACAAGGGCAGCGACTACGACGATCTCGCATCCGTATCCCTCAACTACTCCTTCTAATCAAGGGGATAAGAACAATGAAAAGGAAGCTCTTCGGGGCTTCTTTTTTTATTGGGATAGACACTTATTGGCTGTTTCATAAATAAATGTCATTATTTTTGCGGAAATTATAATAAAAGATGTATTGAAATAAATATCGATTGTATTGAATATTTCTATTTACGGTGATATACTATGAATACAGCCGTAGAAAAACGGAAAGTGACTATCGAACAGTATGAAAGGTTTTATTTCCGCGTATAGAAAGGCTGAAGAAATTTCCTTCTCCGGTTCACCGTCCAATCGTAAATGACCGGCGGAGCACTTATAGGAAAGGCAGGAAACACCTGCATTTTACCGAAAGGAAGGTAATTTTATGGCAAAAGCAGACATTCAGCAGCAGTATGGTCTTTTCATCAACGGTGAATTCGTTCCCGCATCTGATGGAGCTACATTTGACGCACATAACCCGGCTAACGGGGAACATCTCGCATATTTCGCAGAAGCAACCAAGGAAGACGTAGACGCAGCTGTCAAGGCAGCAAGAGCAGCTCTTCCGGAATGGTCCAAGACTTCTCCGATCGAAAGACAGAACATTCTTCTGAAGATCGCTGATATCATCGACGCAAACCTCGATCATCTCGCACTGGTGGAAACACTGGACAACGGCAAGCCGATCCGTGAAACCACAGCAGCAGACGTTCCGCTGGGTTCCGATCATTTCCGTTACTTCGCAGGATGCCTGAGAGCTTGGGAAGGTTCTGCCACCATGCTCGACAACAACACACTGTCCCTGATTCTCCATGAACCAGTCGGCGTTGTTGGCCAGGTCATTCCGTGGAACTTCCCGTTCACCATGGCTTGCTGGAAACTCGCTCCGGCACTGGCAGCAGGCAACACCATCGTTATTAAACCGTCCTCCCATACATCCCTGTCCCTGATGGAACTCGTCCGTCTGATCCAGGGTGTTCTCCCGAAGGGCGTTCTGAACGTTGTCACAGGCAAGGGTTCCAAATCCGGCCAGTGGCTGCTCGATCATCCGGATATCGACAAGCTCGCATTCACCGGCTCAACTGAAGTCGGCCGCGGCGTATACCAGGCTGCATGCGACAAGCTGATTCCAGTCACCCTGGAACTTGGCGGCAAATCCGCAAACATCGTATTCGACGACGCTGACCTGAAACAGGCTGTCGACGGCGCATGCAAAGGCATCCTCTTCAACCAGGGCCAGGTATGCTGCGCAGGCTCCCGCCTCTTCGTTCAGGAAGGCATTTTCGATGAATTCATCAAACATCTGAAAGCAACCTTCGAAGGCGTCAAAGTCGGCGACCCGACCGACCCGACCACCCAGCTGGGCGCTCAGATCTACAAAGCACAGCAGGACAAAGTCCTTAGCTACATCAAGATCGGCCTCGAAGAAGGCGCAACCCTCGTAACCGGCGGCGAACGCTACACCGAAAACGGCTGCGACAAAGGCTTCTTCATGAAACCGACCATCCTGATCGCAGGAAACAATGACTGCCGCGTATGCCAGGAAGAAATCTTCGGACCAGTTGTCGTTGTACAGAAATTCAAGACAGCTGACGAAGTCATCGCTCTGGCAAACGACAGCGTATACGGCCTCAGCGGCGCAGTATTCAGCAAGAACATCGACACCGCTCTGAAAGTAGCACGTGCTGTACGCACCGGACGTATGTGGGTCAACACCTACAACGACCTCCCGGCAGGCGCACCATTCGGCGGCTACAAACAGTCCGGCATCGGCAGAGAAACCCATAAGGTTATGCTCGAACACTACAGCCAGACAAAGAATATCCTGATCAACCTCAGAGAAGGCGTCAGCGGTATGTACGACATTAAATAATCCCTGAGCCATCAGTGGATCAAATAAAAAAGAAGGATCTTCCCAGCCGAAGGTCCTTCTTTTTTGCGTGAGCTTAGCAGAGCGAAAAGCCAAGGTACGCCTTCGCCACAATACTCGCCTTCCCAGACGGGGAAGGGGAACCGCTTGCGGTGGATAGGGTTGATTTCCCTCAGCCGAAGGCTGGTTTAAGGCGCTTATGTAGAAACCGTACAATCGCCAAGTATGGCGAATAAAAAAACTATACAACCGAGTTTCGCTCGGAAACTGCACTCCTTTTTGTCACTCCGTGACATCCTTCCTCGCTGAGGCAGGTTTTTTCGATTCTGATGGATAATATCGAACGAGCACTTTACCGTTTTCATTTATAGTGAACGCATTTAAATTGCCATTGATAATAGCCGTTCTCGTCGATGCGGAAGGTTTTGACCTGCCCCAGCGGGGAAGGCGTCCGGCTTATCTTTTAACTGTTGCCGGAGAAAGGGGTGCAGTATCCATCGCACTTTAAAATCTAAAAAGGTTCCACTCGCGACAGCGAGGTCTTACGGTTTTCCAACAAGCGCAGCTTGGTTTGCTTGTTTTCCCCCGGGTAGCAGAACCAATTTTGCAATACCAAAAATTGTATAAAACTGGTCCCATTCAGGTTGAAAAAATGTCATATATGGTATAATAGAAAAGACATCAGATGGATGGATGTCTCGCGTAATAAGGAAATCCGCATATAAAAGAACCCATATTAAAGAACCCATATTATATTTATTTCCTTTACATTCATCAGCAAGGAGGCAGATGGAGTGGAAACGAAACGTGATTTTATTTGGAAAATGGGCGGACAGCAGGGTCAGGGCGTAGAATCCTGCGGCGAAATTCTCGGACGCGTACTGGCACAGGAAGGGTATTCCCTTTTCAGCCAGCGTCTCTTCGCATCCCGCATTAAGGGCGGTCATACAACGATTGCCCTGCGTATCGCAACGAAAGAAGTCGCTACGATCGGTGAGCATGTAGACTGCCTGGTAGCCCTGGACCAGGAGACTATCGACCTTCACGGTCATGAAGTTCCGAAGGGCGGCGTTATCATTGCTGATGACGCATTCCACCCGAAATTTGACGCACATTCCGGTTGTGTCTTCCTGGCGCTTCCAATCACGGAGCTGGCTAGAAAGTACGGCAGCATGCAGATGAAGAACATCGCTGCACTGGGCATGAGCGCAGGCGTTCTGGGATTCCCGGAAGACCCGTTCTATGGTTTCATCGCTGAACGCTTCGGTAAGAAGGGCGAAGAAATCGTTTCCAAGAACAAACAGATTTTCAAGGACGGCTATGATGTAGCTATCGAGAAGCTGCAGGGCGTATCTCTGGGTGCTCTGGCAACTCCTCCGAAGAAAGATCAGCTGTACCTGCTCGGCAATGAAGCAGCAGCCCTCGGCGCTATTTCCGCAGGTGCCCGTTTCATGGCATCTTACCCGATTACCCCGGCTTCTGAAATCATGGAATACATGATCAAAGTCGTACACAAGATCAACGGCACAGTCGTACAGACGGAAGACGAATTGTCCTCCTGCATGATGGCTATGGGCGCAGGTTATGCCGGCGTTCGTGCTTTCACCGCTACTTCCGGCCCAGGGCTTTCCCTCATGGCTGAATCCATTTCCATGGCAGCTATGGCAGAAATCCCGGTCGTCATCATCGACGTTATGCGTGCAGGCCCGTCCACGGGCATGGCTACGAAGGTAGAACAGAGCGATATCCGCTATGCGATTGCTTCCGGCCATGGCGATGCTGAAAAGATCGTCCTCGCTGCATCTTCTATCGAAGACTGCTACTACATCACTCAGGAAGCTTTCAACCTGGCTGAAGAATTCCAGACTCCGGTCATTCTCCTTTCCGACCTGCAGTTTGGCATGTGCAAACAGTCCGTACCGGCTTTCGATCCGGACCGCATCGCTATCAACCGCGGCAAGCTCGTCACTGAAGGCCTGCCGGAACTTGATACGGCAAAGAAAGCATACTTCCATCGTTTCGAAGATGTCGAAGACGGCATTTCCCCGAGAACGATTCCTGGCGTAAAGAACGGCATGTTCCTCTCCACCGGCCTCGAACACAATGTATTCGGCAAACCGGCTGAAGGTCAGGCTGACCGCGTCATGGAAATGAACAAACGTCACAGGAAATTCGCTGGTGTGGCTAAAGCTATCCAGCCATTCACCGTGGCTCATGAAGATACCGACTGCGATCTGCTCCTGGTCGGCGTCACCTCCACAAACGGCGCAATCGAAGAAGCTCGTGAAGAACTGGAAGCACAGGGCAAGAAGGTCAACCACCTCCAGCTCAGACTTCTCTCTCCATTCCCGACCGAAGCGCTCGCTCCTTACATCAATGGCGCAAAGAAGGTCCTCATCGTAGAAGAAGACCTCACCGCGCAGCTGCGTGAACTTTTCGCCATCAATTTCGCCTGCCACGACAAGCTCCTGTCTCTCCTGCAGTATGACGGAACTCCGTTCCTGGCATCCACGATTGTAAAGAAAGCTGAGGAGGTATACTGATATGGCTTCACCGAGAGATTATAAAAATACAATCGTACCGAACTGGTGCCCCGGCTGCGGCGACTATGGCATTCAGAACGCCATCTCCGCTGTATGCGCCAAGAAGGGCTGGGCCAATGAGGATATCACCCTGATTTCCGGCATCGGCTGCTCCTCCCGTATCGGCGGCTATCAGTACTGCTACGGCGCCCACACGACGCACGGCAGAGCTCTTCCTTTCGCACAGGGTATCAAATGTGCTAACAAGGATCAGCACATGATCGTCTGCTCCGGCGACGGCGACTCCTACGCCATCGGCCTTGGCCATGCTATGCATGCGATCAAGAGAAATATGGACATCACATACCTCGTATTCGATAACCAGGTATACGGCCTGACAAAGGGCCAGACATCTCCGGTTTCCGAAAAGGGCTTTGTTACCAAGACAACCCCGGACGGCAACCCGCTGACTCCGCTCGATGCTCCGGCTATGGCACTGGCTGCCGGCGCTACCTTCGTAGCACAGGCTTATGCTATCGACAGCAAGACTATGATCGACGTCATCGAAAGAGCTGTCGACCATAAAGGTTTCTCCTATGTCAACATCTTCACACCATGCGTTACATTCAACCATCTGAACACCGTTCAGTGGTACAATGAACACCTGCTCAAGATGGAAGACGTAGCACCGGATCATGATCCGTCCAGCAAAGCAGCTGCATACAAACTGCTCGGCGAAACGAACAGCCTTGTGACCGGCGTCATTTACGAAGAAAAGGACTCCGTTCCTTTCGGCGACATCGTACCGTCCAAGGACGTACGCCTGATCGACCACGTAGAAAAACCATCTGCAGAACTCTTCAAAGACCTCTGCAAGGAATTCAGATAATAAAAAGACCTGCATGAGCAGGCTGCAAGCGATTTGCTTTTGACTTTTTCTGCAAAGCCAATTTCATCACGGTATAAGAATCACTGGCGATTCGGCGGCTGGGGGCAATCCCTCAGCCGCCTTGCCAATGCATTTTTTCGGGCAGGAGCGGTCAATCCGGAAAAGGCGGGAGCGATACTTTCAAGAAGAAAAGGAGCGGAACCAATGGCATCAGATAGAATGATGGAATATTACTACTCGATGGGGCAGGACTGCCTCCATACCGGCAGTATCGATGATGCTGTCACCTACTTTAGGAAAGCCGCCAATCTCGGCGCCAGAGAAGCAGCCGAGGAAATCTGTCAGATTGGTGAAAAGCTGGAAGAAGGAGAGTGTGTCTCCAAAGATGAAGCAAAGGCGGAAAATTGCTGGAAGATCGCAGCCAGTTACGATATTTCCCGCGCGAACCTTCTCCTTGGCAGAATGTATATGAAGGGCATCAATGGCGGGAAGCCGAACCCGAGGAAGGCAAGGCGTTCTCTTGAACGCGCAAGCGATGACGGAAGCGCCGAAGCTGCATCCCTTCTGGGAAAACTCTACGACGAAGGCATGCTTGGCCGTGTCAGTCCTGAAAAGGCATTCCAGTACTACCTCCTGGCAGCCGAAAGGGGAGACACCGCCGCCATGCTGATGACCGGCCTCTTCTATGCGCAGGGGACCAGTGTCCGCAAGGACCTGCTCGCTGCGGAAATGTGGATCAGAAAAGGCCGTGAAGAGGGAGATCCCGATGGTGATGCTACACTGCGCGTATTTCTTTCCGTGGCCTGTGCTGAATATGTCACCGGCCAGGCAGGCGTAGTCGACGAAGAAAAGGCGGAAGCCATGGCAAAGGAAGCCGAAGAACTCGGTGACAAGGACGTCTACTACCGTCTGGGCGATGCCTATACCAAAACAGGCAGACATCAGGAAGAAGCGTATGCAAGCTATGAGAAAGCGGCAAAAAATGGTATAATTGCTGCGTATTCCGCAATGGGGCTTTGCCTTGAAGCCGGCATTGGTGTAAAATCGGACATTGCAAAAGCTGTTTCCTGGTACAAGAAAGCCGCTGAAGAAGGCGATGCCTTCGGTATGGCTCACTACGGCTATGCACTTTCTGCTGGTGAAGGCTGCGAAAAAGATGAGAAAGAGGCCATGGCCTGGCTCATCAAAGCCGCTATGAAAGGTGACGAAGGCGCTATCCGCGTCCTCCGCGAAGACTATCAGTACGAACTGCAGTAAGCAGAACGGGAGACTGGGGATGCGGAGGGGGAATCCTTCTGTATCCTCTCTTTTCATTTCAAGGTATTCCGTGAAGAAGAAATCCGCGTTCCCAGCGCGGTTTTTTCTAACAACTTTTATTGAGTGTATGTAAAAACGCAAGAAAAAACTTGAAAAAACGGGAAAAGACCTTATAATATGAAATGTATAGCATACTATATAATTTAAAACCAAAAACATACAAATAGTTTGCTGAATTTTTGAGAAACCCTGATTAACAAGAAACAAGGAGCCGCTATGGGAAGCTTTGAAGAAATTTTAGTGAAAAAGCATTTAAAAAGGACGAAAGCACGTGTAATGATTCTGAAAGTGCTGGAAAAGAGCCTGCCCCTCACAGCAGGAGAAGTATATGAAGCCGTTCGTGGAAAGGACATGCGTCTGTCCCTGTCCACGGTGTATAGAAATTGTGAAGCTCTTGCTGAAAACGGCCTACTGCTTCGTTCCACCATGCTGGCTGATGGCCTGATCCGCTACGAATACGCACACGGAACTCCTTCCCATCATGCGGTCTGCCTGTCCTGTCACAGGATTTTCCCGGTAGACGTAGGACTGCAGTCCGACTATGCAGAAGTCCTCGACGAAGAATACGGCTTCGAAGCAGCAGAACCCAGAGTAGAAATCTACGGCTACTGCCGCGACTGCCGCGCTACAGGAAAAGACAAAGCTTTCAAAGAAAAACTCAGAAGTGCAAACGCCTGACAAACAGAGACCGGAGAAATCCGGTCTTTTTTGTTGGGGAAAATCATCATGCGGGAGCTCCGCTGAGCGCTGCCCGTATCGTTTTAATCTTCCTCTGTTCCAGCGGACTCTATTTCTTCGCTAATCAATGGTTTTTGCGAGTATTTCCTACAGTTTACGATCCATCTAAGAATATCTAATAGGAAACGCACATAATTATAATGGAAAATTATATTAAAATAAGATATTACAAATAAATTTATTGTCAAATTCTAATAATAGTGGTAAGATGAGACAGGCAGTTAAGATTGTCCCACATACTGCCAAGGGAACCGGGGAAGCGGCAGAGGAAACACGGTCACTCGAGCAAAGCTTCTTCCGGAAAATTATTTGGGACGAAGTTACTTTTAGAGGAGAGAAGCATGAAAAAGATTCTCGCAATCGCTGCTGTCGCAGCACTTTCCGCTGGCGTATCCGCATACGCAGCAAACCCATTCTCTGATGTGACCCCGAATGACTGGGCATATCAGGCAGTAGAATCCCTGTCCGAACAGGGCGTCGTTGAAGGCTATCCGGACGGCACCTTCAAAGGCGAAAGAAACATCACCCGTTATGAAATGGCTCAGATCATTGCCCGCATGCTTGCTAAAGAAGATCAGCTGAACGCTGAACAGCGTGCAACTCTTGACAGACTCGCTGGCGAATATGCTGACGAACTCGCAAACCTGGGTGTTCGCGTATCCAACCTCGAAAAGAAAGTTGGCAACCTCGCATGGTCCGGTGATGCTCGTATGCAGTACCAGAGAAACATTGACTCTGACAATGCAAAGAGCGATGCATGGACAGGCCGTATGAGAATCAACGTATCCGGCCAGGTCAATGATGAAGTATCCATCAACGGCCGTCTTGTTTCCGAAATGGACTTCAAAGACAGCGATGACAAGGACGTCACCATGGACCGCATCTTCGCACTGTGGACACCGAATGATGCCACCCACGTATCCATCGGCCGTCAGGGCGTAGCTCTTGACCAGACCGGCGTATTCTGGGATGAAGACGGCATTTATGACGGTATTTCCGCAGGCTGGGACAACGGTTCCTTCGGCATCGAAGCAGGCTATGGCTACCTGACCTCTGGTTATGAAGGCAATGCATCTAGCATTTACGATGCTAAGAAAGATACTGAAAACTGGTATGCAAAACTGACCGGACACCTCGGCGACACCGCTGACGTTTCTGCTTTCTACCTGAAACCAACCCATAAGGTGAACACAGATTTTGCAGATCTTAAAGGCTCTAAAGCTAATGTTTGGGGCGCAGGCACCAGCATTGGTCTCGGCGGCGATTTAGCTCTCGACGGCGACTATGTACAGACCCGCTTCAATCATGGCAACGGTCATGCAGCAATGTGGACCGCAGGCCTGACCTACGGCGCAGTTGACGTCGAAAAACCAGGCACCTGGACACTCGGCGTTCACTATGTAGATGCTGATTATGGTTCTTACCTGCTCGGCAACTCCGCCCTCGACCTGACCGATCAGCTCGACTACGGCATGGACAACAACGCAGACGTGAAGTTCTGGGTAGCACGTGCAGGCGTAGCAGTTCAGAAGAACGTAGAACTCGACGCTTACTACAACTTCGCAGGCAAGGCGGATGGAATCAACGGCTCTTCTGTCGAAGATCCGGACGACGCATGGGGCGTAGAACTCAACTACTCCTTCTAATTAAAACCCAAAAGAGACTCCTTCGGGAGTCTTTTTTGTTGGGAAAATTTGATAATATCCGTAAGCAGCGATGCTGCATGGTGTTACTCGTCTTCCCAGATGGGGAAGAAGGGCCGCAGGCCGGTCTTAACCTTGCTCCGAAGGAGAAGGTGGTGCGGATTTGTTAATACAGACAAATAAATATCATAAAAAATCTAATCGTACTTTAATCTTAATCATGCAGCCATTGGAGCTGCGTTGAATACTTCCATTGGAGCTAAAAGATGTAATTTGCGCTGAATGCGTTTGTTGTTGTAGAAGTAGATGTAGCCGTTGATCATGCTTACCACTGCTTTACGGCTGGTGAATTTACGTGTGTAGTAACGTTCGCGCTTCAGCATTCCCCAGAACCCTTCCATCAGACCGTTGTCTGCACAGCAGCCTACACGGGACATGCTGTGAACCAGTCCTGCTTTTTCAACAATCTTATGGAATCCGTTGCTTGTATACTGGAATCCGCGGTCGGTATGAATCATTGGATGTTCTCCAGGATTCTCTTTAAGTGCCTTTTCCATTGTCTCAAAAGCCAGTGCAGTATTGTTCCTGTCGCCGATGACATAAGAGACAATCCGGCGATCATGGCCGTCAATAATCGCGCTTAAATATAACTTGTGCAAAACTCCATCAGCAGTTGTGTACTTGAATTCAGTGACATCCGTCATCCATCTTGCATTGGACACGCCGGCATCAAAGTCACGGTTCAGCAGGTTTTCAAAAATGTACTTTGGATCCTTTGCGTTACGAGTGCAACCATCGGTCTTGTACTTGATCACGGACTTAATATTAAGTATCCGCATGATACGAAGAACCAGACTGTCGCTTACATTTATATTGATGTTGTCATCCTTCTTGATCCAATCGTTAATCCGGCGGTATCCCATATCCGGATATTCCTGATGGGTTTTCATGACCTCCTGTGCGACCTTTTCTCTCAGCAGTTCACGGCCGCTCTTAATATGATTCAGCCATCCGTAATAAGCTGCCCGGGAGACCTTTGAGAGTCGGCAGAGACTTTCTATGGAGATGTTGGTTTCTTCATGGACTTCTTTTATGGCTTTAAAATCTCTGAGAAGGTGAGTAAGGCTGAATCCTTCGAGGAACGCAACCTTTCCTCTATCTCCATCTTTTTTTTTAGCAGGGCAATCTCTGCTATAAGATCCTTCTGTTCTTCAAGAAGTCTGGCATTCTCCTGACGCAGCTGTTCTTCTTCGGTCCGGGGCGTTTGGAGCCTGATCGGCTTTCCTCTGTAATCCTCAAGACCAACTTCGCCCATTTCCTTGAACTTTTTTACCCATGTGTAGAGCGTTTGGTAGGACATGTTGTACTTCTTGGCTATCTTGTTATAATCGCATCCACTGGCGATGCACTCCTGAACGATTCTGACTCGCTCTTCCTTGACCGATTGCTGGCGTTTGCCCATAAGATCTCCTCCTTCAGAAACGAGGTCTGTCAACTTATGCTCATTATACGCCTCAATCCATGTTTTAAGGGAGAGTGTGCCGGAAATTCTGTATTTGGCACAGACGGAAAGCATGGAAACACCGCCTTTAAGATATTCCTTTACGGCCTGGATCTTCATCTGATTGGAGTAGTAAGACAAATGCTGCCTGGGCCGCAATCCCTTAAAGCCCTCCTCTTTATACCGGAGGACCCATTTCCTGAATGTTATGCGGCTCATATGAAGATTTTCAGCTGCCTGGGTAATCGTAACACCCTGATAGAGATATGAAGCAATCTGGTCTAACATTTCCTCCGGGGACGCTTTGGTTTTACATGGCATAAGAATGACCTCCTAATATATTTATGATATTATTCTGTCTTTCTTGTTGAATCATACCAAGGTGTCTCATATACCAGTTGCCAATAATGGTAATGCCATAAATGGCTCATAAGTTAGTGTATGAGACGGATGAGTTGCATTTCCCCAGCCGCTAGGCTGGTTTTATGATTTTGTTTTTCTTCAAAGCAAAGCTATATAAGTTTAAAACAAATAAGAACTGAGTTCTTTTGTTGTTTCGCAGAGCTGTCTCCGTAAGAGAAAGTGGCGCGCATGCGCCGAAAACATCATTTTCTAAAGACGCAAAGCATCATCGCTCAGGGTGTTTGACCTTGCCTCGTAGAGGAAGGTGGTCCCGAAGGGACCGGATGAAGTTCATCTCCGTCAGATGTCAGGCTGGTTGTATGGTTTTCATCTTTTAATCTTTCATCTTTTAACATTCCCATTTCTGTATTTTCCTTCACCTCATCCCAAACTCCCTCTTGCCAATTTCTAAAATATTTTTTAAAATATATAATAATACTAACTGATAATTGCATGCTGCTTGGCAGAGCGAGGCAGGGCTTGGCCCGGGTCTCAGGCGAACTCCGTATACAAAGACGGAGTTTTTTATTTGGCAGCAGGAAGGGGAGTTTGATGAATTCTTTGACGTTTCTGACAATTTTTCTGGGAGTGATGTCTGCGATGGCGCCGCTGTCTACGGATATGTACCTGCCGTCGCTTCCGGAGTTGTCCTCTTATTTTTCCATTTCCACATCGATGACGCAGATGACTTTGACGATGACGATGATTGGCATGGCGCTGGGACAGATCCTTGGCGGGCCGGTCAGTGACCGCATGGGACGCAAGGTGCCTCTTTTCATCGGTATGGGCGGTTTCACGATTGCATCGGCTGTCTGCGCTGTCTGCACGAATATTTATGTTTTCCTTGTTTTCCGTTTCATCATGGGACTTTCAGGGGCTTTCGGCATCGTCATCTCCCGCGCCATTGCAAGGGATGTGTGCGAAGGGCCGGAGCTCATGCGCTTCATGGCGATTCTCATGATGGTGAACGGTCTTGCTCCGATCGCGGCGCCTGTCCTTGGCGGGCAGATTCTTCTCTTCACGTCCTGGCATGGCATTTTCTTCGTGCTGACGGCTGTCGGCATCATCCAGATCATGGCGACGATGGCGTACAAGGAAACGCTGAAGAAGACGGATCGCGTGCGCCGTTTCTCTGACGGGTTCAAGGCATTCGGCACATTGGTGAAGAATCGTTATTTCTTCGGACACTGCCTGGTGCAGTGCTTTGTTTTCGGCGCTTTCTTCTCCTATATCGCAGGTTCTTCCTTCCTTTTCCAGAACATCTACCATGTCACCCCGCAGCAGTACAGCTATATTTTCGGCGGCATCGGCGTGGGCCTCATGCTGATCGGTGCGCTGCCGGCAAGGCTGGCAGGGACGGTGCGCGAGGTGGTCATGCTGAAGTACTCCATCCTGATTCCGCTCATCGGCTCCTTATTCCTCCTGGCAGGCATCATTATGAAGGCGCCAATCTGGTACACGATTCCCGTCCTTTTCGTGACAATCGTTCCGCTTTCTGTCATGGGCGCGGCTTCCGTATCGCTGGCTCTTTCGCGCTGCGGTGAAAATGCAGGGAGCGGATCGGCGCTGATCGGTTTTTTCTCCATGATTCTTGGCGGTGTCATGATGCCGGTCGTCGGCATTGCAGGGGATCAGACGGCGCTTCCGATGGGCATCATCATGGTCGTCTGCTATGTGCTGGCTGTCATCATGTTCTACACAAGGATTGCGCCGGCGCATGCCAAAGAGATGAAATAGGGGAAATTTCATGCATTTTGAGGGAAACTCAAAAACGGAAAGAAAAATTTAAAATCAAACGGATCCAAAATTTTCATTTAAAAAAGATACAGGCTGATAAAAATATTTTTTCAGTCCTGTATCTTTTTTTCTCTTTTCATAGTATCCTATGAGTTATCTATCATTTTGTCCGCATTTGTCGGAAAAAATGTATGAATTATAAACACGTGTATGATTTTCTTCCGTTGTTCTTAAGTTAAAAAAGTGGTAAAATATAATCGAACAAATCAATCGTATGATTATAAACACTAATCATTATTTCGTATAGGGAATTCTTTCCCAACACCCGCAATTGGGAGCGGGCCAAAAAGACTCCGGAAGAGTCCAGGAGGTTATTCCATGAAACCTGTTATCCATGTCGGTATCGACGTAGGTTCGACCACGGTCAAAGTCGTGGCCCTGTCGCCATACCTGAAACTGCTTTTCGGACGGTACCAGCGTCATATGTCCGATATCAGAAGTGCGACGATTTCCCTTTTGAAGGAACTTCAGAAGGATTATTCGGGTTACCGTATCACCGCGTCCATTTCCGGAAGCGGCGGCATGGGACTTGCAAAGATGATGGGGCTGCCTTTCTGTCAGGAAATCCTGGCGGAAACGAAGGCAATCCGCACGTTCAATCCGGATACGGATGTCATCATCGAGCTGGGCGGCGAAGACGAGAAGATCACGTACCTGAGAAATGGTGTCGATCAGCGTATGAATGGCGCATGCGCAGGCGGCACGGGCGCATTCATCGACCGTATGGCATCTCTTCTTTCTGTCGATGCAGCAGGCCTTGGCAAGATGGCGGAGAAGGCGAAGGAAATCTATCCGATCGCTTCCCGCTGCGGCGTTTTCGCCAAGACAGATATCCAGGCGCTTTTGAATGAAGGCGTCTCTCATGAAGACATTGCGCTGTCCGTTTTCCAGTCCGTCGTCAATCAGACGATTTCCGGCCTGACCTGCGGACGCCCGATCCACGGCAAGGTGGCATTCCTTGGCGGTCCTTTGACGTTCCAGCCGATTCTTCGCGAACGTTTTCAGAAGACGCTGGATATCAAGGACGAGGATATGATCGTTCCGGAACACGGCGAACTGTATGTCGCTATCGGCGCTGCTGTTTCCGCCTGCCACGACAAGCCGCTCGATCTTGACAGCTGGCTGACGAAGGTGGAAAACTCGGAAGAGTCTGATCTGGGCAATGCCAAGACGCTCCCGCCGCTCTTTGCAACGGAAGAAGATTACAAGGAATTCAAGGAACGCCATGCTCGTTTCCATGCGCCGAGAGCCGATATTTCCCAGGCAAAGGGCCCGGTATGGCTTGGTATCGACGCCGGATCCACGACGATCAAGGCTGTCCTTCTCGACAGGGAAGGCAATATCCTTTATGAATACTATGCAGGAAATAAGGGTACTCCGCTGAACGGTGCCAGAAAGATTCTGACGGACCTCTATGACAAGCTCCCGAAGGAAGCCGTCATCTGCGGCGCGGGTGTCACCGGTTACGGCGAAGAGCTGATCAAGAGAGCGCTCGAAGCGGATGTAGGCGAAGTCGAAACGATGGCGCACTACAGAGGCGCCAAGCACTTCCTGCCGGATGTTTCCACGATTCTGGATATCGGCGGCCAGGATATGAAGTGCTGCCGCATCAAGGACGGCGCTGTCGATGACATTCTTCTGAATGAAGCATGCTCCTCCGGCTGCGGTTCCTTCCTCGATACATTTGCACAGTCCCTTGGCATGGACGTCAAGGAATTCGCGCGCATCGCACTGACAGCCAGGCACCCGGTCGATCTAGGCTCCCGCTGCACGGTCTTCATGAACTCCCGTGTCCGTGAAGCGCAGAAGAACGGCGTATCGGTCGCAGACATTTCTGCCGGCCTTTCCTATTCCGTCATCAAGAATGCGCTGTACAAAGTCATCCGCCTGCGCACAGCGGCTGATCTTGGCAACAAGGTCGTCGTCCAGGGCGGTACGTTCTATAATGATGCTGTCCTCCGCGCACTGGAACTGCTCCTCGGCTGCCACGTCATCCGTCCGGATGTCGCAGGGCTGATGGGCGCTTACGGTATTGCGCTGATTACAAAAGATAAATGTCCGGAAGGCCATGTGACCTCGCTCGTCACCCCTGAAAAACTGAAGAGCCTGTCGCTGACGAATGAAATGAAACGCTGCCCGGGATGCGGCAACCACTGCATGGTTACAATCACCCGCTTCAGCGACGGACGTGCCTTCGTTTCCGGCAACCGCTGCGAAAGAGGCGCTGCCATCATGCTGACCGGCAAGAGTGCTCCTCATTCCACGCTCCCGAATATTTACCGCTGGAAGTACGACGAGATCTGGCACAGGAAGTCCCTGACACCGGGCCAGGCCAAGAGGGGCACCGTCGGCATTCCGCGTACGATGAACATGTACGAAGATTTCCCGTACTGGCATGCTTTCTTCACGAAGCTCGGCTACCGTGTCGTCACATCCAGCGAACAGCTGCGTGACATCCCGACCGAAGCGATGGAAACGATTCCTTCGTATTCCGAATGCTTCCCGGCCAAGCTCGCCCATGCGCATGTCTATGACCTTGCCAAGCACCATCCGGATTTCATCTGGTATCCGTGCATCGACAAGGGCCCGGACGAAGGCAGCACGAACAGCTACAACTGCCCGATGGTTGCTTCGTATCCGGAAAACATCCAGGCGAATATGGACGAAGTCCTCTCCAAATACAAGACCACATTCTATCATCCGTTCCTTCCGCTCCATGCGCCCAAGCAGCTCTACGGCCGCCTGAAAGAATTCTTCAAGCCGATGGGCATTTCCGGCGATGAACTCAAAGCTGCCATGAATGCAGGCGAAATGGCAGAAGATGCATACAGGAAATCGCTCCGCGATGAGACAAAACGCATCCTGCAGGAAATCCATGACAAGCACCTGATCGGCATCGTGCTGGCAGGCCGTCCGTACCATGTCGATCCGACGGTCAACCATTCGATTCCTGATCTCATCAACCAGCTGGGCATGGCTGTCCTTTCTGAAGACGGCGTATCCATGGTGGGCGGCGAATTCCCGAATCTGCGTGTCATGAACCAGTGGACCTGGCACAGCCGTCTGTACAAGGCAGCTGACTACGTCACACGCCATCCGGATCTTGAGCTCGTCGAACTGAACTCCTTCGGCTGCGGCCTTGATGCCGTCGTCACCGATCAGGTACAGGAAATCATGAGCAAGAGAGACCGTCTCTACACCTGCCTCAAGATCGACCAGAGCTTGAACCTCGGCGCTGTCCGTATCCGTCTCCGTTCGCTGAAAGCCGCTATCCAGGAAAGAATCCAGGACAGCGAGCACGTACCGGAAATCCATTATCCTAAGGCACAGTTCACCGAGGAAATGAAGAACGACAAGGATTACACGATTCTCGTTCCTGAAATGTCCCCGATCCACTTCCCGATCATCCAGGCTGCTGCAAGGGCTGCCGGCTACAATGTCAAAGTCCTTTCCCCGGTCCGTGCGGATATCGATGAAGGGCTGGCTTCGGTCAACAATGATGCCTGCTACCCGGCCATCATCACGATCGGCTCCCTCATGCGCGCACTGAAATCGGGCGAGTATGACCTGAACCGCACCGCACTCATGATGTCCCAGACGGGCGGCATGTGCCGTGCTTCGAACTATATCGGATTCATCCACAAGGCGCTCGATGAAGCAGGCCTGTCCCAGATTCCGGTCATTTCCCTGAACACGCAGGGCTTTGAACCGCAGCCTGGCTTCAAGTTCTCGCTGTCCCTGGCAACGAACCTTGTCCAGGCAGTCATTTACGGCGATGCCCTGCAGCAGTGCCTCTACCGCACGCGTCCGTATGAACTGACACCGGGCAGCGCGGAAATCCTCTGCCGCGACTGGCAGAACCGCTGCTGCGAATCCATCCTCAAGGGTGAATCCTTCCGCAAGTACAAGAAGAACCTTGCCAATATCATCAAGGACTTCGACCGCCTGCCGCTCAACGACAGTTCGCGCCGTCCGAGAATCGGCATCGTCGGTGAGATTTACGTCAAGTTCAGCCCGATCGCATCCAACGATATCGTCCATGCGATTGAAGCGAATGGCGGGGAAGCCGAAACGAGCGGCATGCTCGACTTCTTCCTCTACGGTTCTCTCGACAGCCATTTCCAGAGAAAGTTCATGGACGGCTCTATGAGGGAAGACCTGAAGGATACCTTCTCCCGCTACATCCTGGAATGGTACAGAAAGCCGCTGGAAAAGGCAGTGAAGAATTCCAAGCGCTTCCATGAAATCACGAGCATCGAGAAGATGGCCAAGAGAGCATCCCAGTACCTGTCACTCGGCAACCGCGCCGGCGAAGGCTGGTTCCTCACCGCCGACATGATCGATCTTCTGTATCATGAATGCCGCGGTGTCGTCTGCCTGCAGCCATTTGCCTGCCTGCCGAACCATATCACCGGCGAAGGCATGGTCCACAAACTGCACTCCGCGTATCCGGAAGCCGTATTCCTGGCTCTCGACTGCGATGCCAGTGCCAGTGAAGTCAACCAGGCAAACCGCTTGAAACTGATGATGAGCGCCCTGACCGAGAAGAGTGAATCCAAGGATGACCTCTCCTTCGTCAGAAAGACCGTAAGTTTGAGAAAAGGAACTGCATTATGAGTGATAGAAAACTGACTGGAAAAGGAGAAAAAGTCCGCGAGAAGATGATTGCCGCTACGGTGAAAATTCTTCAGCAGGAAGGCTTCAAGAAGGCGACCGTCCGCTCGATCGCCAAAGAGGCAGACGTCAATATCGCTTCGGTCCGTTATTACTTCGGATCGAAGGAAGAACTGATCGGCTGCGCTCTGGAATATATGATGGGCAATCTGGAAAACATCGTCGCTTACCTGGACGATACGAGGCTCTCGGCGAAGGAAAGGCTGAAGAAGTACATCATTGCCTATTTCCATCTCGCCCGCCAGCACCCGGCGCTTTTCCGCTCCATCTCCAATCCTTCCAGCGACGATGCCAAGGATACGTACTTCATTTACTTGTCACTTCTGCACAGCCAGTGCTGGAGCAAGGTCATCCGGAATATCGCTGAGATTACCGGATACACCGATCCCGCTGATCTGGATCTCAAAGCCATGCAGATTTTCTCCGCCGTTGAATTCCCGATCATTCTGGAAAGCAACAAGGCTGATTCCTTCATATCCAACTACACCGACTCCGATACGCTGAGCCGCTATGTAGACATCCTTCTGGACAATGCAGAAGAGAAGAACGAGAAGAAAGAATACTTGAAAGAAATCATGCACGGTGTAAAATAAAAACAGAAAACCATAAAAAGAGACTCCCGGTACAAAGCCGGGAGCCCTTTTATTCCCTGAAAGGAGAGCCATGGACTCTTATAATTACTACCTCTTCGACCTGGACGGAACGATTTCCGAATCCGCTCCGGGCATCGTCAAAGCCGTGAAGTACGGCCTCGGCGAGGCAGGCATTCATGAAGAAGATGCAGAAAAGCTCCACAGCTTCATCGGCCCGCCTCTCAATGTGCAGATGAAAAAACTCTACGGCATGACCGATGAGCAGATCGTCACTGCCGTCACTGCCTTCAGGAAACTCTATGAAGATGAAGGCGGACTCTATGACTGCGAAGCCTATGACGGCATCGGAGATCTTCTCTATGATCTCAAGAAGGAAGGCAAGGTTCTTGCCGTCGCATCGAGCAAGCCGGAACCTTTCGTAAGAAAAATCATCGACCGCTTCGGCTTCACCGACGCCTTCGACGTCATCTGCGGAAGCGGCATTGGCGACGAACTTACCAAGAAAGCCAGCCGCGGCCAGAAAGCAGAAATCATCCACAAAGCCATGGGCCAGCTTTCCGGCAATGGAAATGCAGAAAGTCTGGCGGGCAGGACCGTCATGATCGGAGACACCGGTTACGACATCCTGGGCGCCAAAGCCAACAACCTCCCCAGCGTAGGCGTCGCCTACGGCTACGGCAGCAGACAGGAACTCGAAGAAGCCGGCGCAGAAAAAGTAGCCGACACCGTAGAAAACCTGAGAAAAATCCTCCTTTGCGGAGAGAGATAAAGGAAACAGGAAACTGCATCGTTTCTTCAGCGGCAAAATACAGCATTTCCGACAGCTTTGCTGATTGCAAGATTTTCCTTTTTCCACGAGCGAAGCGAGGTTTAGCTGTCCCCGTTAGGGGAAAGTGGCGCGGATGCGCCGAAAGGGGTTCATTTTCTAAAAGAGGCGGATAGGGCTGATTACCACGCAGCAAAGCTGCGGTTGTTCGTTTTTCCATCTTTTATGAGCTAAGTTTCCTCATCCCATATCCCCAACACAAAAAGAGCCTGTACCGAAATGTGCAATCATCTCGGTACAGGCTTCTTTATTTCCTCGTAATTCCTTCTTCTTTCCATAGGGCATACTTGTACTTCATGCCATTAGAATAGCCGCCGTCATTGTTTTTCCCCACGACTCTGTGGCAGGGGATGATGACGCAGACGGGATTCTTGCCGCAGGCATTTCCTACGGCGCGGGATGCTTTGGGGCGGCCGATTTCCTTGGCGATTTCCCCATAAGTCATAAGATGGCCATAAGGAATTTTCTCAAGTACGCTCCACACGTCCTTTTCAAAGGCAGTGCCTTTGGGCTGTACGGGAAGGTCGAAGGTTTTCCGCTTTCCCTTGAAGTATTCCTCCAGTTCCTTTTCTGCTTTTTTAAGAAGCGCGGTCTCGGCAGGGAAGGGGGCTTCCTCTGTCCAGTCACATGCAGTGATGAATCCGTTTTCTTCAGTCAGTTTCAGATGGCCGCACGGGACGGCAAGGATACAGGATATCATAGGGATCTCCTTTCACGGTGCAAGAAGGCGTTTGGCGCCGCGCTTGATGGCGAAGCGCTTCAGCTGCTGGCCGGTCATTTTCATGAGGGCTTCCGCATCGGTGGCGCCTGTCTTTTCGATGGCGCTTCTGACGATGTATTCGCAGGCTCTTGCATCATCTAACGCCTGATGATGGTTGAATGTGAATCCCAGCTCTTCGGCGACGGTGTTCAGCTTATGGTTCGGCAGGTCCGCCCAGAGTTTTCTGGAAAGGACGACGGTGTCGCCGTAGCGGAAGTGGATGTCGGGAAGCTGGTATGTATCAATGGCAGAAGCAAGGACGCCCATATCGAAGCGCGCGTTGTGGGCAAAGACGATGCCGCCCTCAAGGCGCATGGCGATGTCCTTCCAGAAGTAGGGAAATTCGTCCTCGTCGATGACGTCTTCCGGATAGATGCCGTTGATTTTCGAGCAGCCTTCATCGAAGTTCAGGCTGAGCGGATGAATGAGATGGTACCATTCATCGATGACTTCGTGTCCGTCGCTTGTGACGATTCCAAGCGAGCAGGCATTGGCGGGGCCCCAGTACGCCGTTTCAAAGTCAAGTGCTATATATTTCATGGATGCCTCAGATAGCCGAGGTGAATTCATGCGGGCTGGCTTCGATCCAGCCTACTTCGACGGAGCGGTCAAAGGCGGATTTCAGGCGGCGTGCAAGTTCATTTCTTGCAGCAGCGACCTTTTTGCGGCTTTCCCCGAAGCCTGTGATGAGGACGAGGATATTTTCAGAGTCTTCATTGACAGCGCCTGCTTCTTCGCCGTCAGTCAGCCAGTCATTTTCAGAGACCTTGTCTCCCAGGGTGACGCGTGCGCCGTTTTCGGTGCGTTCGATCCTGAGGACATCGTCATTTCTTCCCATATCGTAGGCATGGATGTCGACGTGGAATTTCAGCATGCCGCCGCGGACCATGTCCATGATCGGATTGACGCGGGGGAGAATGTCCGAGCCTGCCAGTTCATCCATGGATGCCTGTTTCGGCGCGGAAAGGATTTCAATGTCGTCGTCCGTTTCTTCCTCCTCAGCGATGCCGAGGCCTTTCTTGTATTCGCGGATGACAGTTTCAAGGGCGGAGGATTTTCCTTCTTCGCCAAGGGTTTCAAAAGCTTTCTGGTAGGAAGCGATGTCTCCATCTGCCATGCCAGGGTTCATTTTAAGGAGCAGGTTGGCTTCCGTGCAGCATCTGCGGCGGAAGAGTTCTGCTTCGCGGTTCAGTCCGCGGTTGTCGGCTGCGCGAAGGGCAATGATGCCGATGCAAAGGCCGGGGATTTCTTCAAAAAGACGATCGTCTGCTGTGACTTTCATGTTGTACCTCCCAAATTGAGTTTGCTTTATTATTATACCATTCCCATCCGCTCTATATATAAGGAATGGATATAAGGAATGGAAATCAGATTTCGTGGTCCGAAATGACCTTCATGATTTCATCGACGCTGCTGCAGATGAAAATGTTATCGCGGTCGCCTTCTTCCATGAAGCCTTCTTCTTCCCATGCATTGATGAGGGAGAGGAGGGGATCGTAGAAGCCGTCTACGTTGGCAATGATGACGGGCGGGCGTTTCCCTTCGCCGTAAATGCGGAGGTGGCTGATGGTATCGGAGAATTCTTCCAGCGTGCCCGGGCCTCCCGGGAGAGCGATGAAGGCATGGCCGGATCCGATCATGATTTTCTTTCTTTCGACCATGTCGGGGACTTCGATGAGCTTTGTGATGCCGCGGTGCGCCTGTTCCTTCAGGATGAAGACTTCGGGAATGACGCCGATGACTTTGCCGCCTGCTGCCATGGCTGCGTCAGCGACGATGCCCATGAGGCCGACGGTGCCGCCGCCGTATGTGATGGTGCGGCCGCTCTTGGCAATGGCTTCAGCGAGTTCTCCGGCAAAGGCTGCGTAGGAGAGTTCGGCTCCAAAGTGCGAGCCGCAGTATATGACGATATTTTCCAGTTTCATAATGATTTCCTTTCTTTACACTTTTCTTATTGTATCATAGGATGGTTTTTCATTCTCCATAGGATAGTTTTTCGTTCTTTTTATGAAAAATTTTTGAAAAATAAAAATAAAATGAAGAGAAGAATCTGGGAATGTTTTGTACATTCTCATTTCCTGATGAAAAAGGGGCATGCCGCCAGTCCCGTAAAACGGGCATTTCTAAGGCTATGGTACGCGAGGATACGTGGTAAAAAAGTTCTGCATAAACACGGGAAAAATTCGCTATGGGAAATGTTGACATCGGATAGAAGGAATGTTATAATTCCAATGTTGCGTGGATTTAGTGTGCTGTAAAGCAGGTGAGAATGAATGACACTGGAAGAATTGAAATCAGCAGCTTTTGTTGTAGGAATGAAAGAAACGGAGCGGGCCGTCGAAAAGCAGGAAGCCGCATGCGTATTTATCGCATCGGACTGTGACGAGCGTATTTCCCGTCCATTGATGGAGGCCTGCCAGTCGTCAGGAATTCCTGTGGAACAGGGATTCACGAAGAAAGAAATCGGCCGCGCGTGCGGGATCAAGGTAAAAGCCGCTTCCGCAGCCGTTCTCAAATCCCGGTAATATCCATCGGGGCTATGCTCCGGAGGATCAATTATAAATTTCCCTTTATGGAAAGGAGGTGCCCATTTTGCCGACAATCAATCAGCTGGTTCGTAAAGGCCGCCAGACTCTGGCAGTCAAAGCGAAGACCCCGGCTCTGAAACAGTCCCCACAGAAACGTGGTGTCTGCACAAGAGTTTACACAGCTACACCGAAGAAGCCAAACTCTGCTCTTCGTAAAGTAGCACGTGTACGCCTGACCAACGGAATCGAAGTTTCTGCTTACATTCCGGGCGAAGGCCATAACCTGCAGGAACACAGCGTCGTCCTCATCAGAGGCGGCCGTGTTAAGGATCTTCCAGGTGTTCGTTACCACATTATCCGCGGCGCTCTCGATACCGTAGGCGTATCCGGACGTCAGCAGGCCCGTTCTAAATACGGCGCTAAACGCGACAAGAAATAATCTGAAACGAATAATAATGTGATCAATGAACTACTTTAAAGGAGGAAATTAACAATGCCGAGAAAAGGTGCTGTTCCGAAACGTGACGTTCTTCCGGATCCCGTGTATGGGAACAAGATCGTTACCCGTTTCATCAACAGAGTTATGCTTGACGGCAAGAAGGGTGTAGCAGAATCCATCGTTTATGGTGCATTCGACATCTGCCAGAGCAAACTTGATAAAGAACCAATCGAAATTTTCGAACAGGCTCTCAATAATGTAATGCCAGTCCTCGAAGTTCGTGCTCGTCGTGTAGGCGGCGCTAACTACCAGGTACCGGTTGAAGTAAGAGCAGACCGCCGTCTGACTCTGGGCATCCGCTGGATGGTCAGCTATGCTCGTCAGCGCAGCGAACGTACAATGCAGGAACGTCTTGCAGGTGAACTGATGGACGCTTACAACAATACGGGCGCAGCTGTAAAGAAGAAAGAAGACACACATAAAATGGCAGAAGCTAATAAGGCTTTCGCTCATTATCGCTGGTAATATAAGAAGGAGTAACAATCGTGGGCAGAGAATTTCCGCTTGAAAAAACAAGAAACATCGGCATCATGGCTCATATCGATGCCGGCAAGACAACAACCACGGAACGTATCCTGTTTTATACCGGTGTAAACCATAAGATCGGGGAAGTTCATGATGGCGCTGCTACCATGGACTGGATGGTACAGGAACAGGAACGCGGCATCACAATTACGTCTGCTGCTACCACCTGCCACTGGAAAGGCTACAGAGTCAACATCATCGACACCCCAGGGCACGTAGACTTCACCGTTGAAGTTGAACGTTCCCTGCGCGTACTCGATGGTTCCGTAGCTGTATTCAGCGCTAAAGACGGCGTCCAGACCCAGTCCGAAACCGTATGGAGACAGGCAGATCACTATCGTGTTCCGCGTATTGCATTCATCAACAAGATGGATACCGTAGGCGCTGACTTCCTCCATGCAGTAAAAACCATGGATACCCGCCTTCATGCTAAGGCAATTCCAATGCAGCTTCCAATCGGCAAGCAGGATACCTTCAAAGGCATCATCGACCTGCTGACAATGAAGGCTGAAATGTATGAAGACGACCTTGGACAGAACATCCATGTAGAAGAAATCCCGGAAGACCTGAGAGATCAGGCTGAAGAACTCCGCGACAAGATCTGCGAAGTTGCTGCTGAAGGCAGCGATGAACTGATGGAAAAATACCTCGACGGCCAGGAACTGACCATCGACGAAATCAAAGCTTCCATCCGTAAGCAGGTTCTTGAATGCGCACTGTTCCCGGTATTCTGCGGATCCGCATACAAGAACAAAGGCATCCAGATGCTTCTGGACGCAGTCCTCGACTACCTCCCGTCCCCGCTGGACATCCCGCCGGTAAAGGGCACAACCCTCGACGGAGAACCAGATGAACGCCCGGTAGACGACAAGGCTCCGCTTTCTGCTCTTGCATTCAAGATCATGGCTGATCCATTCGTTGGCAAACTCGCATATTTCCGCGTATACTCCGGCGAAATGCATCAGGGTACCTACGTCCTCAACTCCACAAAGGGCAAGAAGGAACGCGTAGGCCGTATCCTCCTCATGCATGCTAACCACCGTAAGGAAATCGACGTAGCTTACACCGGCGACATCGCTGCAGCTGTAGGCTTCAAGGATGTAACCACAGGCGATACACTCTGTGATGTAGATCATCCGATTATCCTTGAAAAAATGGAATTCCCGGATCCGGTTATTTCCGTTGCTGTTGAACCGAAGACCAAAGCAGACCAGGAAAAGATGGGCAATGCTCTCCAGAGACTGGCTGAAGAAGATCCGACATTCAGAGTACATACCGATCCAGAATCCAACCAGACGATCATCTCCGGCATGGGCGAACTCCATCTGGACATCATCGTTGACCGCATGAGACGTGAATTCAACGTTGAATGCACCGTAGGCAAGCCGCAGGTAGCTTACCGCGAAACCATCCGCAAGTCCGTCGAATCCGAAGGCAAATTCATTCGTCAGACCGGTGGTCATGGTCAGTACGGTCACTGCTGGCTGCGTCTCGAACCGCAGGAAGCTGGCAAAGGCTTCACCTTCGAAAACGCAGTTGTCGGCGGCGTTATTCCTAAGGAATTCATCAACCCGATTCAGACCGGCGTCGAAGCTGCTATGCAGGACGGCGTTGTAGCTGGATATCCGATGGTTGATATCAAAGTTACCGTTTATGACGGTTCCTATCATGATGTCGACTCCTCCGAAATGGCATTCAAGGTTGCAGGCTCCATGGCGTTCAAAGATGGCGCTAAGAAGGCAGATCCTGTCCTCCTCGAACCATACATGAGCGTTGAAGTTGACGTTCCGGAAGATTACATGGGCGACGTTATCGGCGGCCTCAACTCCCGTCGCGGACGTATTGAAGGCATGGAAACCGAAAACGGCGAATCCAGAATCAAAGGCTTCGTTCCGCTGTCCGAAATGTTCGGCTACGCAACAGGCCTCCGCAGCTCCACACAGGGCCGCGGTACCTTCACCATGACATTCGATCATTATGAAGAAGTTCCGAAAGCTATTTCCCAGCAGATTACTGAAGAAAGACTCGGAAACAAATAATTAAAGGAGAAATCTTACAATGGCTAAAGCACATTACGAAAGAACAAAGCCGCATGTTAACATCGGCACCATCGGCCACGTCGATCATGGTAAAACAACCCTGACCGCTGCTATCACCAAAGTTCTGGCTGAAGAAGGCAAAGCAAACTTCCTCGACTACGCTTCCATCGATAAAGCACCGGAAGAAAGAGCTCGTGGTATCACAATCAACACCTCCACCGTTGAATACGAAACCGAAACCCGCCACTACGCACACGTAGACTGCCCAGGGCACGCTGACTATGTCAAGAACATGATCACCGGCGCAGCTCAGATGGACGGCGCTATCCTCGTAGTATCCGCAGCTGACGGCCCGATGCCGCAGACCCGCGAACACATTCTGCTCGCTAAGCAGGTAGGCGTACCGGCTATCGTTGTATTCCTGAACAAAGCTGACCAGGTAGATGATCCGGAACTGATCGACCTCGTAGAAATGGAAATTAGAGACCTCCTCTCTTCCTATGACTATCCAGGCGATGAAGTGCCGATTATCGTTGGCTCCGCACTGGGCGCTCTGAACGGCAACCCGGAAGATGAACAGAAGATCCGTGACCTGATGAAGGCTGTTGACGAATACATCCCGACTCCGGAACGTGACACTGATAAACCATTCCTGATGCCAGTCGAAGACGTATTCACCATCACCGGCCGTGGCACAGTTGCTACAGGCAGAGTTGAACGTGGTACCGTCAAAGTCGGCGACCCGGCTGAAATCGTCGGCCTGCAGGAAAAACCGACCGAAACCGTCGTAACCGGCGTTGAAATGTTCAGAAAGACCCTCGACCAGGCTATGGCAGGCGACAACATCGGCGCACTGCTCCGTGGTATCGATCGTAAAGACATCGAAAGAGGCCAGGTCCTCTCCAAACCAGGCAGCGTTCATCCGCACACAGAATTCACCGCACAGGTATACGTTCTGACCAAAGATGAAGGCGGCCGTCATACACCGTTCTTCAACGGCTATCGTCCACAGTTCTTCTTCAGAACCACCGACGTAACCGGCGACATCACCCTTCCGGAAGGCACCGAAATGTGCATGCCAGGCGATAACGTAGAAATGAGCGTTAAGCTCATCACCCCGATCGCTATGGAAGAAGGCCAGCGTTTCGCTATCCGCGAAGGCGGCCGTACCGTTGGCGCAGGCGTTGTAGCTAAGATCGCAAAATAATCTCTTATTGAGACTATTTGAAATCTGAAATGAAAAAGGATCACAGGAAACTGTGGTCCTTTTTTTGCGCGCGGAAACATTGATGGTCCTCTGCATAATACTCGCCTTCCCAGACGGGGAAGGTGCCTATATAAGTTCAAAACAAAACTATTGATTTTTTTATTTCACATCGCAAGCTGCCCCCAACGGAGGGAAGTGCCCGGAGGGCGAAAGGGGTGCAGTTTCTAAAAAGGCCGGGCGGATAGGGTTGATTACCACGCAGCCTGCTGCGGTTGTATGGTGTTCCTCAAGGCGAAGCCTTAGTTTAAGGGTGTTAACCTTGCCCTGGAAGGGAAGGTGTCGCCGGAGGCGACGGATGAGTTGCATTTCCTCAGCCGTTAGGCTGGTTGTATGGTTTATTTGGCTTCAATCAAAGCAAGCTTTGTCTGCTCTCCCGAAGCACTTAAATCGTACTCGCCTTCCCAGATGGGGAAGGTGCCTATATAAGTTCAAAACAAAACTATTGATTTTTTTATTTCACATCGCAAGCTGCCCCCAACGGAGGGAAGTGCCCGGAGGGCGAAAGGGGTGCAGTTTCTAAAAAGGCCGGCGGATAGGGTTGATTACCACGCAGCTTGCTGCGGTTGTATGGTGTTCCTCAAGGCGAAGCCTTGGTTTAAGGGTGTTAACCTTGCTCCGAAAGGAGAAGGTGGTGCGGATTTGTTAATACAGACAAATAAATATCATAAAAAATCTAATCGTACTTTAATCTTAATCATGCAGCCATTGGAGCTGCGTTGAATACTTCCATTGGAGCTAAAAGATGTAATTTGCGCTGAATGCGTTTGTTGTTGTAGAAGTAGATGTAGCCGTTGATCATGCTTACCACTGCTTTACGGCTGGTGAATTTACGTGTGTAGTAACGTTCGCGCTTCAGCATTCCCCAGAACCCTTCCATCAGACCGTTGTCTGCACAGCAGCCTACACGGGACATGCTGTGAACCAGTCCTGCTTTTTCAACAATCTTATGGAATCCGTTGCTTGTATACTGGAATCCGCGGTCGGTATGAATCATTGGATGTTCTCCAGGATTCTCTTTAAGTGCCTTTTCCATTGTCTCAAAAGCCAGTGCAGTATTGTTCCTGTCGCCGATGACATAAGAGACAATCCGGCGATCATGGCCGTCAATAATCGCGCTTAAATATAACTTGTGCAAAACTCCATCAGCAGTTGTGTACTTGAATTCAGTGACATCCGTCATCCATCTTGCATTGGACACGCCGGCATCAAAGTCACGGTTCAGCAGGTTTTCAAAAATGTACTTTGGATCCTTTGCGTTACGAGTGCAACCATCGGTCTTGTACTTGATCACGGACTTAATATTAAGTATCCGCATGATACGAAGAACCAGACTGTCGCTTACATTTATATTGATGTTGTCATCCTTCTTGATCCAATCGTTAATCCGGCGGTATCCCATATCCGGATATTCCTGATGGGTTTTCATGACCTCCTGTGCGACCTTTTCTCTCAGCAGTTCACGGCCGCTCTTAATATGATTCAGCCATCCGTAATAAGCTGCCCGGGAGACCTTTGAGAGTCGGCAGAGACTTTCTATGGAGATGTTGGTTTCTTCATGGACTTCTTTTATGGCTTTAAAATCTCTGAGAAGGTGAGTAAGGCTGAATCCTTCGAGGAACGCAACCTTTCCTCTATCTCCATCTTTTTTTTTAGCAGGGCAATCTCTGCTATAAGATCCTTCTGTTCTTCAAGAAGTCTGGCATTCTCCTGACGCAGCTGTTCTTCTTCGGTCCGGGGCGTTTGGAGCCTGATCGGCTTTCCTCTGTAATCCTCAAGACCAACTTCGCCCATTTCCTTGAACTTTTTTACCCATGTGTAGAGCGTTTGGTAGGACATGTTGTACTTCTTGGCTATCTTGTTATAATCGCATCCACTGGCGATGCACTCCTGAACGATTCTGACTCGCTCTTCCTTGACCGATTGCTGGCGTTTGCCCATAAGATCTCCTCCTTCAGAAACGAGGTCTGTCAACTTATGCTCATTATACGCCTCAATCCATGTTTTAAGGGAGAGTGTGCCGGAAATTCTGTATTTGGCACAGACGGAAAGCATGGAAACACCGCCTTTAAGATATTCCTTTACGGCCTGGATCTTCATCTGATTGGAGTAGTAAGACAAATGCTGCCTGGGCCGCAATCCCTTAAAGCCCTCCTCTTTATACCGGAGGACCCATTTCCTGAATGTTATGCGGCTCATATGAAGATTTTCAGCTGCCTGGGTAATCGTAACACCCTGATAGAGATATGAAGCAATCTGGTCTAACATTTCCTCCGGGGACGCTTTGGTTTTACATGGCATAAGAATGACCTCCTAATATATTTATGATATTATTCTGTCTTTCTTGTTGAATCATACCAAAGGGGGACCACTTTTGTGGTGGATGAGATGTAGTTCCTCAGCCGCAGGCTGGTTGTGAAGGTTTTTAAAGAATGCATTTCCTAGAGCTGCTGACGAAAGGGGTGCAGTATTCATTGGTTTTTATAAAGAGGTTCCTCGAGCGGAGCGGGGTTTGCATGTTTTCCGTTTGCGAAGCAAGGAAGTGGTGTTGACCTTCCCAGACGGGGAAGGGGGACCTATATAAGTTCAAGACAAATTTGATTTGAGCTCTTTCTTTTCACATCGCAAGCTGCCCCCAACGGAGGGAAGTGCCCGAAGGGCGAAAGGGGTGCAGTTTCTAAGAAGGCTGGTGGATAGGGTTGATTATACCTTTAGGTTTTTATAAGTAAGGTTGTTTTGAACTTTAGCCATAGGCTGATTGGCATGTTTTCCCAATCGTCATACTTGGCGGTTGTATGGTTTCTATATAAGAGCTTATTGATAGGAAAGCGTACCTTTGTCTTTTATCGGCGCTGCCGGAGCGGAGAGAAAACCTCAAAACCTCGCTTCGCTCGATAACTACTGTATTCCCCGGCTGCGCCGGTACCTTCTCCTTCGGCGCAAGGTCAACACCCTTAAACCTCGCTTCGCTCGAAAAAAAGCGCAATGAACCCCTTTCGGCGCATGCGCGCCACTTTCCCCTAACGGGGACAGCTTTCCGTTTTTGCATGTTTTCCCTTTCGTGCTCTGTCGCGGTTGTTTTATGAGTTTAAAACAAATTAGACTTGAACTCTTTCTTTTATCATCATGAAGCTGCCCCCAACGGAGGGAAGTGCCCGAAGGGCGAAAGGGGTGCAGTTTCTAAAAATCCTTTAGATGATAAGGCGTACCATGGCACTTTTACGGCGCTGCTGTCGCAGCGCTCGGTTGTATAGTTTTAAATCTCCCACCACAAAACCCCCATCCGCCTGGCGGATGGGGGTTCAGCGTTCCTGTATTTTTTTATTCTTCCTCGTGTTTTTCTTCCCCGAAGAGTGTAAGGAGTTCGGGGCGGCCGGAGATGTTTAGTTTTCTGTAGATGGTGGACATGGCTTTTTTGATGGTGATTTCTGCCACTCTTTGTTCATCTGCGATTTCTTTGTTCTTGAGGCCTTTGACGGCGAGGTGGATGATTTCCATTTCCCTGCCTGTCAGTTTCTTGATCTGGTCTCTTCTCATTTCTTCGAGGGAGGGGATCTCGGGGCTGGTGGGGCGGGTGTATTGGGACATGGCTTCTACGATGGAAGCGCTGTGTCTGGGGGCTCTGACTTTTTTCCAGAGGTCCTTGAGTTCATCGGAGAAGAGGATGAAGGGAAGGATGAGGTGGTCGGGGCCGGCCAGGGTCAGGGCTTCTTCGAGGGCCTGGAGGCTGTTTTCTTCTTCGCCGAGTCTCTTGTAGGCTGCTGCCTGGTTCAGGAGGGCGAAGATGATGCCGATGACGGATTTCCTGTGGCGTGCGTTTGTTTCGTGGGTCTGGGCTTCGGAGAGAAGGTCCGCGTCTTTGCCGTCACGGAGGAGGACTCTGTCTTTCATGATTTCTATATAGGTATGGGCCGGGAAGTAGAAGCGCTGCGGGTCCAGGATCCTTTTGTATTCTTTCTTGATGTTGGCGTCGGTACCGAACATGAGGTGGAAGCCGCATTCGCTGAGGCTTGCGATGAGTGTCTGGTACTCAGCGGTGGAGGCGAGGTAGCCGTGCATTTCTGTCTCGATCTCTCTGATAGAGGAGGCTCTGCCGGTTGCAAAGGCGAGCCAGCCCCGAAGGTATGCGGAGCGGATCTTGACGGAGGGGTTCGCATAGCCCGGGCTTGCTTCGATGGCGGAGAGTTCTCCAAGGCCTTTTTCCCATTCTCCGGTGAGGAGGTAGTATTCGGCGTGGAAGAGATGGTTCCATGCGCTGCCGTATTCGTGGCGTCCGATTCTTTCGATGCCGGAGAGGAGGGTGGAGAGTTTGTCCACTTCAGCCGCTAGCTGGCCGGGCGTCGAATGGTAGAGGAGAAGGAATGTCGGGCAGCAGAAGCCGATATGGGGGATCTTGAATTCTTTCCACAGGTTGTAGCGCCGGATGATGGAGAGGATTTCTTCGGTCCCAGTGATCATGGAGTCGAGGTTATTGAAGTTCGTCATGGCGCCTAAGTACTGGATGGCGGCTCTTTCGGAAACGCCTGCGTCTATTTCACGGAGTCTTGCGTACTGGGTGCGGAATTCTTCTTTCATTCCGGAGTAGTAGAGGTCATAGACCATGAGGCAGACGGTGTGGATGTGGCGTTTCACGACGTTTCTCGGGCAGCGTTTGATGAGGGATCTTCTGTAGGTGCGGCGGCCGGAGAAGAGAATGGTATCAGAGCCTCTGGCGAGGATATTGAGTGCCATATCGTAGTCGTCGCCCCTGTCAGCGGCCTGGATGGCTTCGAGGTAGTTTCCTGCGGCATAGTGCCAGCGGGCTGCCTTGAGGTAGCAGCGGGACTGCCATTTGGGGTCGCGCGCTGCAAATTCCGAAGCGAGGAACTGACGCATGACGGGGAAGAAACGATAGTTTCCGGTAGTGCCTTTGACGAGGTAGAGGAAGAGTCCTGATTCTTCTTCTTCGCGCAGCATGGCGGTAGTGTCGCCGGAGGGGTACATGTACTTCGCCTGTGTCAGTGTGAATCCATCGAAGAGGGACAGGGCTGTCAGCATGTCCTTCTTTTCCTGCGTGAAATGGCGGAAGGCCTTTTCCTGGAGAAGGGCATAGAGGCTCCTTGTTTCGTCTAAGGAAAGATCGCCGGTCGTGAAACGGTTCAGGTAGCGCAGGTTGTCAAGGCTGCTTGAAATCTCGGGGAGCTTGCCGGGCGCTGTCTTGGGGGCAAGCGTTGCAACGGCGAGGTGGATGATTTCCCACGTGCTTTCGTCGGTGCTCTTGCATCTCAGGCGGTGGAAGATGAAGGTGAGTTTCCTTGTCTGGTGCAGGGTGAATGTCCTTCCGGGATGCACGAGGAGGGCAAGGTTTGCGATGCAGAGGGAGTATCCTTCTCCCAGGTCCTTGGCTTCGTAGGATTCTGATTCGACGTAGGAATTGGAAAATCCTTCTTTCCATGCTGTGAGGTAGCGGGCGGCTTCTTCCTTCCCGCCGCTTTCTTCTTCGCTGAACCAGAGGACGTCCGGTGCGAGGCGGTTGATGAGGGAGGCGGAGCCGTTTCTTTCGAAGTAGTCATGAAGGAGCTTCTTCGTGGTTTCCGCGATTTCCTCCGTCCGTTTTGTCGTTGTTATTGTTTGATCGGCTGGCATAATGCACCTCGTATCCATCAAATTTGTGATGTACTTCCCATACTCTCCCTATTTTAATGTAATTATATAGCGGCTGGGGGAAATTGGAAAGGGTTCAAAAATCGGTGTCATTCGATAAGGCGGGCAAGGGAAACTATGTTCTGGGTGTAACATGGTTTCCAATTGTGTTATATTGTTTAATATAACTTTCAGGAAGTCCCTGAACAAAACATTTTTGAGAGGTGAACCTACATGAATATTATTGATGAACTGAAGTGGCGCGGCGCTGTCAACCAGCAGACGGATGAAGAGGGCTTGTACAAGCTCGTAGGGGAGAAGTCGATTTCCCTCTATTGCGGCATCGATCCGACCGGAGACAGCATGCACATCGGTCATCTGATTCCTTTCATGATTATGAAGCGTTTCCAGCTCGCAGGCCATCATCCGGTCATCCTGATTGGCGGCGGCACGGGATCGATCGGTGATCCTTCCGGCAGAAAATCCGAGCGTGTGCTCCAGTCTATGGAACAGGTCCAGCATAATGCAGAATGCCTGAAAGAACAGATGAAGAATCTCTTCGGTGAAGACGGTTTCCGCATGGTCAACAACTATGACTGGCTGTCCAAGATTTCCCTTCTGGACTTCCTTCGTGATTACGGCAAGCTTTTCAATATCAATACGATGCTGGCCAAGGATGTCGTCGCATCCAGACTCGATACAGGCATTTCCTTCACGGAATTCTCTTACCAGATCCTTCAGTCCATCGACTTCAAGATGCTCTATGACAACTACGATGTACAGCTGCAGATCGGCGGCGCCGACCAGTGGGGCAACATCACAAACGGCGTAGAACTCCTGAGAAAGACCGAAGGTGTCTCCGACGCTTACGGCCTCACCATCCCGCTGATGCTCAAGGCTGACGGCACGAAATTCGGCAAGACAGCAGGCGGCGCCGTCTGGCTCGATCCGAAGAAGACAAGTCCGTACGAATTCTACCAGTTCTGGTTCAATCAGGACGACCGCGATGTCGTGAAGTACCTGAAATACTTCACCTTCCTCTCCAAGGAAGAAATCGACGACCTCGAAAAAGAAGTCGCAGAACATCCGGAACACAGAACCGCGCAGAGAAAACTCGCTGAAGAAGTCACCCGTTTCGTACACGGCGACGAAGGCCTCGCTCAGGCAGAAAAAGTCACCCAGGCCCTCTTCTCCGGCAACATCCAGGAACTCACCGGCGATGAAATCGAAGGCGCCTTCAGAAATACAAAAGGCGGCGAAGTCGCAAAAGCTCCGATCAACATCGTCGAAGCACTCGTCGAAGCCGGCGTAGAAAAATCCAAACGCCAGGCCAGAGAAGACGTCACCAACGGCGCCATCCGCGTCAACGGCGAACAGGTCAAAGACACCGAAGCCGAAATCTCCGCTCACCCCAACACCAATGGAAAGTTCATCATCATCAAAAAAGGCAAGAAGAACTACTTCTCCATTGCAGTGAAGGAATAAGAAATAGGAAATAGAAATGAAAAAAGCTGTGAAATCCAAAACGATTTCACAGCTTTTTTGGTGGGGAGGAATGCGGTAAAAAATGATAAAACCAGACAACCTCGCTTCGCTCGTGAAACTTCACCTCCTCAGTCGCCTCCGGCGCCAGCTCCCCCGTGGGGAAGCCTTTCGGTTGGCGTGGTTTCCGCTGGCGTCAGCCTAGTTTGCATGTTTTCCGTTTGCGAAGCAAGGAAATGGTGTTGACCTTCCCAGACGGGGAAGGGGGACCGGCTCATTTTTAAGCTGTTGCCGGTGGATAGGGTGGATTATTCATTGGTTTTTATAAAAAGGTTCCGCGAGCGATAGCTCGGTTTTATGGTTTTCCATCAGCCGAAGGCTCGTTTAAGGGTATTTGACCTGAAGGTGATCCCGGAGGGATCGGATGAAGTTCATTTCGTGTGTGTCGTCAGGCACAGTTGTATGGTGTTTATAATAAAGAGCTTATTGATAGGAAAGCGTACCTTTGCCTTTTATCGGCGCTGCGGAAGCAACGAATAAAAGAAGGATAAAACCAAACAGCCGCCTTGCAGGCTGGGAAATGCAACTCATCCGTCGGCTTCGCCGCCACCTTCTCCTCCCGGAGCAAGGTTAAAACCGGCCTACGGCCCTGAGACTGTATTTCCTCGAGCGCAGCGAGGTTTTGCGGTTTTGCCTTTGACCTTGCCCTGAAAGGGAAGGTGTCAGGCTGGTGCGGATTTGGTGCGGATTTGTTAATACAGACAAATAAATATCATAAAAAATCTAATCGTACTTTAATCTTAATCATGCAGCCATTGGAGCTGCGTTGAATACTTCCATTGGAGCTAAAAGATGTAATTTGCGCTGAATGCGTTTGTTGTTGTAGAAGTAGATGTAGCCGTTGATCATGCTTACCACTGCTTTACGGCTGGTGAATTTACGTGTGTAGTAACGTTCGCGCTTCAGCATTCCCCAGAACCCTTCCATCAGACCGTTGTCTGCACAGCAGCCTACACGGGACATGCTGTGAACCAGTCCTGCTTTTTCAACAATCTTATGGAATCCGTTGCTTGTATACTGGAATCCGCGGTCGGTATGAATCATTGGATGTTCTCCAGGATTCTCTTTAAGTGCCTTTTCCATTGTCTCAAAAGCCAGTGCAGTATTGTTCCTGTCGCCGATGACATAAGAGACAATCCGGCGATCATGGCCGTCAATAATCGCGCTTAAATATAACTTGTGCAAAACTCCATCAGCAGTTGTGTACTTGAATTCAGTGACATCCGTCATCCATCTTGCATTGGACACGCCGGCATCAAAGTCACGGTTCAGCAGGTTTTCAAAAATGTACTTTGGATCCTTTGCGTTACGAGTGCAACCATCGGTCTTGTACTTGATCACGGACTTAATATTAAGTATCCGCATGATACGAAGAACCAGACTGTCGCTTACATTTATATTGATGTTGTCATCCTTCTTGATCCAATCGTTAATCCGGCGGTATCCCATATCCGGATATTCCTGATGGGTTTTCATGACCTCCTGTGCGACCTTTTCTCTCAGCAGTTCACGGCCGCTCTTAATATGATTCAGCCATCCGTAATAAGCTGCCCGGGAGACCTTTGAGAGTCGGCAGAGACTTTCTATGGAGATGTTGGTTTCTTCATGGACTTCTTTTATGGCTTTAAAATCTCTGAGAAGGTGAGTAAGGCTGAATCCTTCGAGGAACGCAACCTTTCCTCTATCTCCATCTTTTTTTTAGCAGGGCAATCTCTGCTATAAGATCCTTCTGTTCTTCAAGAAGTCTGGCATTCTCCTGACGCAGCTGTTCTTCTTCGGTCCGGGGCGTTTGGAGCCTGATCGGCTTTCCTCTGTAATCCTCAAGACCAACTTCGCCCATTTCCTTGAACTTTTTTACCCATGTGTAGAGCGTTTGGTAGGACATGTTGTACTTCTTGGCTATCTTGTTATAATCGCATCCACTGGCGATGCACTCCTGAACGATTCTGACTCGCTCTTCCTTGACCGATTGCTGGCGTTTGCCCATAAGATCTCCTCCTTCAGAAACGAGGTCTGTCAACTTATGCTCATTATACGCCTCAATCCATGTTTTAAGGGAGAGTGTGCCGGAAATTCTGTATTTGGCACAGACGGAAAGCATGGAAACACCGCCTTTAAGATATTCCTTTACGGCCTGGATCTTCATCTGATTGGAGTAGTAAGACAAATGCTGCCTGGGCCGCAATCCCTTAAAGCCCTCCTCTTTATACCGGAGGACCCATTTCCTGAATGTTATGCGGCTCATATGAAGATTTTCAGCTGCCTGGGTAATCGTAACACCCTGATAGAGATATGAAGCAATCTGGTCTAACATTTCCTCCGGGGACGCTTTGGTTTTACATGGCATAAGAATGACCTCCTAATATATTTATGATATTATTCTGTCTTTCTTGTTGAATCATACCAGGCCTTAAATTCTGATGCCTGACGGATGAGTTGCATTTCATCGAGCTTAGCTCGCTTGTATGGTTTTATCTCTCCCCCCCTCAAATTTGCATGTATTAGGAAATTTCTATATATAGTATGGACACTTTGTGGTATACTGTTTAGTACAGCGGACATTGAAAAACGAGGTGTCCGGGGAGACGCCTGGCGTTTCCCTTTTGTTTTGAAGAGGAGAGAAAGAATGAAATTTAAGTTTAACCACAACAATTTCAACGTACTCGATTTGAAGAAGAGTATCGCATTTTATGAGGAAGCGCTCGGGCTGAAGGTAGTCAACGAGTTCAAAGCTCCCGACGGCTCCTTTGTTCTGGCTTACCTGGGTGATGGCGTGACGACGCATCGTCTGGAACTGACCTGGCTTCGCGACAGGAAGGAAGCGTACAATCTGGGCGACAATGAATTCCATCTGGCTTTCGATGTCGATGATATGGACGCTGCTCATGAGCTGCACAAGAAGATGGGATGCATCTGCTACGAGAACCCGGCTATGGGTATTTATTTCATTAACGATCCGGATGGTTACTGGATTGAAATTATCCCCGGAGGAGAGTAATGGATCCCATATTTGTACGCACTGCCCGCATCATGGGTGAGGAAGGGGTAGATTTCCTTTCCACGAAGACTGTTGCTGTATTTGGTATCGGCGGCGTTGGATCGTATGCTGCTGAGGCGCTTGTCAGAGTCGGGATCGGCCACCTGATTTTCATTGACAAGGATGTTGTTGACGAATCGAATCTGAACCGCCAGCTGGTCGCTGACCGGACGACGATCGGAAGGAATAAGGCAGAGGTGATGGTGGAGAGAGCGCACCGCGTGAATCCAAACTGCATCGCTGAAGCAAAGCCTGTTTTCTTCCGCCCGGGCGATGAGGATTTCATTAAGGATCTGCATGCGGATTACATTATCGACGCCATCGATGATGTACCGGCAAAGCTTGCTATTGCGGAAATCTGCTGGAAGCTGAAGATTCCGGAAATTTCCTCGATGGGCACGGGCAACCGCCTGCGTCCGGAAATGCTGCAGATCGCAGATATTAATAAGACGTCTGTCTGCCACTTGGCAAGAAAGATGAGAAAAGAACTGAAGGACCGCCGTGTAAGGCATCTGACAGTCGTATATTCTAAGGAACTGCCGCACAAGCCGATCGGCGAAGGCCATGCTCCGGGTTCGACTTCGTTCGTTCCTCCGGTGTCCGGCATGATGATGGCAGGCTATGTCGTAAGAAACCTCCTCAAGGAGGCGGGGATCCGCTGATCCGGCGCGGGCCGGGGATCTCCGTAGTTTTTGAAACGGGAAGGGATAAACATGATGATAGAAATCCGTCATCCTGAATGGATCACCGTGACCGCGGACGGACGAAAGGTACTCGGCTACAACCAGGAGTGGTATCCTGAAAAAAGGCAGAAACTGGCAGGCTGCGGCCCGACGGTAGGCGCTATGATTGCTGCCTACGTGGAAATGAAGGAATGGCAGATGCCCGTCACGACCAAGGAAGGCGCGACGTCCAAGATGCTCGACATCTGGAAATACGCAACTCCCCGCATGCACGGCCTGTACAAAACAAGATGGCTCAAAGAGGGGCTGGAAGCATACATGAAGGAAAGAGGCCTCAAGGGCACCCCTGAAGCCATGCCGATTCCGGCCATCCACATGCTTGCGCCAAGCTTCGAAAAGCTGAAGAAATTCATAGCAGAAGGCCTCGCCTCCGACTGCCCCGTAGGTTTCCTGAACCTCCACAGCGGCGGCGAACCGATTCCCTACCACTGGCACTGGATGCCCCTCGTGAAGATCGAAGAAAGAGACGGCAAGACCCTCTGCACCCTCTGGGATGAAGGCGTCCCGTACATCTTCAACCTCGAGAAATGGCTCGCCAACACCAAATTCGGCGGCGGCTTCGTCAGAGTCATGGGGACCGAGAGGGAATTGAAGTAAGAGAATAAGGTTATAGGTTACGCAAAAAAGGCCTGTCGAAGGCCTTTTTTGCGTTGTCAGACTACGCTGACGAAACCGGACTGGTGCGGATTTGTTAATACAGACAAATAAATATCATAAAAAATCTAATCGTACTTTAATCTTAATCATGCAGCCATTGGAGCTGCGTTGAATACTTCCATTGGAGCTAAAAGATGTAATTTGCGCTGAATGCGTTTGTTGTTGTAGAAGTAGATGTAGCCGTTGATCATGCTTACCACTGCTTTACGGCTGGTGAATTTACGTGTGTAGTAACGTTCGCGCTTCAGCATTCCCCAGAACCCTTCCATCAGACCGTTGTCTGCACAGCAGCCTACACGGGACATGCTGTGAACCAGTCCTGCTTTTTCAACAATCTTATGGAATCCGTTGCTTGTATACTGGAATCCGCGGTCGGTATGAATCATTGGATGTTCTCCAGGATTCTCTTTAAGTGCCTTTTCCATTGTCTCAAAAGCCAGTGCAGTATTGTTCCTGTCGCCGATGACATAAGAGACAATCCGGCGATCATGGCCGTCAATAATCGCGCTTAAATATAACTTGTGCAAAACTCCATCAGCAGTTGTGTACTTGAATTCAGTGACATCCGTCATCCATCTTGCATTGGACACGCCGGCATCAAAGTCACGGTTCAGCAGGTTTTCAAAAATGTACTTTGGATCCTTTGCGTTACGAGTGCAACCATCGGTCTTGTACTTGATCACGGACTTAATATTAAGTATCCGCATGATACGAAGAACCAGACTGTCGCTTACATTTATATTGATGTTGTCATCCTTCTTGATCCAATCGTTAATCCGGCGGTATCCCATATCCGGATATTCCTGATGGGTTTTCATGACCTCCTGTGCGACCTTTTCTCTCAGCAGTTCACGGCCGCTCTTAATATGATTCAGCCATCCGTAATAAGCTGCCCGGGAGACCTTTGAGAGTCGGCAGAGACTTTCTATGGAGATGTTGGTTTCTTCATGGACTTCTTTTATGGCTTTAAAATCTCTGAGAAGGTGAGTAAGGCTGAATCCTTCGAGGAACGCAACCTTTCCTCTATCTCCATCTTTTTTTTTAGCAGGGCAATCTCTGCTATAAGATCCTTCTGTTCTTCAAGAAGTCTGGCATTCTCCTGACGCAGCTGTTCTTCTTCGGTCCGGGGCGTTTGGAGCCTGATCGGCTTTCCTCTGTAATCCTCAAGACCAACTTCGCCCATTTCCTTGAACTTTTTTACCCATGTGTAGAGCGTTTGGTAGGACATGTTGTACTTCTTGGCTATCTTGTTATAATCGCATCCACTGGCGATGCACTCCTGAACGATTCTGACTCGCTCTTCCTTGACCGATTGCTGGCGTTTGCCCATAAGATCTCCTCCTTCAGAAACGAGGTCTGTCAACTTATGCTCATTATACGCCTCAATCCATGTTTTAAGGGAGAGTGTGCCGGAAATTCTGTATTTGGCACAGACGGAAAGCATGGAAACACCGCCTTTAAGATATTCCTTTACGGCCTGGATCTTCATCTGATTGGAGTAGTAAGACAAATGCTGCCTGGGCCGCAATCCCTTAAAGCCCTCCTCTTTATACCGGAGGACCCATTTCCTGAATGTTATGCGGCTCATATGAAGATTTTCAGCTGCCTGGGTAATCGTAACACCCTGATAGAGATATGAAGCAATCTGGTCTAACATTTCCTCCGGGGACGCTTTGGTTTTACATGGCATAAGAATGACCTCCTAATATATTTATGATATTATTCTGTCTTTCTTGTTGAATCATACCAAGCCTTTTCTTCGTCGTCTTTGCGATCGTCATCGTCGTGACAAGACCTTTTGTCGGCTACCTCTTCGATTACCACGGACCGGACTATACCGTGTATCCGGGCTTTGGCCTCTTCGCTTTGGGATTCATCCTCTTCAGCCAGGCACACAGCCCCTTCACCCTCCTTTTCTCCGGCGCTATTTTGGGAGTAGGCTTCGGCGCACTCGCCCCTGCCTTCCAGACACTGGCCGTGCAGAGCGCCCCGGCCGCCCGCGCAGGCGTTGCCACATCCACCTACTTCTGGTCCCTTGATATCAGCGTAGGACTTGCCGCAGCCATCCTAGGCGCCGTCGCAGGTTCCGAAGGTTATCCCTTCATGTATGGCGTCGTCTGCTTAGCCTCTGCTCTGGCAGGCCTTGCCTATTACTTCTTCTGGAGAAAGACCTCCGGAAAAAGAGTCATGAAACGCGCAGCCGCAGAAGCTTGAAATAATAGAATGCAATAAGAAAAAGGAATGTTACAAAATCCACTAAAACACTGCTTTTCCTTTTTTCGAACGAAGTTCGGTTTAAGGGTGTTTGAGCTTGTCCCGTAGGGGAAGCTGGCGACGGAGTCGACTGAGACATTATTTCCTTCGAGCGCAGCGAGGTTTTGAAGTTTTCAGATAAAACAAATATATAAATGTATTGGGTAATCTTCTAATTGAATATATCAACACAAAAGGAGCTGTAGCAAAATGATTGCACATTTTGTCACAGCTCCTTTTGTGTTGCATTTATTTCCCTTCAAAGCCGTCCTTCAAAAGGGTGAGGCCTTTGATGAGTGTTGCTCTCGGGTAGGTGGGATTGAAGCGGAGGAAACCGTTTCCTTATTCCCCAAGATAGATTTTGATCAGTATTGAGGAGTGTGGAATTCTTAAGTAAACTTATCAAATTATTTTCTAAGGTTTTGCATAACGTATATTGGTAATCGTCGATGAATGCGCTGTATCATGAAAAGAAAGCATGAATACTTAAATATTTGGCAATACATAGATCAACTGCGTTTTTGCCTCTAACGGGAGGGAGCCTAATGAGAAAATACTGCCGGATACTAACTGTTTTGGGAGTCTGTGCAGGGCTCTCTTTTTCTCAGGTAAACGCAGCGGATGGAATTCAGGGCGCAAAAGAGCATCAGGTGATGAAAGAACGCGCGCTTCAGATGAAGGCGAAAGAAGAGGAACCCTCAGTCCGTCTGGAAGGCGGGATGACGGACAGAAAGCGTCCCCTGCTTCCTGATGAGGAGGAAGGGTTTCTCATCCGTCATATCGTCGTGAAATCAGGAAGCCCGGTGCGGAAACGAACGCAGCCATCCTGTCTGGTAAAGATACAGTCCTCAGAGGATCTTCCATGACAGGAGACAGAGTCGTCGTAAAGAGCGGAAGAGACCTCTCCCTGTCAAGCCTGTCAGATACAGAAACATATAAGAATGACAGAAAAGGAGGAAGCCTTTCCCTTGCCTTTGATGGCAGAGGGCCCTCAGGAATTGCCGGCGAAGCAGATAAAGGAAAGACAAGAAGCGTCTATGAGTCCGTTTCTACGCAAAGCGGCATCTACGGCGGAAAAGAAGGAGTCCTCGTGAGCGCAGGAGAAACTCTATCCATGAAAGGGGCTGTCATCGGAAGCCTTGCCAGGGCAGAGAAGAATCTGGTAAGTGCCGGGGAACTGGATATAGAAGATATCAGGAACCATGCGGAATATACATCGGAAAATAAAGGGGTTGGCTACAGCGCAAACCGGGAGTATGATGAAGCTAAAGGAAGAGAAAAAGCATACGGCTGGAACGGCCTTTCCAAAGAAGATGCAAACCTTTTGAATGAGAACTACAACAAAGAAGGCATCATCCCCAAACTCTATACAGGGGCCAAAGGAAAAGCATCCAGCGTTACCAGATCCGCCATTACCGAAGGCACGCTCTCCATTGCAGATCCGAAGACAGATAGGGAGAGAATCAACCGGAATACAGAGAACTCCCTGAATAAACTGGGAAGGATCTTTGACAAGACGAAAGTCGAAGAAAGACAGGAACTGGCCCGTCTCTTTGCCAAGAACGTCAACGAAGCCATCCATAAACTCAGCGAAAAAGAAGGGTGGAAGGAAGGCGGAGCAGAGAAAATCGCCCTCCACAGCGTATTTGCAGGAATCGAAGGAGAACTGTCCGGAGGAGGATTCCTCTCAGGAGCAGCAGGAGGCGTCAATGAAGCCCTTGTCGGAAAGCTGACACGCGCGCTCGGAAGAAACAATCCTGACCTCGTCCAGGCAGCCAGCGCAGTACTGGGATACGCCACAAACAAACTGGCCGGCCAGGAAGGCATGGCCGGAGCCGCTTTAGCTCAATATGGAACGAAGTGGAATAATTATGGACCAAGGCCCTGGCAAGATGGGGCTTATATTGTAGATATGTATGGCAATCTTTGGATTGTAAATGACGGTGAGGATCAGTTTGTGGATCCGGATGAACAAATGCCCGGTGGTGCAATCTTTTGGATGCAAAATCCAGAACCTGGGGAACAATCTTTTGGTTGGGATTATAAATATCATGATGATGGTACTGCTGATTATATTCCAGGAGATGTTAGAACTTATGGTTATAATGGGCGAACTGTCGGAGAATCTGAAGTAATTGATTTTTCACAAGGAATTGTATCTGAAGGCTTCGTTTATAAAGTAAACCAAGTCTTAGGGAAAAATCTACCTTTAAGTCAGGCAGGCTCTTTTATATATTCTACCGTTAAAGATGGATACATTGGGAATTATAGTATGAAAAGAATGCAGGAAAGAGCTTTGTTTGGCGTGGCTGCTTCTTTTGGAGTTAGTGAAGCAGTAGGTATTACTCTGGGACAAGGGCCTTTGACGCCAGGAATTATTATTTTTGACACGGCTCTTGCCGGAGGCGCAGGAGCGTTATTAGATAATTTAAAAGATAGAATTCTTCCGGAGGAGAGTAAACAGCAAATTGATACTGAGGACAGAGAAAGCTTTAATAAAATCTTAGAAGGACCTGATTGAGCTTTTTGATAGTCTAGTAAAAATTAATATATATTTATATTATCTTTTTTATATTATCTTTCAAATAATTTATTAAAGAACTTGTTGGAAGAATCTTTCATCTGTAATGAAACGAGATTTCCTTATCATGGAAGGGGATTATTATGTCACAAATGACTATGTTGGATGACATTCTTTTTACCCTATACAAGGATGGCAGTGCTTGGATTAGCAGAGTTACGCATCAGTTCGCTTATGGACCGGCAGCCTGGGATTTATTTAAAGTATCTATTCTCGTCGTCGGCGCAATTTATTTATACAAAACATGGAAATATCCACCAAAGTATTTGAAACTAGGAATCAAACCTATGCCGGCTTACATTAAAGTTGGGTTCCCTCTTTGTTTTTTGGCATATGGGAGTTTAGTCTTGATTGACAGCTCCATCTATTGGCTCAGGTATATAGCTGTTTTACTGCATTCCATTAGAAGTTTCACATTTACATATTTGATAATGTCTACATTTTTGAGTTGTAGAAGTTTTCTCGTCAAAATTAAAACAGACAAATACGAAATCCATAAATATGATGCGGCTTTAGTGGTATATGCACTTCTTTGTGCTGCAATGATTTATTGTAATCCATTTTAGGTGTAAATAATAACGAATCATGTTATAGCTTCAGTCTGTTTGAATACTGACAGGAGTGTAATCTTATGGAAGCATCCATTAACACTTCAGGTACAGTTTATATTTTCTGGACAGCAAGGATTGCAGAATTTATGCTTGCTGCTTTGAGTGCCGTGCTTTTGTCAAAATTGGTTCCAATCAGGGAGAAGGCCCAAAATGGATTAATTGCGGTTATCGCTTCTCTTGCTGTGTTCAGTCTTGAAATACCAGAGATTTATTCAGGGTTATTTCATCTGCCTGTCCCTGCCAATTTTTATTCTTATTTATTGGTGTACCTGGGGATAGATTACATTTCCCTGACAATCTTATTCTGGATGCTGTACTCAATGTATAAGTCTAAGAAAATAAAAGATATAACAGAAATGCTGCTGCTCGGTGCCCTGTTTTTCAAGTAAAATAATGCATTTACTATATTAGCGTACGGCATACTGTTGGTTTTGTATTTCTTTCAAATGCTTAAAGATGTAAAAGACTGATGAATTATCCAGTTAATACGTCCTTTGTGTATGAGGAAGCCGGTGAGTGTGAAGTGCTTTTGCCGGATTAGCTCTTAAAGACAAAAAAGGCTGTGACGAAATGATTGCACATTTCATCACAGCCTTTTTCTATTGAAATTTTTATTTTCTGGATTTATTTCCCTTCAAAGCCTTCCTTCAAAAGGGTGAGGCCTTTGATGAGTGTTTCTCTCGGGCAGGCGGGATTGAAGCGGAGGAAGCCGTTTCCTTCCGGTCCGAAGATGTAGCCCATGTCGAGCCAGAGGTGGCAGTCGTGGGTGACTTTGTGCTCGAGGTCTTTGTCGGAAAGGCCGTAAGCGGAAGCGTCGATCCAGAGGAGGTAGGTGCCTTCCGGTTCGATGAGTTTCATCTTCGGGAGGTTTTCCTTGAGGTAATCCCTGAGGAAGTCGACATTCAGGCGGATGTATTCCTTGACGGTATCGAGCCATTCGCGGCCATAGCGGTAAGCAGCTTCGCAGGCGACAAGGCCCATCGTGTTCAGCTGGTCGTAGCCGAAGGAATCGAGGGCATCCTGAAAGGCTTTCCGGATTTCCGGATTCGGGATCAGGATATTGGATGTCTGTAGGCCTGCGATGTTGAATGTCTTGGAGGGGGCTGTGCAGATGATGGCATTCTGGGCAGCTTCCTTGCTGATGGTGGCAAATGTCGTGTGGGTGAACCCGGGATAGGTGAAGTCTTCGTGGATTTCATCAGCGACGATCTTGACGCCGTTTCTGATGCAGATATCAGCGTAGCGGGACAGTTCTTCTTTCGTCCACACGCGGCCGACCGGGTTGTGCGGGGAGCAGAGGAGGGCAAGTTTCACGTTTTCTGCTTTGATCTTTGCTTCGAGGTCGTCGAAGTCAAGTTCATAATGATCGTTCTTGCGGATGAGCGGGCTGTTCACCAGTTTCCTTCCGTTCTTCCTGATGGCTTCGAGGAAGGGGTAGTAGACAGGGCGGTTGATGAGGATGCCGTCGCCTTCCTTTGTCAGTGCTTTGACGGCAAGGTTGATGGCAGGAACGACGCCCGGGGTCTTAATGAGCCATTCGGGCTCGATAACCCAGCCGTAATTTTCCTTCTGCCAGTTCTTCAGCGCTTCGAAGTAGGATTCGCCGGATTCCGAGTAGCCGAAGATGCCATGGTCGACACGTTTTCTGAGAGCGTCAAGGATCGGCTCAGCCACTTTGAAGTCCATGTCAGCAATCCAGAAGGGAAGGACATCAGCGGGCTGGCCGCGCTGGACAGCGAAATCATATTTCAGGCAGCCGGTTCCGCGGCGGTCGATGACGGTATCAAGATCAGATAATTTCATGGTAAGCCTCCTTGTAAAATAATAGTGATATTAACCGATGGCCTGGGAAAGGTCAGCGATGAGATCGCCAGCGTCTTCGATGCCGACGGACAGGCGGAGCAGGCATTCTGTGATGCCGCGGGACTGTCTTTCTTCTTCGGTGAGGTCGCTGTGCGTCTGGGTGGCAGGATAAGTGATGAGGCTTTCCACGCCACCAAGGCTTTCAGCAAAGCGGATGAGCTTGACGTTCTTCAGGATCTCCAGTGCCGTTTCATGGGTGTCGGTGTAGAAGGAAAGCATAGCGCCTGCGCCTCTGGACTGCTTGTCATGGATGTCCTTGTTTTCGAAACCGGGAAGTCCCGGGTAGAGGACTTTGGTGATCTTTTTCTGGGAAGAGAGCCATTCAGCGAGAATCTGCGAGTTCTTCTGGGCTGCTTCCATGCGAAGCGCCAGTGTCTTGATGCCGCGGGTGACGAGCCAGCTGTCCCACGGGGCGAGGCAGCCGCCGACGGTCTTGTAGAGGAAGCGGAGCTTTTCAGCGATTTCCTTGTCCTTGCATGCAACGAAGCCTGCCAGGGTATCGTTGTGGCCGGCAAGGTACTTCGTGCCGCTGTGGAGGATGATGTCTGCGCCAAGGTCGGCCGGGTTGCAGAAGTACGGGCTCATGAATGTATTGTCTGCGATGAGGAGAGCGCCGTGGGCATGAGCGATGTCAGCGATGGCTTTGATATCGGTGATCTGCATCATCGGGTTGGTCGGTGTTTCGATATAGACAGCCTTGACCGTTTCATCGAAGGCTTTTTCCACATCATCCAGATGGGATGTATTGACATAGCGGAAGTTCAGGCCGTTCTTTTCATTGACGAAGCGGAAAAGGCGGATGGAACCGCCGTAGAGGTCGTCACTGGAAATGATCGTATCGCCCGGCTTGAAAAGTTCCATGACCATGGAAATGGCAGCCATGCCGGACGAATAGCTGGTACAGTCGCAGCAGTGCTCAAGAGCGGCTACGAGCTTTTCCGTGCTTTCGCGGGTCGGGTTCTGCACGCGCGTGTAATCATAGCCGGTCGACTGGCCAAGCTCCGGATGGCCGAAAGTGGCGCTCTGGAAAATCGGAACGGAAATGCAGCCGGTCGGATCTTTCCAGTCGCCGCCATGAATGCAGATAGTCTTGATGTCCATAATGAAATCCTCCTTATATAATGCCGTGAAATGGGGCAGATTTGGCAAACAAAAAACCGCCCCTCTTACGAGAGACGGTGCTTAGCCGTGTTACCACTCTGTTTCTCCCTGCCGTCACCGGCAAAGACTCTGCGGGTACGCCGGACAATGCCATAAATACCCTGCTGCTGTATCGGGCAGTCCCGGCCGGCTTCATGATTCAGCCAAGCAGGCTCAAAGTCCATCTTCAGAAATCGTTCCCGGTCTGCTTCTCACCCTCCGCAGCTCTCTTTGCCATTCCGGATTTCCTACTCTTCTTCTCATTGCCTTTATAAAACTGACCTCATGATAGCATGGGAAAATGGTGATGTCAATGAGTGAAATGGCAAGAATTCAGCGGACGGTGGAGGACCTTTTGTCCGCAAATCTCTTCACGATGAACTGATGGAAGCGGAGCGCTGCTGGAGACAGGGGTCGCGTCATGTTCCATGCGATGCCGATTTCTCTCTTGCAGGAGGGGAAGGAGACGTGGATCTGGCGGATGCCGATCGCATTGCTTCCTGGAATCTTCGGGAGGAGGGAAACGCCCAGATTGGAAGCGACAAGGCTTGCAATTGTGTTCGTGTCGTCGCCTTCGAAAATGACCTTCGGATGGACATTGGCGAGCGCGCAGACGCGATTGGTGAGGATTCTGAGGCTATAGCTCGGCTTCATTGTAACGAAGGGCTCGTTTTCAATATCCTTCAGCGCAGTCTGCTCCCAGTCGGCCAGGCGGTGATGGAGAGGGACAGTAATGTAAATTTCCTCGGAATAGAGGTAGGACCAGGCGATATGCTTCATCGTGATCATCGTGGATCCCAGGCACAGGTCGCTCGTCCCGTCGATGAGTCCCTGCGCGAGCAGCGTGGAATCGTTCTGCTGCAGGTTGAACCTGGTCGAAGGATTCTGCACCTTGAATTCGGAAAGAAGGACAGGAAGCATGTAGGTGCCAAGGGAATGGATGAAGGAAAGATTGATGATGCCGCCCTGCGGATCGTTTTCATGATCGAGTAGCTCCCGCCTGCCTTCCTCGATTTCAGAAAGAGCGCGCTCTACGTGGATGAGGAAACGCTGCCCATCCGGAGTGAGGGAGATTTCATGGCCCGTGCGGTCGAAGAGGGGATGGCCGAGCTCGTTTTCCAGTTTCGTGATGGAGCGCGACAGGGCAGACTGCGAGATGGAAATGGAAGCCGCCGCTTTCGTGAAGTGGCGGATATGCGCAAGCGCGCGGAAATATTCCAGTTGGCTGAGATCCATGGGGGACTCCTTTATAAAATACGGGATTCATTCTTTATATAAGCCGGACTCATAATCGTTAGTTCAATTATACCTTTAGGAAGAGGGGCGTTTCAATAAAAAGAGGCAATATTTATGAAAGATAGGAAGGATTCCAATGCACGGCATGCATGATAAACAAATAATATAGAAAATTAACAATGTAATAATACGGTAAAATCGCGATTTTTGGATGAATTCGGGGATTTCTCGTTTTCTTTATGCATGGCAGGAATAGAAATAATCCTTGACCGGTATTAGACGAAACGGGGTGTCATGGATAGAATGGTACTTAACCAACCGGAACGCGGTTCTTAGGGACATCCGGAGGCAAAGCTGCACTGGCTTTTCTTATACCTGCCAATGAATATTCATTGAAGAAATGTCAGGAGACAGCGCCCCGTGGAAACATGGGAGAAAGCAGCCCCGTAAGCTGCGAAATTTTATATGGGCTTTTGCGCCGTTGATCCCCTCCTTTCATCTTCCTATGGGGATCTATTTTTTTGCCCGCGAAAGCGGGATTTTTTATTTGGTTCTCCCTGTTTGTGCTTTCCTTTTATCTGTATAATGAGAAGAAAAGAAGGATGGGAGGGACCTAAGGAATGAAAATAAAAACATATGAGGCTGATGTAGTTGTCCTCAATGAAGAGAAAGGCTTTGCTGCGCTGAAAAAGGCGGCTGAAAGCGGCAGGAAGCTCTGGGATACTGAGAAGATCAGGGTCGTGATCGACAAGAAGGTGCCGCCGAATTCACCGGAGGAATCAAAAAGGCAGCAGGAGGTGCTTGCGCTTGCAAGGAAGCTTTCCATTCCTCATGCGTACGGGAAGGGAATGGCTTTCCACCTGCTGGCCGAAGAGTTCCTCTCCGAGGACTTTATTGCCGTATCCGGAGATCCTGACGTCTATGTGATGGGCGCCTTTGGCGGGAAGGGGTACTGCCTTGATGAGGAAGGCCGTGAAGAAGTGCTTCTTACGGGATCCTTCTCCATCCAGGAAGGCGGCGTATTCAATGTTTTTCTGAGTACAAAGGAAACGAGGTATGACCGGTTTTTCAGGGAAGGATACCGCCCCTGCAATTACGATAAGGCCTATGCGCTTTCCAAAAAGATTCCCCAAGGGATGCCCGTGTGTATTTCAGGAGAGCTTCAAGAATTCAGGAAGGAAGAGCTTGCTGTCATGTGCATGGCCGCAGGAAGAGCCTCCGGATGCACGGCTTTTGTGAAAGAAAACGTGCAGGGATCCCATATCCGGATCCAGTACGTTCCCTCTGTCGTCATCCATGAGGGAAAGGAAATCAGCCAGAAGGGACGGATCCCGATTTCCGCTGTCTTCATAGGCGGCGCGCAGGGCGGTTTCCTGGAGGATATCAGGCATGCCGCTGACATCATCCGCGGGGAGCATGTATCTGATGGCGTCCGTCTTTCCGTGGCTCCTGCCACAGCGGAGGTATACAGAAAGGCCGCTGACCTTGGCTATATCAAGGACATCATGGACGCAGGCGGTATTTTCCTCAATCAGTGCGCCGATCCTTCCTATGAGGCAAAGGCAGGGAAGGGAGAAATACTCCTTACGAACGATAATAAGGATTATGGGGACGAAATCGAGGCGGCCGTCTTCCATGTCAGCACGGAAAGAGCGGCCAATGCGGCCGTGAGAGGATATATCGGCGGCGAATTCCTGAAAAGAAAAAGGCAGGAAGAGCCTGAGGCGCCGGTGCTTTTTGAGGAAAAGGCGGAAGAATCTGAAAAGCCTGCTCCGGGAATAAAGAACCTGAGCGCGGATCCGATCCTTGCCTTCTCCGGGCGCGTGTGGAAGTTCGGGGACGACATTGATACGGACATCATCATCCCGACGCAGCATCTTTCCTATCCGTCCTGGGATGAAATCAAAAAACACATGTTCGAACCGCTCCGGCCTGAGCTGGCAGAAGAAGTCAGGGATGGAGACATCCTTGTCGCCGGGAACAACTTCGGCTGCGGTTCTTCAAGGGAACAGGCCGCCGAGGTGCTTTCTGAAAGCGGCATCCGATGCATCATCGCCAAATCCTTCGCGCGCATATTCTTCCGGAATGCTGTCAATAACGGCATCCTTCCGATTGAATGCGCCGCGCTCTTTGATGACGTAGAAGAAGGGGATACGGTCATCGTCGTACCGAATGAATACATCCTGTGCAAGGGGAAGAAATATCCGATTTCCAAAGTGAGGGGCGATCTTCTTTCGCTCATCATGGATGGCGGGCTCGTGAAGCATGTACAGAAGGAAAGGGGGAGGTAATGATGGGACATACTCTTGCTGAAAAGATCATCATGAAGAATACGGGCCTTGCCGATCTTCATCCGGGCGATCTTGTGACGGTCACGCCGGATCGGGCGGTCGTCCATGATATTTATACGAAGAGCCTTTATGAGAAGCTTATGGAAATGGGATTTGAAAAAGCCATGTATCCGGAGCGCCTCATCATTTTCCATGACCATCTGAATCCGGCCTGCCTTCCCACCGACCCGGACAGCCTTTCTTACGGGTACAAGCTGCGTGACAAGTACCATGTCGGGCACTTCCATGCTTCTGGTGGCATCTGCCATCAGCTCATCCCCGAGCTGGGTTACGGGAAGCCGGGAGAAATCCTCCTCTGCACCGACTCCCACACGACGACGGCCGGCGGTGTCGGCTGTTTCGGTACGGGTATCGGATATACGGAAATGGCATACTTATGGGGGACAGGGAAATTGTGGCTCCGCGTGCCGTCCTCGATCAAGGTACGCATTGAAGGGAAAATCCCGTCCAATGTTTATGCCAAGGACATCATCCTCCGCGTGCTGGGCGATCTCCGCGCGGCCGGAGGGACGTACCGATCCCTTGAATTTACGGGAAGCGCCGTGGAGAGCCTTTCCGTCGACAGCCGCCTGACAATATCCAACATGGTCGTCGAATGCGGCGCCAAGGCAGGCCTTTTTGCTGCTGATGAAAAGACAGCCGCTTATTGCAAAATACCCTATGAATCGATTTCATGGGTGAAGGCAGACGAAGATGCTGTCTATGAAAGGGAACTCTTCTACCAGGCAGAAGACCTTGAGCCAGTCATCGCCTGTCCGCCCCATGTCGACAACATCCGTCCGCTTTCTGAAATCGAAGGGGTGAAGGTCGATCAGGTCTGCCTCGGTTCCTGCACGAACGGAAGGCTGGAGGACCTCGAAGAAGCGGCAAAGATCCTGAAGGGCCGCCATATAGCAGAAGACCTTAAATTCATCGTGACGCCGGCTTCCGCCTCCATCATGGAAGAAGCCGTAAAGCGCGGCTGGATCCAGACCTTCGTCGAGGCAGGCGCTCTTGTGACGCCTCCGTACTGTTCCTTCTGCGAAGGACGCACGATGGCCCTCATGGGGGACGGGGAAGTGATGCTCGGTACGAACAACAGGAATTTCCTGGGTCGCTTCGGCTCTGCGAAAGCAAAAGCATACCTTGCCTCTCCTGCCGTGGCCGCGGCGACAGCCGTCAAAGGTGTCATCACCGATCCGGCCCATTTGTAAAAATATGGAAAAGTCCGCCGTATGGAATTTATTTCCGCTCCTTGTACGGTATAATAGAAGGAAAGCATATCATTTAATGAATCACGGAGGTTCCAATGTCACAAAGCTCAATGTCTGAAATCACCTGCCCGGCCTGCGGCAGCAAGCATGAATTCAAAGTCTGGGACAGCATCAATACGAAGCAGGATCCGGAATTGAAGGAAGCCGTCAGGACGGGGGACGCGTTCCGCTATACCTGTCCCGACTGCGGCGCGACTGCTCTTTTGAATTACAATTTCCTGTATCATCAGATGGAAGACAAGTACATGGTCTTCGTTTCTGTCGAAGGTGATGCATGGAATCAGATGATGTCCATCCTTTCGGCGAGGCAGAAGGACCTTCCGGACTATACGATGAGAATCGTCCGCTCCTACAACGATTTCCGCGAAAAGCTGATGATCCTTGATGCAGGCCTTGACGACCGCGTCGTGGAAATCATCAAGAGCAGCGTCTGGCACAATGTCGAGGAAACGTATGCCGACAAGGGCATCGATGAAATCCTCTTTGCTACGAATGACGACGGCGAGCATGGATTCCTTTTCAGAAGCCAGGACAAGATGATCGCATCCATGGAATTTGACATGGACCTGTACAAGGTAGTGAAGAATGCGGCTGAATCCAGGCTTGACTTCTATTCCAGAGGCATTTTTGTCATCGACCGCGCATGGGCTGACCGCGTGGTGGGGGAAATGGGCTGATTCTTTTGAAATTTTCCTACACTTTTTCACTTATTGTGCTAAAATGGTTAAGGCGAATTACAGAATAGTCTAAATTACAGGGAGGCAATCATGCAGATTCATATTATTGATCACCCGCTCATTCAACACAAACTCACGATCATGCGGTCCAAGGAAACAAGCTCCAGCGAGTTCCGCCGCCTGCTCCAGGAAATTACACTCCTCATGGGTTATGAAATCACCCGTGATCTTCCGCTCGAAGATGTCGAAGTGGAGACCCCGCTCGAAAAGATGCGCGGCCGCCGCGTAGCCGGCAAGAAAGTCGGCATCGTTCCGATCCTCCGCGCAGGCTTCGGCATGGTGGACGGCCTTCTTGAACTGATGCCGTCTGCAAGAGTCGGCGTCATCGGCCTCTACCGCGATCCGGAAACATCCAAGCCGATCGAATACTACTGCAAGCTGCCGGATGTGGACAACCGCGATTTCATCATCGTCGACCCGATGCTCGCAACCGGCGGAAGCGCTGTCGCAGCCATCAACATGATGAAGGAAAAAGGCGTAAAGAACATTAAGTTCATGTGCCTCGTATCCGCACCGGAAGGCGTTGAAGTCGTCAACCAGGCTCATCCTGATGTGCCGATCTACACCGCTGCCCTCGATCGTCAGCTCGATGATCATAACTACATCCTCCCAGGTCTCGGCGATGCCGGCGACCGTATCTTCGGAACCATGTAATACAATAAAAAACGGGACCACGCAAAGCGGTTCCGTTTTTTTATTTACAACGCTATGCTCCTCAAGAGGATTTTAGGCAAAAGAAAAGAGAGACTCGGGGGAAGTCTCTCTTTTTAACCCGGAGCCGCCGGGGGGACGGAGTTCCGGTCCGTTAAATCCCTTCATCTTTCATAAGGGAATACAACGGTCAAACACATTTTCATCGGTTCCAGCGCATAGACTGCATGGTCTACGTCATGGGGCATCAGGATGGATTCTCCTTCGGAAACCTCGAAGAATTCCTTGCCGACCATGATGCGAGCTTTTCCTTCCAGTACCTGGATCATAGCATCGCCCGTGGACTGATGAGAGCTGATCTCTTCGTCTTTATCAAAGGCAAAGAGGGTTAGGCTGACGTTTTTGTTTTGCGCCAGCGTCTTGCTTGCGATCTGACCTTCCTGATAGGAGATCTGATCCTTCAAAGTGAGCACGGATGCTCTGGGTAAATGGCGGATGAATTGCTTTTCCTCCATGTGGTCCTCCTTTAGTGTGATCAAAGATAGAAGTTGTCCTATCTTTATCTTCATTATACTATATGTTGAGGATTAGTCAACGCTAAAACTTAGAACCAAACGAATTTTACTATACTACAGAACATTTTGCAAGGATAAAAAATTTATGAGGGGTGATAAACGGTATAAAACGCAGAACGGGTGACAACGAGGCTGATTTGATGTAAAATAACAGTGTTAGTATCTATAAATCAAGCAAATGAATCCAGAGTATGAATTGTCTTTATTCAGAAAAGAGGAAATATATGAAACACAGCAAACTGACCGCTTTACTCTGCGCCCTGGTCATGACAGGCGCCGGCTCTATGTCCGCTTTTGCAGCGGATGCAGCACCGGCAGCGGCTGCAGCTACAGCTGCACAGCCGGCCAAGGCACAGGAAACGACAGCTGCCGCAGGCACTCCGGCCGAGGCTGCTCAGCCGGAAGTCAACTACACTGAAGCACTTCTGAAAGGCATGTCCCTGACACTGCCGGATGTTGAAAAAGCCGTAGAAGCCGGCACATTCAAGAACCTTTCTCCGGAAGCTCCGAAACCGGCTGAACCAGAACCGGCTCCAGCCCCGGAACCCATTCCTGAACCTGAGCCCGCACCAGCTCCTGAACCGGAGCCGGAACCCGAGCCCGCACCGACACCGGCGCAGACTGCCAAGTACACGGCTGATCAGGGAACAAGCGCAGCAACGATTGAAACAGACGGAACCTATGATGCTCAGACTTACACGTCTGCAGCCGCTGACCAGAATGCACTCCGCGTTTCCTACGCTTACATGAGCGCAGCAGGCGACACATTCACAAAGACCGGCGATGCTACGAATACAGAAAGCTCCAATCAGTACGGCATGAATGCAGCTCTCCTCGTCACCCATGGCGGCCATGGCGCATTCACCAAGGCATCCATCACATCCTCTGCTCTCGGCGCACCGGGCGCATTCGGATACAGCAAGGGAACCTACCTCAACCTGACTGATTCCACCGTTACAACGACAGGAAACAATTCTCCTGCCCTTGAAACAGCAGAAAGAGCCATGATGAAAGTCGTTAACACGACCGTTACCACATCCGGCTATGCATCCCCGGCTATGAAGGTATCCCAGAACGGCGGCATGATTCTTGCTGAAAGCAGTCATTTCACCACGACTGGCAAGGACTCCCACGGCGCATACGTCAATGGCGACGTCACACTGACAAACAGCAGCGTGAACGCACAGAACACCAAGGCAGCCGTTGTCCGCAACAACAATACGCTTTCCCTTGAAAACTCCACGCTCGAAGGCAATGAAACAGGATCCGTACCGTACAACATCGTTCTCTACGCTGATCCTTCCGCTATCGGAACCATGGGCGTACAGCAGTTCAATGCAACAGGCTCCACCCTGATTTCCCATCACGGCGGCATGTTCCTCGTCACCGGCACCCACAACCGCATCACGCTGAAGAAGACAACACTCCAGCAGGATCCGGGCCTTCCGATCCTCTCAGCTCTTGGCAATGACGGCGCTTACGGCTGGGGAACCCCGGGCGCTAACGGCGGCCATGTCGAACTGATTGCTGATGAAGAAACACTGAATGGCGATATCGTCGTCGATACGATTTCCGACGTCAACCTGACCCTTAGAAACAACTCCGTATGGACAGGCGCCATCACCATCATCCCGAACGCACAGGGCGGCGAAAAGTACAAGACCAATGCTGACATCTTCATCGGAGCAGGCTCCGTATGGAACCTCACCGCTGACAGCCAGGCAACCACCGTCAACAACCTTGGCACCATCAACTTCAACGGTCACACCATTACCCTCGCTGACGGAACAGTCCTGAAATAAGAGCTTATAGCAGAAATACATATATATAGTATATATATAATAAAAGAAGAGGCTCTCCGGAAATCCCGGGGCCTCTTTTTTGTGGGCAGTTATAGCGCCAATGAAAAGGGGATGTGACAAAATAAGGGGAAGTACGGCCTCGCCTTCCCAGACGGGGAAGGGGGACCGCTTGCGGTGGATAGGGTTGATTTCTGACAGCCAAAGGCTGGTTGTATGGTTTTCAAAAGGTGCAGTTTCTAAAAAGGCGAAGCATCTTTTGAGGTTTTCAGATAAAACAGATAGATAAATATGTTGGATAATTCCTCCAAGCGAATATAACAATGAAAAAGGAGCCGCAGCAAAATGATTGAACATTTTGCCACAGCTCCTTTTTCTATTTCCTTAATTAGTTGATCAGAATGCAGGAATGACAGCGCCTTTGTAGGTGTCTTCGATGAATTTCTTGGATTCAGGGCTGGTGAGCGCTATCATCAGTTCCTGGATTTCCGGACGGTTTTCATCGCCAGCTCTTACAGCTACGATGTTAGCGTACGGGGAGTCCTTGCTTTCTGTGTAGATGGCATCCTTCGGATTCAGCTTGGCTTCCAGGGCAAAGTTGATGTTGATGACAGCAGCATCGACGTCAGCCAGGGATCTTGGAAGCTGCGGAGCTTCGAGTTCGGAGAATTTCAGGTTGTGCGGGTTTTCAGCAATATCCTGCGGGGTGGCAGTGACAGGAGCACCGTCGCGGAGTTTGATCAGGCCGGCAGACTGGAGGACGAGGAGAGCACGGCCGCCATTGGTCGGATCGTTCGGAATGGCAATGGATGCGCCGTCCGGCAGTTCAGCGAGGGATTTGTACTTATTGGAGAAGACGGACATTGGTTCAAGATGAACAGCACCGACGGAAGCAAGCTTCAGGCCTCTGGATTTGCAGAATTCATCCAGGTACGGTTTGTGCTGGAAGAAATTTGCGTCGAGGCTCTTGTCGTTCAAGGCCAGGTTCGGCTGGACATAGTCAGTGAATTCGACGATTTCTACATTGATGCCCTTCTTGGCAAGCTGATCCTTCACTGCATTGACGATCTGTTCATGCGGAACGGGGGAGACGCCGACTTTGATGGTCGTTGTTTTGGAAGCAGAGCCTGCAGCCTTGGAAGCAGCCGGTTTTTCTCCGCCGCAGCCGGCGATGAGACCAGCGGCAGCAAGAGCAGCGAGGGAAACGGCGAGAGTTTTGCGGTAGTTCATAGTAAGTCCTCCTTATGATTTCGTGGAAATAACGATTCCGGGTACAAAAAAATCCCTCTTCCCAACGGGACGAAGGATTCTGTTTCGTGGTACCACCCATGTTCGCCTTTCCGTCGCCGGAAAGACCTTGTGAAGTGCAAAGGCACTCCTGTCCTGTAACGGGAACTCCCGGGCCGCTTCATCATTCGGCGGCGCATGCTCCAAGGCCATGTTCGGCGGATGTCCGGCGTCCCTTCTCACCATACGGGACTCTCTTTGGCTTTCTTTCCGCGTACTCTTCTCTTCATCGCTTGTATCAAGTTGGACATACTATAGCATTTTGTCAGGGGAGCGTCAAGAAAATTTTGAAATTGTTATTTTGAGAATACGAAAGTAAAAGAGAGAAAAAGTGAAGAAAAAGCACTTTAAAGGAGAAAAGGACGAAAGGCCGTGCCGTTGCCCTAAAAGAATCAGTCTATTATAATGAGATACGGAACAAAGTGGTTCCTTTTATAGAATTGATTAGCCGGAGGTGGAAATGGGTTTTTCCGGCCTGATGCATAAAGCATGCTCGCGCGAGCATGTCCTATATCTTTTATATTTGACGCTGTTCCTGATTCCGCTGAATCCATTCCTTTTCTACGCGCCCCTCATTCCGGCCCTCATTCTGTGGCTTGTCAACTGGCGCACATCAAAGGAAGTGTCCTTCCGCGTCCCTCCATACTGGGGAGCAGGGGCCGTCTTTTTAGCGTGTTCGCTTCTGTCCACGGCCGTATCCAAGGACAGCTTCTTCTCGATTTTCAACTGGTCGCTCCAGCCGCTTCTTTATGCGGCTGTCTACCTCATGGTCTTTTCCACGATTCGTACGGTCAGGGAAAAGGAAAAGGCGCTCTATGCCTTTCTGGCAGGCGCTCTCTGTGTGGCCGCTTACGGTTTCTTCCAATATGCGGATGCCCATGACATGGCAAAGGATCTTACAGCGCAGAGCTGGGTCGATCCGGAGAGGTTCCCGCTTCTCCGCCGCCGCATGTATTCGACGCTGGAGAATCCGAACCTTTTGGGTGCGTACCTTCTGATGATCATCAGCGCGCTTTCCTCTTTCTTCCTCTATGAGAAGAAGGGGAGGAGAAAGTACATTTTCGGGCTCGTCCTGCTGGTGCTCCTTACCTGCCTGGCGCTTACCTATTCCAGAGGCGCGTGGGTGGCTGCCGGAGGCATCGTGGCAGGCCTTGCCATTTTCCATGATAAGAGATTCGGGCTTTTGTTCCTGCTCGTTCCGATCGGCCTTCTCTTTTATCACGGACAGATTGCTGAACGTTTCCTCTCCCTTTTCAGAGGGGACGATACGTCCGTCGATCTCCGCTTCGCTCTCTGGGAAAGTACGAGAGCCATGATTGAAGAACATCCGCTTCTGGGCATCGGCTGGGGATCCTATTTCCTCGCATACCCGGATTACAATTTCTTTATACAGAATGACAATGTACTGATTTTCCATGCACACAACATGTACCTGAACATGCTGGCGGAAGTGGGGATCCCCGGTGGCCTTGCATTCCTGGCTGCGTTCTTTGCCCAGGGAATCATCGCCTACAGGATTTTCAAAGGAGGAGAGACTGCCTTTGACCGCGCCATGGGCCTTGGAGGCATGCTTGCCGTCATCTCGATTGCCATTATAAGCTTCGGGGACCATGTACTTTTTAGCCGCTCCGTATCATTTTGTTTCTGGAGTCTTGCGGGTTTGTGGACTTCATGCATAAGTCATGCAAAAGAAAAATAGAAATATATGATTATGGTTTTCTGTAAATTTCATGTTATACAACATGTAAATCATAATTTGTCTAATAGGAATTATTTATATGACCCATAATAGAAATTAAGAAACAGAGAACCTATTTTAGGGAATACAATCCGTGAAAATGTGGTATAATGGTAAAGGTGATAAGGTAAATAAAAATGCAGTCAGTATGATGAATTAGATTAGGAAATGGATTTTTTGAAGTAAATGCTTACCGAACATTTTCGATAAAGAGAAGAAAACATTCCTGTCTCGTATAGACTGTGTTTTTTACTGAGGTAAAAAGATCTGCAGCAAAAGCAGGTAAATCAAGCTGTGGACTTTTATATATTATTTTATTTTTGGGAGGATGATAGTAATGATCGAAACCAATGATAGTGAATTCCTTAGCAGGATTGAAGACAAAGCCCTTCTCTCCAAGGTCTGCGACGGCAAGACAGCTGCTGCAATGATCAGCGCAGGGGATATCATCGGTATTTCCGGATTTACGCCATGCGGCTATCCGAAAATTACAATGCATGAACTCGCAGAACGCATGAAAGAAACCCCATTCCAGGTAGATATCTGGACCGGCGCTTCCACAGGTTCCCAGATCGACACCGAACTGGTTGCTGTAAACGGCGTTAGAAACCGTATGCCATACCAGACAAACGCTAACCTGAGAAAAGCAATCAACGCAGGCAAAGTCAACTACTACGATCTGCACCTGTCTCATGTAGCACAGCAGGTTCGCGCTGGCTTCTTCACCAACGTTAAAGGCGAACGCGTAACCGGCCCGGATTTCGCAGTCGTTGAAGCATGCAAGATCGGACCGAACGGCGAAATCTACCCGACAACCGCTATCGGCAACTCTCCGGTATATGTAGACACCGCTAAGAAAGTCATTGTCGAAGTCAACACCACTCAGCCACTCGGCCTCGTAGGCATGGCTGATATTTACATGCGCAAGAACCCGCCGCATTGCGAACCGATTCCGATTCTCCACGCTGGCGATCGTATCGGCACACCGTACATCAAATGCGATCCGTCCAAGATCGTAGCTGTTGTTCCTTGCGACATGCCAGACGTAACCCGTGCACTGGCTCCGCTCGATGACGACGCAGAAGCAATGGGCAACAACCTGGTAGAATTCCTGACAAACGAAGTTAAACAGGGCAGACTTCCGGAAAACCTGCTTCCGCTGCAGTCTGGCGTAGGCAACGTTGCTAACGCAGTTATCCACGGCCTCGTTGAATCCCAGTTCAAGAACCTGTCCGTATACACCGAAGTTATTCAGGATGGTATGTTCGACCTGATCGACAGAGACAAGATCGACATGATTTCCGGTACTTCCCTGTCTCCATCTCCGGAAGGCCTGAAACGCTTCTATGACAACATCGAAAAATACAACAAGAAGATCGTTCTGCGTCCGCAGGAAATCTCCAACAACGGTGAAGTTGTTCGTCGTATCGGCGTTATCGGCATGAACACCGCTCTTGAAATGGATATTTACGGCCACGTAAACTCCACCCATGTAACAGGCACCAAGCTGATGAACGGTATCGGCGGTTCCGGCGACTTCGCTCGTAACGCATTCCTGTCCTGCTTCTTCTGCCACAGCTCCGCTAAGGGCGGCAAGATCTCCGCAGTTGTTCCGATGTGCTCCCATGTTGATCACACCGAACATGATACCCATGTATTCATCTCTGAACAGGGCGTCGCAGATGTTCGCGGCCTGAGCCCGAAAGAAAGAGCAAAGGTTATCATCAACAACGTTGCTCATCCGTCCTTCAGAGATCAGCTCATGGACTACTATGAAAGAGCAGTTGCTGCATGCGGCCACAGCCAGACCCCGCACATTCTTCCGGAAGCTTTCAAATTCCATGAAAGCCTGGCAGAAACCGGCGATATGCACTTCAAGAAATAATTTAGTGCTGTATTAAAATTTTTAATGCTTTACAAATAAACTCAGTACGGTATAATAATCTATGATGATGACTGCCCATTGACAGTGTCATATACATGGGTTTCGCAAGTGTCCTGAAACCGCTGCAAGAAGACCTTAAAAGCGCTGCAGCGGGGAAGGCGTTGCGGGCCCTGGATCGGAAAGAAGTTCCCTTAGAAAACAGTGAGAAGAGCATAAAGACGCCACCGCTGATAAATGATGGGAAGTTTTTTCCCAGAAGTTACTTACTTACTTTTTTAGGAGGAAGATGAACTCATGTCTAACGAATCCCTGAAAGCTAAACTTGATGCCTACAATGCAGAATATGCAAAACAGACGGCAAAACATCCGGAAAGAGTTGGTCTTAAACATAAGAACCTGTACACACCACTCGATCTTGAAGGTTTTGATTATGAAAGAGACCTCGGTTTCCCGGGCGAATATCCATACACCCGTGGCGTACAGCCGACCATGTATCGTGGCCGTCTCTGGACCATGCGTATGTATGCAGGCTTCGCAACCGCTGAAGAATCCAACAAACGTTATCGTTACCTGATTGCTAACGGCGGATCTGGTCTGTCCGTAGCATTCGACCTTCCAACCCAGATCGGCTATGACTCCGATGATAAGATGGCTGAAGGCGAAGTTGGTAAAGTAGGCGTTGCTATTGATACACTGAAAGATATGGAAATCCTGTTCGATCAGATCGACCTGGGCAAAGTTTCCACATCCATGACCATCAACGCACCGGCATCCGTTCTGCTCGCTATGTACATTGCAGTTGCTGAAAAACAGGGCGTTCCTGCTTCCGCACTCCGCGGCACAATTCAGAACGATATTCTGAAGGAATACTCCGCTCGCGGCACCTACATTTTCCCGGTTAAACCATCCATGCGTTTAATCACCAACATTTTTGAATACTGCTCCAAGAACGTTCCGAAGTGGAACACCATCTCCATTTCCGGTTACCACATCCGTGAAGCTGGTTCCACCGCTGCTCAGGAAATCGCATTCACCATCGCTGATGGTATTGCTTACATCGAAGCAGCTCTGAAAGCTGGCATGCACATCGATGATTTCGCTCCGCGTCTGTCCTTCTTCTGGAATGCACACAACAACGTACTCGAAGAAGTCGCTAAATTCCGCGCTTCCCGTCGTCTGTGGGCTACAATCCTGAGAGAAAGATTCCACGCTGAAAACCCGAAATCCATGAAACTGCGTTTCCACACCCAGACCGCAGGCTCCATGCTGACAGCTCAGCAGCCAAACAACAACATCGTTCGTGTTGCTCTGCAGACAGCAGCAGCTGTTATGGGCGGAACACAGTCCCTGCACACCAACTCCCGTGATGAAGCTCTGGCTCTGCCAACCACTGAATCCGTAACCATCGCTCTGCGTACACAGCAGATCGTTGCTTATGAATCCGGCCTGGCTGATGTAGTTGATCCGCTCGGCGGCTCCTACTATGTTGAAGCTATGACCAATGCTATCGAAGCTGAAGCTAAAGAATACATCAGAAAGATCGATGAAATGGGCGGCGCTGTAGAAGCTATTGATAAAGGCTACATCCAGAAGGAAATTCAGGACTCCGCTTATGCTTGGCAGATGGCTGTTGAATCCGGCGAAAAGACAATCGTTGGCGTCAACAAGTTCACAATGGAAGAACCACCGGTTGAAGGCCTGCTGAAGGTTGATGCATCCGCTGGTGAATTCCAGAAGAAGAAACTGGCTAAAGTTAAGGCAGATCGTGATAATGCAAAGGTTCAGGAAGAACTGAAGAAGCTGGAAGTTGCAGCTGCTGATGAAGACACCAACCTGATGCCAGTTATTCTCGACTGCGTACGTGCTTATTGCTCCCTCGGCGAAATCTGCGGAGTACTCCGTAAGGTATTCGGCGAATACAAACCGCACAACACACTTTAATTAGATAATCGGAAATAGTTCTGGAGGTAATTAACAATGGCAGAAAAACGTATCAGAGTACTCGTAGCTAAACCGGGTCTTGATGGACATGATCGCGGCGCAAAGGTTATTGCCCGTGCACTCCGTGATGCAGGCATGGAAGTTATTTACACAGGTCTTCGCCAGACCGTTGAACAGATCGTTGAAGCAGCTGACGCAGAAGACGTTGATGTAGTAGCACTGTCCCTGCTGTCCGGCGCTCACAACACACTGTTCCCGGAAGTTGTCAAAGCTCTCGAAGCTAAAGGTATGGGCGACGTACTCGTTATCGGCGGCGGCGTAATTCCGGCTGCTGATATCCCAGGTCTGGAAAAAGCAGGCGTAAAGGCAATCTTCACACCTGGCACACCAACCAAGGAAGTTATTGACTTCATCAAAGCAAACGTAAAATAAGCTTTTAGACTACCACTGGCGGTTTATAAGTGTAATTTAGCTGTCAAAGGGCTGGGTAGGGTACACTCTCAGCCCTTTACAACTATTTATTTCTCTAGATTTACTCCTCGAAAAGGCGGTGTATCCATGGAATTTTCTATGAAAGATTTTTGGAATGGAAATAGACGCGCCTTAGCGAGAGCAATTACCATCGTTGAAGACGAACGTGATGGCTTTGAAGATATCATGAAAGATATCTATCACCATACCGGTCGTGCTCAGGTCATCGGTATCACTGGTGCGCCTGGTGCGGGTAAGAGCACACTGTCTGATGCCCTCATAAAGCAGTATCGCAAACAGGGTAAAACAGTAGGCATCGTCGCTGTCGATCCTACCAGTCCGTTCTCGGGCGGCGCCATTCTTGGCGACCGTATTCGTATGAACGACCTGACGTTGGATAAGGGTGTTTATATCCGTAGTATGGGTACACGCGGCAGTCTCGGGGGTTTGTCCCGCAAGACCGCAGATGCGGTTAAACTGATGGATGCTTTCGGTCTCGATGTTATTTTCATCGAAACAGTAGGCGTAGGACAGTCCGAAGTCGATATCGTTAAGAATGCGGATACCACACTTGTTGTGCTCGTACCCGGACTTGGCGACGATATTCAGGCAATCAAGGCTGGTATCCTTGAAATCGGTGACGTATTTGTCATCAATAAATGTGATCGCGACGGCGCAGATCGTTTGAATGTTGAGATCGAAATGATGCTCGATCTGGGCGAAGCTCAGAACTGGCGTCCACCGATCGAAAGAACGATCGCGAACAAAGACCAGGGTGTAGAAGATGTAGTAGCAGCTCTGGGTGATCATAGGAAGTATCTCGAAGAATCCGGCTTGCTGGAAGAACGCAGACGCGAACGCGCACGCAGCGAGATACTCGAAATGATTCACGACCGCATTTCCCGTCATATTGAAGAAAATGTCTCCAAGACGGGTGAATTCAATGGCTACGTGGAAGACGTATTTGAAAGGAAAACTGATCCATTCACTGTCGTCGATTCCATCGTGGACAAAATATTCAAATAATTTATAAAGGAGGAGTTATTATGGCATTCAAAGTTTTGTGTGTCGATCATGTAGGCGTAGCTGTTAAAGACCTGGCTCTTATTAAACAGCAGATGAAAGACATTCTGGGACTGGATCCATCCCTGCCGGATGAAACCGTTGAAGATCAGCATGTAACAACAAGCTTCTTCAAACCATCTCCGCAGACCGAAGCTTGCGAACTCGAATTCCTGGGTTCCACAACTCCGGATGGCCCGATCGCTCGTTTCATTGAAAAATCCAACGGCGGCAAGAACGGCTTCCAGCATGTTGCTCTTCGTGTTGACGACATCGAAGCATGCCTCGCAGATCTGCAGGCTAAAGAAGTTCCGCTCATCGACAAGAAATGGCGTGTCGGTGCAGGCGGCTGTCACATCGCATTCTTGCATCCAAAGGCTACCGGCCTTCTGCTTGAACTGACAGAACGCCCTGGCGGCCCGTCCTTCAATAAATAAGTTGAATGATGGCAAATGATTCGCCCGTTTTGGGCGAGTCATCCCCCTTGCGGGGGACCCTAATATTTTTGGAGGTGTAAGAATGGCAACTGTTGAAGAAAGAATTGAACTTCTCCATAAGAACCTCGCTCATGTTGAGGCTATGGGTGGCGAAAAACGTGTTGAAAAACAGCATGCAAAAGGCAAACTGACCGCTCGTGAAAGACTCGCTCTTCTGTTTGATGAAGGCACTTTCGTTGAAGTCAATGCCCTCGTAAAATCCCGCTGCCACAACTTCGGCCAGGAAAAGAAAGATCTCCCGGGCGAAGGCGTTGTAACAGGTTACGGCACTGTTGATGGAAGATTGGTATTTGCATTCGCTCAGGACTTCACCGTTGAAGGCGGCTCCCTTGGTGAAATGCACGCTGCAAAGATCGTTCACGTAAATGAACTGGCTCTCAAAGTCGGTGCACCTTGCGTAGGCCTGAACGATTCCGGCGGAGCTCGTATTCAGGAAGCTGTCGATGCCCTCTCCGGCTACGGCAAGATTTTCTGGTGCAACACCATCGCTTCCGGCGTAATCCCGCAGATTTCTGCAATCATGGGACCATCCGCAGGCGGCGCTGTTTACTCCCCGGCTCTGACCGACTTCATTTACATGGTTAAGAAAACATCCCAGATGTTCCTGACCGGCCCGGCTGTCGTTGAATCCGTCACCGGCGAAAAGATCACCGCTGAAGCACTCGGCGGCGCTATGACCCATAACCGTACATCCGGCGTAGCTCAGTTCGCAGCTGAAAACGACGAAGACTGCATTAAACAGATTCGTTACCTGCTCAGCTTCCTCCCGAGCAACAACATGGAAGACGCTCCGATCGTAGAAACCGGAGACGATCCGACCAGAACTGATCCAGCTCTGGACACCATTATGCCGGAAAGCTCCAATGCACCGTACAATATGTATGATGTACTGAAATCCATTGTTGATAATGGCGAATACTACGATGTAGCTAAGGAATTCGCAAAGAACATCATCACCTGCTTCGCTCGTATGGACGGACAGACTGTTGGTATCATTGCTAACCAGCCAGCATTCATGGCAGGCTGCCTTGACTACAACGCATCCGATAAAGCAGCTCGCTTCATTCGTTTCTGCGACTGCTTCAACATTCCGGTTCTGAACGTTGTCGACGTTCCTGGCTTCCTGCCTGGCAAACAGCAGGAATATGCCGGCGTAATTCGTCACGGCGCTAAGATGCTGTTCGCATACTGCGAAGCTACAGTTCCGAAGATCACCATGATTCTGCGTAAAGCTTACGGCGGCTCCTACATCGCTATGTGCTCCCGTGAACAGGGCGCTGACCAGGTATTTGCTTGGCCAACCGCTGAAATCGCAGTTATGGGACCTGCAGGCGCAGCTAACATCATCTTCAAGAAAGACCCGAACAAAGAAGAACGCACAAAGGAATATGTCGAGGAATTCGCTACTCCTTACAAAGCTGCAGAACGTGGCTATGTAGATGCAGTAATCGATCCAAGAAATACCCGCCCAACAATCATCAATGCACTGAAGATGCTTGCTTCCAAGCACGAAGTACATCCGGCAAAGAAACACGGAAACATTCCGCTCTAATATTTGCCGCTTAAATCTCTATATTGAAAGGATGGGTACAGATGGATAACAGTACAGTTATGTATATCGCGGTTTTTGCTGCTATCGTTGCAGTAATTGCCCTGATCATGATCTGGCAGGTACGTTCATCTCTCAATCAGTCCGCAGCACCGGCACCAGCTCCTAAAAAGGCAGCAGCTCCAGCAGCAAGAGCAGCAGCTCCTGCAGCAGCAGCTAACAATGGTGCAGTCGTAGCAGCTATCGCTGCTGCTATCGTTGCTATGGGTGGCGGCGAAATCGTCTCCATCCGCCCGGCAGCTAGACCTGGCTGGACTTCCGCAGCTCGCATTGCGGGCGTTTCCGGCAACCAGCAGTTCTAATTGAAAGTTGAAAGTACAATCATTTAGGAGGAAAGACAATGAGAAAATTTACTGTAACAGTTAACGGCCAGGATTACGATGTAGTAGTTAAAGACGGCGGCGCTGCAGCAGCAGCTCCGGCTCCGGCAGCAGCTCCAGCTCCGGCTCCGGCTCCGGCTCCAGCTCCGGCTCCGGCAGCAGCTCCTGCAGGTGCAGGCGAATCCGTAGAAGCTCCAATGCCTGGTAAAGTCATCCGCATCAACAAACATGTTGGTGACGCAGTAGCAGCAGGCGATGAAGTCCTCGTACTCGAAGCTATGAAGATGGGCAACCCGATCATGGCTCCATGCGATGGCAAGATCACCTCTATGCAGGCTCAGGAAGGCCAGTCCGTACAGGGCGGCGATCCGCTGTTCACCGTTGGCTAATATTGGCTTAATGAACATCGCTTAATCTAAAAGGGCAGTGCTTCGGCACTGCTCTTTTTTTATGCCCGGCTTACCGTGGGGTGTGATAGGCTATACGACATTTCGTGGTGATTTTATGGTCGATGAGGCGCGTATTTAGGCTTATAGGACATTTCGTGTTGGTTTTAATGCCGATGGAACCCGTATTTATCGGGATCCATCGGCATTTTAAGATTTTCAGTAATTCTTAAAGGGTGGACATCGCGGTAATTTAATTTGGTTCTTCTCGTTTTTGGGGCTGTGGCGAAATGATTCCACATTTTACAGCCTTTTTTGTCACTTAGTTATATTGCCCTCGTACTGATGACGTGAATCAATAGCTGACCAGTGTCAAGGAGTACTTATCATTTCCGTATCCGTTCACCTCGTATCACAGACATCAAGAGAAGAAGATTCATGAAACGTAAATCTGGACTGTATATTTGGGTAGAGATTTGACATAGTTGAACAAGAGAGTAAGTAGATTGCATTCCTTTCCTGGTTTTGTGGTGATTCTAAGAATGGAGCATCTCATGCTCTTTTTCAATACCTTTTATTCAGTTTTCAAATTTTCTTACATTCAAATCCACAAAGAATCCGTGATGAATCTATGAAAAAAGAGTTCCCGATCGAAAGGATCAAAGGAACTCTTTTTTATCAATGCTGTTAAATTTTTTAGATGCCGGAGAAAAACGAATCAGATCTCGGCATCTTCATCTTCCTCTCTGGCCAGGAGAAGATGAAGCATAGTGATGCTGGCATTGCCCAGAGGATACGTTTCGGGGAATGCTGCGGTAACGCCATACCTGATGAGGTGATTTTTTTCACTGTCACTGCAGTCATGGACAGCGGTCAAAATATCATCTCTTCCCATGACAGTGAGGGCCTGCATCATTTTAACCAGAAGGGCAGTTTTCCCATTGCTCCTCGAAAGATAATAAATGAAGTGTACGTCGTTATCAGATGCTGTCTGAGCAGATTCCTCTGCGCTCTGCGGGGCACCTACATCGACATCCCAGCCTGCGTCAGCCAGTAAGGCAGCGGCCATTTTTCTTTCTTCATGGCAGCCATCATCTTCAAGTTCCGGGATGAATACACGGGGACGGCGCCCATCGATTTCAGCAAATTTCTGACTAAGGGAAACAGATTCCATTCGGGTACTTTCATCGTTTGTCTGCATCTTTTCTCCTTCTCATAACTGAATTTTTAACAAAAATTGATTTAATGATTAGCTTTAAATTATTATAATATGAGATTAGATTATTTTTCAAGAAAAATAATTCTATAATTAGAATATAAAAATATATAATTAGAATAAAAACAAATAATATTAATTGACAATTAAATAATCATGAATTATACTTTAGTCATAATCTTTTAGACAATTCCATATTGACTGACAGATGCTTTTAAGCATAAAAGAGAATCCGGTTAAAATCCGGAGCGGTCCCGCCACTGTAATGACGAGTCCCTGTCCAAGATGTCACTGGGGTAACCTGGGAAGGCGGATGGGGATGATGACGCTAAGCCAGGAGAACTATCTGTCTGTGGATCCACCGCTAAGCCTGCGAGAGATGGGTAGGGGATTAGGAGCTTTTTTATGCGCCTTTTATTTCCGGTACCATTGGCAGGTGCCGGATTTTTTATTGGTTTCCGGCATCTTGTGAATCGTCCGGAGGTATCCATAAGGAAATTGTCTAATTTTTTAAAGGAGGATATATTCATGGATGAACAAAAACCCCAGGAACCAGTAAAACAGCTTACCGATAAGGAACTGGAAGCCATCCTGCGCCAGTCCGAACGTAAGACTGAGTTCCCGGCCGTCAGTTTCGATGAATTCACGCCGCCGACCTACGAGGAATGGGTCGATGCGTGCAACGCTCTTCTCAAGGGGAAACCTTTCGAGAAGACAATGTATACCCCGACATACGAGGGTATTACATTCGATCCGATCTACACATGGCGGACCGGCCCCTCTGCGGTTGACGACATTCTTCCCGTTGATGACTATCCGGGAATGGGTGATTTCGTAAGAGGCGCTAAGGTTAATGGTTACAAATGTGCACCTTGGGGCATCGCTCAGGCTTGCGATGAAACACTCCCGAAGGAAAACAATGAACTTCTGAAACATGAAATTGATAAAGGTTCAACTGTATATAATATCCGCCTTGATACACCGACTATGCATGGCGTGGATGCTCAGAATGCCAAGCATGTAGGCAATATCGGTGTAAGCATCACAACCCTGGAAGATATGAGCACGCTGCTTGATGGTCTGGATCTGAAAAAATATCCGATCATGATCTACTGCGGTGCTGATTCCATGAGGATGATTGCACTGGCTGCAGCAGCATTGAAAGCAAAAGGCGAACCTGTTGAAAATCTGCATGGCGTTATCGGGGCCAACCCGCTGGCGCAGATGGCAAAAGCAGGCAGACTCAGACAGTCGCTGGAATCCCACTATGACGACATGGCTGAAGCCATCAGATGGACAACAAAGAATGCGCCGAATCTGCGTACTATTTTCGTTCGTTCTGATATATTCTCCCGAGGCGGCGCTAATGCGGTTCAGGAAACTGCATATACCTTCGGTATGGCAGTTGAGTATATCAGAGCCATGCTGAAACGCGGACTGTCCATTCATGATATTGCAAGAAGCATCCAGTTCGGTTTCAATACGGGAGCTACCTTCTACATTGAAATTGCAAAACTCCGTGCTGCCCGTCAGGTCTGGGCCAACATCCTGGAAGCATTCGGTGCAGATGAAGCTGACCGCGGCGCAGTCATTCATGCGCGTCCTGCTTATTTAACAAAAACAATTTTCGATATCGGCGTAAACATGCTGCGCAACACAACAGAAATCTTCTCGGCAGTTGTCGGCGGAGTCGATACTTATGAAAATGAGCCATACGATGAAACAGTAAGAAAGGGCGATGAATTCTCCCGCCGTATCGCACGCAACGTGCAGATCCTCCTGCAGGAAGAATTCGGAATGCTCCGTCCTATCGATCCGGCTGGCGGTTCCTGGGCTATTGAAGCACTTACCAAGGAAATGGCTGAAAAAGTCTGGGCTGAATTCCAGAAGATCGAAGATCTGGGCGGCATGAAGAAAGCTTTCGAAGCCGGATATCCGCAGGAACAGATTCTTGAAGTCGTCAAGAAGCGTTTCAAAGCACTGGATCTTAGAAAAGACCGCGCTGTCGGAACCAATATGTATCCGAATATGACAGAAGTTCTTCTCGAACCAAGACCGGAAGATACACCGGCACTGAAGAAAGAACTGTCTGAAGCAGCAGCAGCTTACAGGAAGACCATTGATAAAGAATTCATGGGCAAGAAGCTTGAAGAGCTGGAAGGCACTGAAGAGGGCAGACTGGACAAGGCCATTGAAGCGTTCATGGCAGGCGCAACAGTCGGAGAAGTCAGAGAAGCGCTGAAGGGAGAAGAAAGCGGCGTCGAAGGTATCAAGCCGATCACTGAACACCGCTGGACCGAACGTTTTGAACAGCTCCGCTTTGATACAGAAGCATACAAGAAAGAAACCGGCAAGAATGTTGAAGTATTCCTGGCTAACATGGGCAAGATTCCGCAGCATAAAGCCAGAGCCGATTTCTCCACCTCCTTCCTGCAGGTCGGTGAATTCAATGTACACCTGAATGATGGTTTCCAGGATGATGAAGGCAAGCCGGGATCCCGCTGGGAAAAGTGCATCGAAGCACTCAAAGCCGGCTGTGATGATCAGGGGACACCATATGACTGTGCTGTCATTTGTTCCAAGGATGATACCTATCCGGAAGACGTTCCGGCCCTGGCTCCTAAGATGAAGGAAATCCTCGGAAACGGAACCTTGTTCCTGGCAGGTGCAGCTCCAAAAGATCTGGAAAAGGTATATCGTGAAGCCGGAGTTGACGACTTCATCAGCGTAAAAGCAAATTGTTATGAAATCCTCCGTAATCTGCAGAAAGCCAAAGGAATGAAGATCACGGAAAAGGAGGTAAACTAATATGGCGATGAATCCCGATTTTACGAAGTTAGGGCTTAGCGGTCATCCTCATTGTGATTACGATACCTGGAAAGGTGATCTGGAAGGAATCACAGGAGCAAAGTATGAGGATCTTTACGAAAATACGATGGAACGTATCCCGGTAGGACCTCTTTATACGAAAGACATTTATAACGAATGCAATCATCTGGACTTCATGTCCGGGATTCCTCCGTTCCTGCGCGGACCGTATTCGACGATGTACGTATTCCGTCCGTGGACAGTCCGCCAGTATGCAGGCTTCTCCACTGCAGAAGAATCCAATGCATTCTACAAGAGAAACCTTGCTGCAGGGCAGAAAGGCCTCTCCATTGCATTCGACCTCCCGACACACAGAGGCTACGATGCAGATAACCCCCGCGTTGTCGGCGACGTTGGCAAGGCAGGCGTATCCGTCTGCTCCATGCTCGATATGAACATCCTCTTCGACGGCATTCCGCTGGATCAGATGTCCGTATCCATGACAATGAACGGCGCAGTACTGCCGATCCTGGCATTCTTCATTACAGCCGGCATTGAACAGGGCGTAGACAAGAAAATTCTCCAGGGCACCATTCAGAACGATATCCTGAAGGAATTCATGGTACGTAATACTTACATCTACCCGCCGGATATGTCCATGCGAATCATCGGCGATATCTTCGAATACACCACGAAGTACATGCCGAAATTCAACTCCATCTCCATTTCCGGTTACCACATTCAGGAATGCGGCGCTACCTGCGACCTTGAACTTGGTTATACACTGGCCGATGGTATGGAATACATCCGCTGCGGCGAAAAAGCAGGACTTCCGGTCGATGCCTTCGCAAAGAGACTTTCCTTCTTCTGGGATCAGGGCAAGAACTACTTCATGGAAATTGCCAAGATGCGTGCAGCACGTGTCCTCTGGGCAAAGATCCTGAAATCCTTCGGCGCAGAAAACCCGAAATCCATGGCTCTGCGTACCCATTCCCAAACCTCCGGCTGGTCCCTGACCGAACAGGATCCATTCAACAACATTGCCCGTACATGTATGGAAGCTATGTCTGCCGCATTGGGTCACACACAGTCACTGCATACCAACGCACTGGATGAAGCCATCGCTCTTCCGACTGACTTCTCCGCCCGTCTGGCTCGTAATACACAGCTTTACATCCAGGATGAAACCAAATCCTGTAAGATCATCGATCCGTGGGGCGGTTCCTACTACGTCGAATATCTGACCAACGAAGTTATCAAACGCGCCTGGGCTCATATTCAGGAAGTAGAAGCACTGGGCGGCATGTCCAAGGCAATTGCAACCGGCCTTCCGAAGATGCGTATCGAAGAATGCGCCGCACGCCGTCAGGCAGACATCGATTCCGGTAAGGAAACCATTGTCGGCCTTAATAAATACAGACTGGCAAAAGAAGATCCATTGAACGTACTGTCCATTGATAACACGGCTGTACGTGAAGCACAGATCAAACGCCTTGAAAAATTGAGAAGCATTCGTGATCCGGAAGCTGTCCGCCGCGATCTGGAAGCCATCACCAAGTGCGCTGAATCCCGTGACAACGGCAACCTCCTTGAAGCAGCCGTACAGGCAGCACATGACCGCGCATCCCTGGGAGAAATTTCCGATGCCGTTGAAAAAGTATCCGGAAGATACAATGCTGTCATTCATACAGTATCCGGCGTTTACTCCAGTGAATTTGAAGATTCTTCAAAACTGAACGAAGCCAAATCCCTGGTAGAAACATTTGAAAAACTCGAAGGCCGCCGTCCCCGTATTTTCTTCGCAAAGATGGGTCAGGATGGTCACGACAGAGGACAGAAAGTTCTGGCGACATCCTTCGCAGATATGGGCTGGGACGTCGACGTAGGACCTTTATTCCAGACACCGGAAGAAGCTGCACAGGATGCAGTGGATAACGATGTTCATATTGTTGGCTTCTCCTCCCTGGCGGCAGGACATAAGACACTGCTCCCGAGTATCGTGGAAGAGCTGAAGAAACTGGGCCGCGATGATATTCTCGTCTGCATTGGCGGGGTTATTCCTCCACAGGATTACCAGTTCCTCTACGACCATGGTGCACAGGCTATCTTCGGACCAGGCACCAACATCCCGGAATGCTGCATTAAGTTGCTGCAGATGCTTGTAGACCGCGCTAAGGAAGAACAAGTCAGGGAAGGTTAAGGTAGACCGTATGCCTGAAAATGATGATGATTTAAGACCCAGCTGGGTACCGAAAGAAGATAACCCGGAATTTGCATGCTCCGTTATGAGAGGGATCGACAGCACCGTGAACTCCGTAACAGAAAACAAGTATTATCCTAAGGAGGCACTCCGCAAGGTACCTCTCAGGAAAAAACTCACCGTTGACGAATATGTCAAAGGTGTCGAATCAGGGGACCGCATGATTCTTGCCAAAGCAATTACTTTGATAGAAAGCAATGCGCCCCGTGATTTCGACAAGGCCCAGCGGGTACTCCAGGCATTGCTGCCCAGGACCGGGAAAGCGCTTCGCATCGGCATCACCGGTGTTCCAGGGGCAGGCAAAAGTACATTTATCGAAGCTTTCGGCACGATTTTGTGCCAGCAGGGCTTCAAAGTAGCCGTTCTGGCAGTCGATCCTACAAGTTCCATTACAGGCGGCTCCATTCTCGGCGACAAGACCAGAATGCAGACACTCTCCAGGGAACCGAACTGCTTCATCCGCCCGTCACCTTCTGGCGGAACCTTGGGCGGCGTAGCCAGAAAGAGCCGTGAAACCATGCTTCTCTGCGAAGCGGCAGGCTGCGATGTAATCCTGGTCGAAACCGTTGGCGTAGGCCAGTCTGAAACGACAGTCCGTGATATGGTAGACTTCTTCATGCTCGTCGTTCTCACCGGTGCCGGTGATGAACTTCAGGGCATCAAGAAGGGCATCATGGAACTTGCGGATGCTATTGTCGTCAATAAAGCAGACGGCGATAACCTGACGAAAGCGCAGGTCACCTGCGGCGAATATGAAAGAATGGTTGAATTTGTCAGACCGGCGACAGAGGGATGGAAAACACATGCCTACTGCTGCTCGGCACTGAAAAAGACAGGCCTTCTGGAACTCTGGGCCGTCATGAGAAAGTTTGAAAAAGTGACGAAGAAGTCCGGAGCCTTCCAGAACAGAAGACAGCGCCAGGTTCTGTCCTGGGTGCACAGCATGATCAATGAACACCTGCATAACCTTTTCTTCGAAGATCCGCTGATCAAGAGCCGTATGCCCGATGTAAGGGCAGCCGTACTGGCCGGAGTCATCTCTCCAAGCCAGGCAGTATCGGAACTGATCAAGCTTTTTGAAGAAGATCATTCGATGGAAAGCAGGCACCCGCTGTAATTCTGGTATGAAGGAAACGGGAGCGTCCATGCTCCCGGTCCTCCTTCTTACGCATATTCCGCAATAAAAGGGGGGATAAAATGAAAGACCTGTATCTCTCAGGAGGCTCCTTCTACGGAATCCAGGAAGTATTCTCCCGCGTGAAAGGCGTAGTAGATACAAAAGCCGGATATGCCAACAGCAGCATGGAAAACCCGACAAAAGATGACGTGGATAAGGGTCTTGCCGGCGCAGTAGAATGCGTAAAAGTGACGTATGATCCCAAGAAGATAGATATTGCATCCCTGCTCGCCCTGTTTTTCACCATTATAAATCCTTATACAGACGGGATTCAGGGAAAATACAAGGGTCCGCAGTACAGGAGCGGCATCTACTATACGTCTCAGGAAGATACCATCCAGATCAGCTACTACATGGCCTTTATGGCAAATAAAGGAGTACGGCACCAGATGACAGACAACTCCTTTGTCATTAACCAGTATGAAGGGGAAGGCGGAAGGCGTCCGCCCATCCGTACAGAGGCAAAAGAACTCATTAATTTCTTCGAGGCACCTGCTGAAGAACAGCACTACCTTCGCAGGAATCCGACAGCGTATACGCCAATCAACATACAGCTTCTGGAACAAGTAGGAGCCATTGAAAAAATACAAGAGGAATTAGAATCTGAATAAGAATTCCCTTTGCATACTATAGCAGTCATCCCTTGTAACCTTAGGATTTTTCGCTGAGAAGATCAGATGAAAACAAAGCCAGGCGAAGGAAGGCCAAAGACCATGCCTTGAAATACCCGGTCTTGCGATTGACAGAAACTTTCTGATCGATTCGGTGTAAATACCCGCAAGGGTTTTACATAAATCAGGGGATCCATCCCTGTTCATCTTCCTTTGGAGTGATGACGGCAACAGGGAAATGCCGTCATCATTCTCCCTTTTTCTTTCCCTTTACATTGAAGTCAGCTGCATGAAAAATGCAGAATCGTTTTCCCCAGGCTCGGTCAATTCATTGCGGATTTAGACCGGGCCTGTTTTTATATGCGGAAATGACAGTGGAGAAATGGATGGATCCGGCTTATAGGAAGCCTCCCCAAGTCCATTTCCCGGGATCTTCACTTCAGCAGCGGGTAATATGGTACACACAAATATATGCATCTGGTGCGAAACAGATTGTTTGATAGAATTGGAGAAATACCGAGATATCGGGAATCTCATATAGATAAGAATCGCGCAGTATATATAGAATAGGCATATATGGTACTTTCAGGCCGTTTTGAGAATCTGTCACATTGACACCTACAATATATAGTGATATGATATCTACAGTTAAATACGGATAAGACAGGTGCCCGTCAGGGCTTAATAGGGAAGACCGGTGAAATGCCGGCACGGTCCCGCCACTGTAATGCGGAGCGACTCCAAATATGTCACTGGGAAACCGGGAAGGCAGGAGAAGCGTTGAAGCAAAGTCAGGAGAACTGCCTGTTTTTTGTCACCGATTGAACCCACGAGCGATGGGAAGGGGATGTCTATGATGTCTCTTTGCGTTCGTGCAAAGAGGTTTTTTATTGGGGATTTCCGGTTTGACTAACTGAGGAGAATAAACTGAATCAAGGAAATGGGTGCCCGTCAGGGCTTAATAGGGAAGACCGGTGAAATGCCGGCACGGTCCCGCCACTGTAATGCAGAGCGACTCCAGTAAATGTCACTGAGGAGATTGGGAAGACAGGAGAAGCGAGGAAGCAGAGTCAGGAGAACTGCCTATTTCTAATCACCGCAAGACCTACGAGCGATGGGATGGTGTGAGAATGTCTTTTTGGCGTCCACTCTATCCGTGTCGGTAGAGTGGATTTTTTGGTGAATGAGGAGGATTCAGGGTCATTCATGCAAGACTGGAGGATGACGTCAGGGAACGTCTTCTCTGCCTGCCGCTGAAGCGCTAAGGGAAAGGCGCTTCAGCAGTAAAGACAGGTTTTAATAGTTGTAAACGGCGCTATCGCACCTTTACATAGATAGGTTGCCTTCACGGGTTACCGACATGGTTCTTCTTCCGGGTGATGGAGTAATAGGGAAATACGATCATCACCCACACTTTTTACAGATCCTTCCGCATGGAAGTTCTTATATATCGGAGTTCATCTTAAAAGCCATACGGCTTTTGCAGCTTGAGAAAAGAGCTGCATCCTAATTCCTCATTGGTAATAACTCCGCAAGGTGTTATTATACAGGTTTCTCATTATTTTGGGCTGGTGCCCATCCCCTTTTGAAGCGGCTCTACCGCTTCTTTTTTTCTGCCAGAATTCCAAAAGATGCTGCCCCTCCAGGATAGCTTTTTCCTCTGAAATTCATGTAAAAATTAAAATTTTTACATTGACTATTTCGAAATCAATCAATATAATAAAGATAAAGGCATTTCAATGTATTAATATATAAGGAGGAAACACAATGAGCGTTTATGATTTTACATGCACCACCATGCAGGGTAAGGAAGTTTCTCTCTCTCAGTATAAAGGCAAGGTTCTTCTGATCGTCAATACCGCAAGCAAATGCGGATTCACACCGCAGTTTGCCGGACTTGAGAAACTGTACAAGGAATACAAGGACAAGGGTCTGGAAATCCTCGGCTTCCCGAGCAACCAGTTCAATGAACAGGATCCTGGAACCAATGAAGAAATCCAGGAATTCTGCAAGGTCAACTATGGCGTCACATTCCAGATGTTCAAGAAGGGCGATGTACGCGGTGACAACCCGCAGCCTCTCTTCGCTTACCTGACCAAGCAAAAAGGATTCAAAGGATTCAACATGGATCATCCGGTTGCACCGAAGCTCGTTCCGATGCTGAAGGAAAAACATCCGGAAATCCTTGAAGGCGACGGAATCAAATGGAACTTCACCAAATTCCTGATCGACCGCGAAGGCAATGTCGTAGAACGTTTCGAACCGACCACCACACCGGAAGAAATCGCTCCGGCTATCGAAAAACTTCTGTAATACACGAGTGAAAGAGAGCTGCTGCTGAGGCAGCTCTTTTTTATTGTCCGATTTGCAGGAATTATTCGGTAAAGCCTCCGGAATGTAGTATAATGAAAGTGATTATACGGCAGGAGGAGTAAGGATGAACGGAAGAAAATTCTTTTTCTTTGATATCGACGGCACATTGACGACACCGCTGACGAACGATTACCCGGACAGCACGAGAGAGGCCATCAAGGAGCTGCAGGATAACGGTCATTTTGTAGCGATTGCGACGGGACGCATGCAGGCGGACGCCTGGGAAGTGGCGAAAGCCCTTGGCATCTGCGCCGCTGTTTCAGACGGGGGAAATGCTCTGACCATTCATGGGGAGCTGATTTATGATGAGGGTCTTCCTCTTGAGGACTGCATCAGGACGCTTTCGGAAATCGACAGCGAGAGATTTCCTTTTGCCGTCTGCCCGGAAAACAAGAAAATGCGTGTGGCGACTTCGGACTTGTACTTATCCCGCGTGAAGGACAGGTACTATGAAACGGTCGTCGATCCATCCTTTGATTTCAGGAAGGTGGATACGATCCACAAGATTTTCGTTGCCTGCACGAAGGATGATCTTCCTGAGATTCCGCTTCATATGCTTCCGCATGTCTGGTTCAGGAAGGATAATATGCTGATCGAGCCTGTCCATAAGGAAAGAGGCATCTTCGAAGTCATGAAGCGCTACCACCTTACGGATGAGGATGTCGTCGTATTCGGAGATGGCATGAATGACCGCTCCATGTTCAGGGATGAATGGTTCAGCATAGCTATGGGCAATGCGAAGCCGCAGCTGAAAGAAAAAGCGAAGTACATCACGAAAAGAGCCGATGATGACGGGATTTATTACGCCTGCAAGAAGTTTGGCTGGATTTGATTGTCAATATGAAACAAGCAAAATATTTGTTAATTAAGCGCGGCGCTGCGGGTTGACTGTAATGCCGCGCTTCTGTTATATTATAGATTGTTAAATTGTAATGTTTTCCTGTTGAGTAAGAGAAAGAGGAAAGATGGATAAAGAAATCAGGAAAGATGGAGAAGGGGAAGTTCTCTTCGATATCCGTCACTTGACCCACACGTTCGAGACAGAGGACGGCAGGACGTTCGATGCCCTTAAGGACGTGACGGCCCAGATCATGAAGGGATCCTTCACGGCGATCATCGGAACGAACGGGAGCGGCAAATCTACGCTGGCCCGTCATTTGAATGCGCTCATGATGCCTACATCCGGTGAAGTGATCGTCGAGGGAATGTCCACATCGGATTATTCCCACATCTGGGATATAAGGCAGAAGGTCGGCATGGTATTCCAGAATCCGGACAATCAGCTGGTTGCTGCGATCGTAGAGGAAGATGTCGCTTTCGGCCCGGAAAACCTGGGCGTGCCACCGGATGAAATCCGCCGCCGTGTCGATGCCGCTCTTGAAAAAGTAGGCATGACCGAGTTCCGCACGCATGCACCTGCCATGCTTTCCGGCGGGCAGAAGCAGAGAATCGCCATTGCAGGCATTCTTGCCATGCATCCGGACTGCATCGTCCTTGATGAACCGACGGCTATGCTCGATCCTTCGGGAAGAGCCGAGGTCATGAAGACGATTCATGAACTGAATGAAAAAGAGGGCATCACGATCGTCCTCATTACGCATTTCATGGAAGAAGCCGTGACTGCCGATCACGTCCTGGTTGTCGACCAGAGCGAGCTCAAAATGCAGGGAACGGCAAGAGAAGTATTTTCTCAGGCGGAAAAGCTGACAAAGATGGGTCTTGATGTGCCGGTCGCGGCCGACCTGGCGCACGGCCTTCGCGAGAAGGGATTCAAGATTCCGGAAGACTGCCTGACCGATGAGGAGCTGGGAGAAGCGTTATGTCCATACGTGTCGAAGATATAAGCTACATATACGGCAAAGGATCCCCGTTTGAAAAGACGGCGCTTTCGCATATCAATCTCACGATCAATAAGGGTGAATTCATCGGCGTCATCGGACACACGGGAAGCGGCAAGTCCACGCTCATCCAGCATTTGAACGGGCTCATCCATCCGACGAGCGGCAAAGTCACCATCGACGGCATCGATCTTGCGGCAAAGACGAAGGATGCCGTGGCCAAGCGCCATTCCGTCGGGATGGTATTCCAGTACCCGGAGCATCAGCTCTTCGAGGAAACCGTAGCGCAGGATATCGCCTTCGGCCCGAAGAACCTTGGATGCGACGAGGAAGAAGTGGACAAGCGTGTCAAAAGCGCCATGCGCTTTGCCGGCATTGATTATGAGAAATTCGCAGGCCGCTCGCCGTTTCGTCTTTCCGGCGGACAGCAGCGCCGTGTTGCCATTGCAGGCGTCATTGCCATGCACCCGGATTTCCTGATCCTTGACGAACCATCCGCCGGCCTTGATCCGATCGGAAGAAGAGAAATCTTCAGTCGCATCTGGGACTGGTACAATAAGGGCGTATTCTCCGTCATCCTCGTTTCCCATAACATGGACGACATCGCCCGCCTTGCAACAAGGCTTCTTGTCATGCACAAGGGAAAGCTCGTCCTTGACGGCGATCCGATGGATATATTCCTGAACCACAGGGAAGAGCTGAAGGAATGCGGCGTCGACGCACCGCCCCTGACGCAGACACTGCAGGCGCTCAAAGCCCGCGGCATCCCCGTTCCGGAAGACGCAAAGACGACGAAGGAAGCCATCGACCGCATGGCGAAAATGCTGGGAGGGAATAAATCATGCTGACAGATATGACGCTTGGACAGTACTACCCGGGCGACTCTTTCCTGCACAGGATGGACCCCCGCGCGAAGATCCTCTGCACGATGATTTTCATCATTGCGATATTCCTGGCCAATAACCCGTTTTCCTACCTTCTCGTGGCCGCTTTCACGCTCGGTGCGATTTCCGTATCCGGCGTGCCTTACAAGCTTGTATGGAGAGCTGTGAAGCCTTTATGGTTCATCCTTCTCTTCACGCTGGCCATCCACGTATTCACGACACCGGGAACCGAGCTCTTTTCCTGGAAATTCATCCATATCAGCGAAGAAGGTATCAGGAACGGCGTGGAAATGACGCTCCGTCTCGTATTCCTGATCGCTTTCACATCGCTCTTGACTTACACGACGAGCCCGATCGTCCTGACGGACGGTATCGAAGCGCTCCTCATGCCATTCAAACGCATCGGCGTACCGGCGCATGAACTGGCTATGATGATGACGATTGCGCTCCGCTTCATCCCGACACTTCTGGAAGAAACAGACCGCATCATGAAGGCGCAGTCCTCCAGAGGCGCGGACTTCGTGAACGGCAATCTCTGGCAGAGGGCGAAGAACATGGTTCCGCTCCTCGTGCCGCTCTTCATTTCCGCTTTCAGAAGGGCCGACGACCTGGCGACCGCCATGGAAGCGCGCTGCTACAGGGGCGGCGAAGGACGCACGAAGATGCACCAGCTCGCCTATACATGGAGAGACAGAAATGCCATGATTTCTGTCGTACTTGTGACTGCAGCGCTCATCGGGCTTTACGTATATTTCAGATAAATAAGAAGGGCCGGGGCGATGCTTCGGTCCTTTTTGGCAGGGAGAATCATGAGAAACATTTGGATCACCGTTTCCTATGAAGGAAGCGGATACGCAGGCTTCCAGCGGCAGGAAAACCGCATGACGGTGCAGGAAATGCTGGAGAACTGCCTTCTGGAACTGACAGGGGAGAAGACGACACTCTACTTCGTTGCAAGGACGGATGCGGGTGTCCATGCCTACGGGCAGGAATGCACCTTCTATACGGATTCGACAATCCCGGGTGACCGTCTCATTTATGCGATGAATGCACGTCTCCCCGGCGATATCCGTGTGACGAAGAGCTGCGAGATGGACGAAGACTTTTCTGTCAGACGAAGAAATTACGGGAAAACGTACGGCTACCTCCTGACAGAAAGCAGAGAGGCCTCGCCGTTTTTGAAACGCTATATCTGGCGGACAGGGAAAAAGCTCGACCTTGAGAAAATGAGGAAGGCGGCCAGAGTGCTCGAAGGCCGCCATGACTTCACATCCTTCCGCGGGAATAATTCCGTGCCGTCCGATCCGGTCAGGAACATCCATGAAATCCGCGTCGAAAAAGACGAAGATCTCGTCCGCATCTATGTGACAGGCGAAGGCTTCCTCTACCACATGGTAAGAAACATCGCGGGCTGCCTTGTCGATGCAGGGATGGGGATCCTTTCTGTCAGGGACATAGAAGAAATCCTTGCAGCAAAGGACAGAAGGAAACTGGGAATGACAGCGCCGGCAGAAGGCCTCTGCCTCCTGCGCGTCTACTTCTCGCCGATTACAAAAGAGAGCATCGAAGAAACACTCGCCATGCCCCTTTTCCCATGGTGTAGATAAAGAAATAATGTCCGCACAAAAGGAGCTGTAGAAATGTGAAATCATTTCTACAGCTCCTTTTTTCATATGCATATATATCATGCAAACTATCCGAACGTTGCGGATTCGAACAGTTTAATCGTTTAGCTTTAATTTACCATTCTAACGTATTATAATAAGAGTAAATCATCTTAGAATCTACAAATAACAGGGGGACATGGCATGACAAAGAAAGAACTGATCAGAAAAGCTGCCATACAGATTTTCCGCGAGAAGGGATACAGCGGCACATCGCTTCGGGATATCAGCCGGGAAGCGGGCGTCAGCGTTTCTACCGTATCCTACTACTATGGCTCGAAGGAAAACATGTACAAGACACTTTTCCCTGAAGAAATGGCACAGCAGGAGCCGAAGCGCCGCGAGCAGATCGAGAACGCAGCGATCCGCCTCTTTGCGCTGAAGGGATATTCGGACGTTTCCATCCGCGACATAGGCAAGGAAGCCGGCGTGAACAGTGCGGCGATTTCCTACTACTTCGGCGGCAAGAGAGAGCTCTATTCCGCGATTCTTCAGAAGGGGAGCGCTCTTCTTGTCGACTTCGTGGAGCAGGCAGCCCATGGCAACCATACGCCGATGGAAATCATGGAAATGTACTCCCGCTTCTTCTACCGTCTGATGAAGGAGCATCCTTACATTCTCCGCATCTTTTCCTGGGAAATGATTCACCCGACCGACGTTTTCGCATCGATCGGGAAGGAACGCTTTGCCATGGTTCTCGTCGTCCTCAGGGGCGCCCTGACCGAGGGCATTGAGGAAGGATGCTTCAGAAAGGACTTGAAGCCCACGGAAGTCTGCATTTCCTGGGCCGGTATGGTCGCTTACTACTACCTCATGAATGAAATCAAAAAGCGTTTCTCCGTGAAGGAAGGAATCACGGAAGACTCTTACATGCATCAGGCATTCGATGTATTGATGAACGGGATCAAGAATAAGGAAATCGGCTGAGGGAAGGCCGCATTTGAAAAGGGGAAAAGGGTATGAAACGATGGGCAGGAATAGCGGCAGCCGTGATGCTTGGCATGTCGCTTTCACTGACGGGATGTGGAAAGTCCGTCAATAAAGGACCGTCTGCGCCGCTCGTGAAGACGATCGTCATCGGAGAAGACGCAAAGGATGCGAAGGATACATTCTCCGGCACCGTGCACGGATTCTTCGAGTCTCCGCTTGCTTTCCAGACAGGCGGGCGCATCATGCAGCGCTATGTCACAAGCGGGGAGCGCGTGACGGCAGGACAGGAACTCTTCCGTGTCGATTCGAAGGATGCAGAAGAGCAGGCAGCAGCAGCCAGATCGTCACTTGATGCGGCAGGGGCTTCCCTGAAGCTTGCGCAGTCGACACTGGCAAGATATGAAAAGCTCCATGCGGCCAATGCGATTTCCGATCTGGCCATGGATCAGACAAGGAACAGCTACGACCTTGCGCTGACGCAGTACCGGTCAGCTGAGGCGGCTCTTTCGCGCGCGGAAAACAATCTGGGCTTCACGACGCTTGTCGCCGATCGTGACGGCATCGTGGGCACGACAATGTATGAAGTCGGACAGGTCGTTGCTGCCGGTACGCCGGTCGTAACGATCATCGACGACTCCAAGCTGGACGTGTATATTTCTCTTACAGAAAAACAGTACGGGCTCTACTCGGTCGGCATGCCCTGCGAAGTGACCTTCTGGGCGCTTCCAGGCGTCAAAGTGGCAGGCAAGGTCAGGGAAGTGGCGGCAGCGCCGAATACGGCGACAGGCACTTATGATGCCAAAGTCACGCTTGAAAACCCGCCTCAGGATGTCGCTGTCGGCATGACAGCGCAGGTGAAATTCACCGACCCTGACAGTGCAAGGGGATTCATGGTGCCGCTTTCGGCCATGGCTTCCCAGCAGGCCTCTCCTTCCGTCTGGGTCATCCGTGACGGCAAGGCGCATCTCCAGAAGGTAGAAACGGGACGCTACGGCAAGGATGCCGTCGAAATCACCTCAGGTCTCAAGAAAGGAGACCGCGTCGTGACAGCCGGCGTCGCCCGCCTGAGTGAGGATGAAGAGGTACGCGTATGAAGCAGATCAATCTGGCGGAATGGGCGATCAAGCACAAGCAGATTGTCTATTTCTTCATCTTTTTCATCCTCTTGGGAGGGATCATGTCCTACTTCTCTCTGGGGAGAAGCGAGGACCCTGCCTTCACCATCCGCGAAGCCGTCGTAACGGCGGCCTGGCCTGGCGCATCGGCAGAACAGATCACCGAGCAGGTGACCGATCCCCTTGAAAAGACGCTGCAGGACGTGAAAGGGCTCGATTACCTGAGGTCCTTCACGCATGACGGCAAGACAGTCATCTATGTCGACCTCAAGGACGATGTGCCCAAGGATGAAATACAGACACGCTGGCACGAGATGAGGAACCTCGTCGAAGATGAATGGGGAAACCTTCCGGCCGGCGTTGTAGGGCCTTTCATCGATGACCGCTTCGATGATGTGTACGGCTCGATTTACGCTGTCACAGGGGATGATTTCTCCTATGAAGAAAAAAGAAAGTACGCTGAAAAGATCCGCCGCCGTCTGACGTCCGTGGAAGACGTGCAGAAGGTCGAGCTTCTTGGCGTGCAGGAACAGAATATCTACATCGAGATGGACCAGAACAAGCTCGCTACGTTCGGCTTGAGCCCATCGGATGTATTCACGATGATTTCCCAGCAGTCGGCCATGATGCCCTCGGGCATGATCCACACGTCCACCAGAAATGTGGCTATCCGCGTCGACGGGCTCCTTGGAAGCGTCGAATCGCTCGAAAACCTGCCGATCCATGTGGGCGAGAGATCGTTCCACTTAGGCGACATTGCCAAGATCACGCAGAGCTACACGACGCCGGAAACGTCCCTCTTCTACTTTGACGGGAAACCGGCGATCGGCATTGCCGTTTCCATGAGGGACGGGGGAAACAACCTCACGCTTGGCGAGCATCTGAATGCGGAAATCGAAAAAGCGCAGAAGGAAGTTCCGGCCGGCATGACGATCAGCCTCGTCGCCGATCAGCCGAAGGTCGTCAATAACTCCATCCACGATTTCACGGAATCTTTGCTGGAAGCCATCATCATCGTCATGGCAGCTTCCTTCCTTTCTCTCGGGTTCTGGAGCGGCATCGTTCTTGCCCTCTGCATCCCGGTCGTCGTCTGCGGCTCTTTCATTTTCATGAAATGGCAGGGAATCGACCTCCACCTCGTATCTCTGGGCTCCCTCATCGTGTCGCTGGGCCTTCTTGTCGATGATGCGATCATCGTCATTGAAATGATGCAGGTCAAGCTTGAAGCAGGCATGGACCGCATAGCAGCGGCAGAAGCGGCCTACAAAGGCTGCGCGAAACCTATGCTGGCCGGCACGCTCATCACTGCTGCAGGCTTCATCCCTGTCGGCCTTGCCCAGGGACAGACTGCCGAATATACATCCTCCTTCTTCTGGGTCATCGGCTCGACACTCCTGATTTCCTGGCTGGCCTCCATCTTCGTTTCACCGGTTCTCGGCTATAAATTCATCCGCGTGAAATCGAAGGAAGAACGCGCCAAGGGAAAGAAGAAGGGCATCAAGGAAAAAATCGGCGAGAAGTCGTACCAGATCTTTGACAGACTTATCAAAGGAAGCATCAGGTACAGGAAATCTGTCATCGCCGGCACATTTGCTCTCTTTATAGCCACCATGATGTGCCTTCCCTTCGTCAATCAGGAATTCTTCCCGAACTCCAAGCGTCCGGAAATCATCCTGGACGTGAACCTGCCCTCCGGCGCCTCCATTGAGGAGACGAAGCGCGTCATGGCAGGCATTGCAGACAACCTGTACGGGGACAAGCGCATCGAATCCTTCTCGACCTATGTCGGAGACTCCGCACCCCGTTTCATCCTTCTCTTCGATCCGTCCGCGCCGGAAGACGGCCACGGGCAGATGATCATCGTCACGACAGGAAACGACGTCAGGGACGATGTCAGAAGCGAGCTCGACCAGTTCATCGCTGACAAGTATCCGGATGCCCGCGCGCATACAAGGCTCATCACGACCGGTCCGCCTTCCGATTACCCCGTCATGTTCCGCCTGATCGGCGAGGACAATAAGAAGACAGCCGAGCTTGCTGTCAAAGCGCTCGACATCATGAGGAAGAATCCGGACATCGTGAATGCCAGCCTTGACTGGCCGGAAGAAATGCCTTCCATTAAGCTGAAAATCAATCAGGACCGCGTCCGCGAGCTCGGCATCGACAACTATGCCGTATCGCTCGACCTGTACTCGAAGCTCTCCGGCTACAAGGTCGCTGAATCGTACCAGGGAGACCAGCTCGTCCCGATTTCCTTCAAGCTCGAAGGAAAGAATGCAGCCCAGCTGCCCGACCTTTCCTCCATGCCGGTTCATGTAGGAAACGGACGCTACGTGCCTCTTGGACAGTTTGCCGATATTTCCTATGAGAATGAGATCAGCACCATCTGGAGAAGAGACCTGAAGCCTACGATCACGCTCCGCGCTGACTGCAAGGACGGCGTCATGGCAGACTCCCTCATGCAGGAACTCTACAATGACGACTTCGCTTCCTTCAAGGCAAGCCTTCCCGACGGATACACGCTTGAAAAAGACGGATCTGCCGAATGGAGCGACAAGTCGATGAAGTACATCTTCCAGGCCGTGCCGATCATGATTTTCTTCGTCCTCATGGTCCTCATCTTCGAGCTGGGGACGATACCGAAGCTCCTCATCGCCATCGTGACCGGGCCGTTCGGTCTCATCGGTGCCATCCTGACACTCCTTATCACAAGGCAGCCGATAGGATTCGTCGCTATCATCGGCATGATTGCCCTTTCGGGCATGGTCATCCGGAACAGTATCATCCTTCTGGACCAGATCCGGCAGCACCTCGAAGCGGGGCTCACGCCGTATGATGCCGTCGTGAAATCGGCCGTGCTCCGTTTCCGTCCGATCATGCTTTCCTCGGTCACCGACGTCCTTGGCTTCGTGCCGCTCATTACCAACCCGTTCTGGCGGCCGCTTGCCGTATCCTTTGTCGGCGGGCTTCTTCTTGCCACCGCCATCGGTCTTCTCTTCGTGCCTGCGCTCTACAGCCAGATTTACGGAGTGAAAATACCGAAAGGGGAAAGATAATTAAAAGAGCTGTGAAGACCCTGTGTTTTCATGGCTCTTTTTATATTGAAATTTTTCTTGACAAGTTTTTCTGAAATGGCTAAAATGTACACAATACAGGAATAGTATTGACGGAAAAAAGTACTTATTGGAGTGCTTCTCAGAGATCCGGCGGATGGTGCGAGCCGGAAAGCAGAAAATAAGGAAGTTCTTTCCCGAACTGCCGCGCTGAAAGTCGAGTAGGAGCGGCCGGAGTGATCCGCGTTACAGGATCGAGAGTCGATCTGATCGAGTAGGGTGGTACCACGGAACTTCCGTCCCTTGGGTACCACCCTTTTGTGTTTATCAGATAACTTGGGTGGTACCGCGGCGGATTCCGTCGTCCCCTGCTTGTTTTAAAGCAGGGGATTTTTTATTGGACCGCATGGAGTTCCGGATGGCCGGAGAGGAAGAGCAGGAGGAAACATCATGAAGAAATGGATGAAATACGGAGCAGCAGCTGTCATGGCAGCAGGCATGGTATTGGGAGGAAGCATGGAAGCGCTCGCAGCGCATCTGGAAGACAGTACGGCAAGAGGGACGATCCGCATAGGGACGACCGGGGATTACCGCCCGATGTCCTACAAGGATAAGGAAACAGGAAAATACGAGGGCTTTGATGCTGAGCTTGCCCAAAGGCTTGCCGATTCCCTCCACGTGAAGGTCGAATACGTCCCCACGACCTGGAAGACACTGACAGCCGATACAGAGGCAGGGAAATTCGACCTGGCCCTCTGCGGCATCACAAGGACCTTCGACAGGGAACGCGTCATGTCCATGTCGGACGGCTACCTCCTCTTCGGTAAGACGATTCTCTGCAGGAAGGGCGATGCAGGGAAGTACAAATCCATTGCCGATATCAACAGGCCGGAAGTGAAGGTCATGGTCAATCCGGGCGGAACGAATGAAAAGTTCGCCAAGGCATACCTTCCGAAAGCCACGCTCATCATTCATGAACAGAATGCAGAAATCCCCGGCCTCATCGCTGAAGGAAAAGCAGACATCATGATCACGGAAACGATGGAAGCCAAGAAGTATGCGAAGATGGATTCCCGCCTGGCCGACCCGCTCGTGAACCAGCCGTTCACAAAGAACCGTTTCGGCGCTCTCATGCAGAAGGGCGATCAGGAATTCCTGAACTACGTCAATTTCTTCCTGGCAGAGCTTGAAACGAACGGCACGATGAAGAATATGGAACAGAAGTATATCGGATAATCGAAGGACAGCAGGAGAGGAGAAGCATCATGAAAAAATGGATGAAAGCAGGCATTGCCGCAGTTCTGGCGGCTTCAGCACTCATATACGGAGGATGCGGCGGACAGGCGCCAAAGAGCGCAGGCTCTGACGCAGGAAAAATCAAGATAGGCGTCGTCCAGATTGTCCAGCACGGCTCGCTGGATCAGGCCAATAAGGGCTTCATCGACGGCCTTACCAAACGCGGCTACGGCCCGGACAAGATCGTCGTCGACCAGCAGAACGCACAGGGCGACCAGTCCAATCTGAAGACCATCGTCTCCCATTTCAAGGACACGAAGCCGAACCTGATCTGCGCCATTGCGACCCCGGCTGCCCAGGCGGCTGCCAATGAAATCAAGGACATCCCGATCGTAGGGACGGCCATTACCGATTACACCTCGGCCAAGCTCGTCAAGAGCGATGAAAAGCCTGGCGGAAACGTCACAGGCGTCAGCGACCTCGCATCGATCGATGCACAGATGGACCTTGCCAGAGAGCTCGTCCCGAATGCGAAGAACATCGGGCTCATCTACTGCTCGAGCGAAGTGAACAGTGAAATCCAGGCGAACATGGTGAAGGACTACTGCAAAGCGCATGGTCTTAACGTCGTCGAAAAGACTGTCAATAACGTCAACGACATCCAGCAGACCGCTGAATCCCTTGCCGGCCAGGTCGATCTCATTTACACACCGACTGACAACATGATCGCCTCTGCCATTCCCGCCCTCGTCAAAGTGACAGATGCCCGCAAGATCCCCGTCATTGCCGGTGCTGACATCATGGCCAAAGACGGTGCACTTGCTGCCCTTTCCGTGGATTACTACAAGCTCGGCCTTGAGACAGGCGAGCTGGCTGCCGACATCCTTGACGGCAAAGTGAAGCCGGCAGATGCGCCGATCCGCCACCAGAAGGAATATGATACCGTTATCAATAAGAAGGATGCAGAGACCCTTGGAATCCAGATTCCGGATGCGCTCAAAGCCAAGGCAAAACTCGTCTGAAATAGGGATATCCTAAAGAAATAAAAAGGCATACAGGAATCAAACAGATTCAAACGAAAAGAAAAGGCCGGCCGCCTCCGATAAAGCCGGCCTTTTTCGTGCATGAAAAACGGGCAGAGACAAAGTTTAGGGGAGGCTGTGACCCAAAATTGACTGATGCGGAAGAAAGAAGTGGGGAACGGAAGAAAATAGTTTTGGAAAAACCGAAGGAAACGGGCTTTTTCATAAGATAAATTAATTATGAATACATGTGAAAACGCCGATATTTATGTTGTTTTACTATTTTTCTCAAAAAATATCTGTGTTATAATATTTACAAGTATATCTATCTGCAAAAGTACGGGACGGATATGCTGAAAAATTCTGTAAAGAAGGCGGGGCTATGTCAGAAATAGAAGAAAGATTAGCCCAGGTAAGAGCCCGCATCGCGGAGGCTGAAAGGAGATCTCCCTACGGACAGGAAGTCACGCTTGTCGCTGTGACGAAGTTCCATCCGCTGGAGGATATGGAAGAAGCCATCCGGCTGGGCGTTACCCAGGTGGGCGAGAACCGAGTGCAGGAAATGGAAGAGAAGAGAAGGTCTCTCTCGGCTCCTGTCGTCTGGAATTTACAGGGACATTTGCAAAAGAACAAAGTAAAAAAAGCCGTAGCCTGTGCGGATCTCATCCAGTCCTGTGATTCGGAAGAGATCTTGAAGGAAATCGACAAGAAAGCGGAAAGCGCGGGAAAGGTGCAGGACGTTCTTCTGGAATTCAATATTTCCGGAGAGGAGAGCAAGTATGGGTTCTCCCCGGAAGAATTCAAAAACGCCGTGGAGGCGGCCAAAGCGTGCACGCATGTGCGCGTGAAAGGCCTGATGTGTATGGCGCCGAATGAAGAACCTGAAAAGACGCGCCCCGTATTCCGGGAAGGCCGCAGACTATGGACTGAAATGAAAAAGGAATTTCCTGAAGGACAGATCACAATACTGTCCATGGGCATGACGAACGATTTTGAAATAGCCATTGAAGAAGGGGCAACAATGGTGCGCATAGGCACCGCGATATTCGGAGCCCGGCAATACCACTGAGAGGAGAAATGATTATGAGTTTACTGGACAAGTTCAAAGGTAATTTTGTTGACAACGATGATGATGAAGAATTAGATGAAGAAGAGGGCATGGAAGAAGAAGGCATGCCTGCTTCTCCTGTCAATCCATCCGCTCCTGTACCGCCGAGATCTCAGGCTGTACGCAGCAGTGTAGGCCGCGCAGGAGTACCGGTCCGCCAGACATCCAAACCATATACCATGGTCGTCGTTTCCCCTAAGGAATACGCAGATGCTGAAAAAATCGCTGACCATCTGAAAGCCATGCGTCCTGTTGTCATGAACATCGAAAAGACAGATGACGACGAAGCAGAAAGAATCGTAGACTTCGTACAGGGCGTCATGTATGCGCTTGACGGCCGTCTGGACCGCATTTCCGACAAAATCTATCTCTGCGCGCCGAGCAATGTCAGTGTTTCCCAGGATTCCCTGACACCTCAGCCTGAACCACAGGCCGCTCCTGAAGCTCCGCAGTGGAACCAGGGCGCACAGGCTCCGCATATCTGATGGCAGGATTATTCTCAAGCCTGAAGAATCTGGCAGACGGGTTCTTCATGGAGGAAGAGGATACAGACGATTTACCGGAACTGGAAAGGGATAAGCCTGTACCGGCAGGCGCGCTGCCAGTCAGGAGTATCCGCCCTCTGGAAATCGTCACCATGGTCCCGGGTGAGTACCGGGACGCCGGACGCGCCGCTGATGCCCTTGCAAAGGGGCTCGTCGTCGTCGTGCTCCTGGGAGACAACGTGGACAGCGACACAGCCAAACGGTTCGTCGACTTCCTGGCCGGCGCCGTCTACCTGACGCACGGTGATATCGAACTCCTGAACGACAACGTTTTGATTATCACGCCCGATACCGTGCGCGTCGAAAGAGACACGTTCATCCCCGTATCGGACATTCCGATGTGGAAAGGACCGCAGGGATGAAGAAAGTCATCATTATCGGGTGCGGCGCCATGGGAGGAGAGATCCTCTCCGGCTGCCTTGCCCATGACATATGGAAAAAAGAAGAAGTCATCGTGAGGGAACACAGCGAAGAAGCTTCCGCTGCAAAGGCAAAACAGTACGGGACAGGGATCTGCCATGACCTCAAAGAGGCTGAAACAGCCGATCTTGTCCTCATTGCTGTCAAGCCGAACATCGTTCCTTCCGTTCTGGAAGAACTCCGTCCGCATCATCCGAAGAAAGTCATTTCCATCGCAGCGGCCGTTGCTTTGGAAACCCTTGAAAAAGGACTTCCGGATGCGGAAATCGTCCGCGTCATGCCAAATACACCGGCTTCCGTCGGCGAAGGCATGACAGCCATAGCGCCCGGGAGAAAGGCATCGGATGAACTCGTAAAGACGACAGAAGAAATCTTCACCGCACTGGGGAAGGCTGCCGTCGTCACCGAAAGACAGCTCGACGAACTGGGTGCGCTCTCCGGAGCAGGCCCGGGATATGCATTCGTTATCATTGACGCTCTGGCGGATGCAGGCGTCCTCGTCGGACTTCCAAGAAAACTCGCCATCGAAGCTGCAGCACAGACACTCTACGGCGCAGCCAAGATGGTCCTTGAGACAGGAAAACATCCGGCCGAACTCCGCGACCAGGTCACAAGCCCGGGCGGAACGACGATTGCCGGCATCTATGCCATGGAAAAGAGAGGCATCAGAGCCGCTCTGATCGACGGTGTGAAAGCCTGCCTCGACCGCTCAGACGAAATGTCCGGGAAATAAAGAAACCCTTGGATACAGGAGAATCTCCCGGTATCTTAGGGGGAATTGAGGAATACATGAAAGATAGAGAAAAAATTCTTCGCTACTTTACGGCAACAGGCGAAGAAGCAAAGGACATGGCCATTCGCCTGCTGGATCTCGCCGATGCGGTAGACCGCGGCCGTCCTTTTGCTGTAGGGCCTTTTATGAGTCCCTTTGCCGCACAGGTCGGACAGACGATTGCCGCACATGCGGGAACCATCACGGCCAAAAGCTTCGGCGGTTACCACGAAGCTGAAAGAATAAAAGTAGCTTTTGTCGATGGCGGCTATGAAGGCCCCGTAGACTTCGGCATCAAACTCCTCTCCGTCAAATGGGACGGCAGGTACCGCCTCATCGGACACAGGGATGTCCTGGGCTCCCTCATGGGCCTTGGCATCGACCGCGCTGTCCTGGGTGATATCCTCATGCAGGAAAACGGATGCCAGATCCTCTGCGATGCAGATATGGCACAGTGGATCATCGACAACTTCCATAAAGTCGCCATGGTCACCGTTACCGTCGAAGAAGTCCCGATGGAAGAACTCCATCCGCCGGAAAAGACAGCCAAGGAAGTACGCGCCACCGTCGCCTCCCTTCGCCTCGATGCCGTCGGAGCTGCGGGTTTCGGCCTTTCCAGGACGAAGATGGTCCAGCTCGTAGACGACCAGAGGACAGAAGTCAACTGGCAGCTCGCAAAAAGCGCCTCCCAGGCAGTCAAGCCGGGCGACGTCATCAGCGTCAGAGGGCGCGGAAGAATCGAAATCAAGGAAATCACCGGTAAAAGCCGCAAAGGCCGCATCGGGGTTTTGATAGAAAGATACCGCTAAGGTTTTGCGGCAGAGGAAGCAGGAAGCTGCTGCACGCCGGCCGGGGAAACCCGACATTTCCTTTGCCATAGAGGCATGCGTCACACATCGTACACTAGGAGGAAATTTTATGATCACACCGATGGACATTCACAACAAGACATTCTCCAAACAGATCAGGGGATACTCTTCCGAAGAAGTCAACAGCTTCCTCGAAGAACTCGCAGGCGATTACGAAAGAATCTACCGCGAACACCGTGAAATGGAAGAAGAGATGGACGCCATCAAGACAAAGCTCCGCAACTATGAAAAGATGGAAGAAACCATGTCCAGCACCCTCGTCATGGCTCAGCAGACCGCTGAAAACGTGAAGAGAAATGCGAACAAGGAAGCAGAACTCTCCATCCGCGAGGCACAGAATGAAGCCAGAAAGATCGTTTCCGACGCTGAAGCAGCACGCCGTAAAATGAATGCAGACCTTCTGAAAACAGAAGGAGACATGAACCTTTATATCGAAAAGCTCCTGTCCAACTTCAAATCCGCGCTTTCCCTGATTGAATCTGCCAAAGCCGCACAGGCTCCGCAGCCGATCCAGACTGCTCCGAAGACGCAGGAAGCTCCGGCTGCTCCAGCCGCTCCTGAAGAAGCACCGGCTGAAGACATTCCGGTCCAGACAGAAGAAACTGCCGAGGCACCGGCAGAAGAAGCGCCAGCTGCAGAAGCAGCCTCCGAAAGCGAAGAAGCTCCATCTGAAGATACTGCAGAAGCTGCTCTTGCTGACGAAGTCAAAGCTGACGTAGAAACAGATGAAGCCGCTGAAGAAACGGAAGAAACCGCTGAAACAGCAGAAGCTGAACCTTTCGCAGAAGCGGAAGAAGAAGCGGCTGCTGATACAGAAGAAGAAAAAGAAGAAGAAAAAGGCGCCAACGTATTCGACGTGGCTGCTGAAACCGTAAAGAAGGAGGAAAAGAAGGACTAAGCCTATGGAAGAGAAACAATACGTCACCGAATGGGCCAATGAAAACCTTGGTCTCACACTGAAAATCACAAAAATGCTCCATGAAGAACAGACACCGTACCAGAAGATTCAGATTGCTGATACCCTCGAATACGGCCGCCTGCTCATTCTTGACGGCGTTTTCCAGACGTCCGTCAAAGATGAATGGACATACCACGAGATGATCTCCCACGTGCCGCTCATGCTGCACCCGAATCCGGAAAGAGTACTCATCATCGGCGGCGGTGACGGCGGCGTAGCCAGAGAAGTCTGCCGTCACGACTGCGTCAAGCAGGTCGACCTCTGCGACATCGACGGCCGCGTCATTGAACTCTCCAAGGAATACTTCCCGACCATCGCATCCGCACTTCTTGATCCGCCGGAAAAGCTTCATGTCCATGTAGGAGACGGCATCGCCTTTGCGAAATCTGTCAAGGACTTCTATGATGTCATCATCATCGACTGCTCCGATCCGATCGGACCCGGTGAAGGCCTTTTCACCCGCGAATTCTACAAGAGTGCCCATGAAGCCCTCCGCGAAGACGGACTCATCGTCCAGCAGACCGAGTCCCCGATCGTGCAGCAAAAGACCGTCCATGACGTCTACAAGGCCATGGGAGACGTATTCCCGATTGTCAGGATGTACTACTCCCACGTGCCGATCTATCCGGCCTGCATGCATTCCTTCATGCTTGCATCCAAGGTGCATGATCCGCTCCGCACCGGCGTAAGACGTCCGGTTCCGCAGCCGATGAAGTACTACAACAGAACGATCCAGAAGAGCTGCTTCGTCCTGCCAAACTTCATCAAGGAACTCCTCTACAAAGGAAACCTGAGCTTCTAAATATTAGTAAGTAAAAGAGACTGTAAAAGTGCCAATGAGCATTTCTGCAGTCTCTTTTTTGCTGGAATTTTTCAAAAGGGAAATAGGCCGCCATTTCCCCAAAACGCATTTAAAGGCACCTTTTCCGTCCTGTATTCGCGCAAAATAAAGGAGGTCGGGAGGGAAGTCCCGACCCCCAAGGAAGGGCGTTTTTGGTGAAATTTGAATCATTTATCCCTTAATGCCATCTCGTTTCTTCCGGAGATATGCCTCGCCTTTCCATTTCAGGATGATGGTCATAGAATTCGGATTTGTTCTTGTACATTTCCTCATCCGCTCTCTGGAAGACATCCATGTAGCTGTTGTCCGTGCCGGGCACATAGCTTGCCATGCCGGCTGCGAGGACGACCTGGCCCGGAAGCTCGCGGTAAGATTCGGAGTGGTCCCTCATCCTCTGACGGAATCCGCGGATCATTTCGCCGCAGAGATCGGAGAGCTTGTTTTCCATGATGATGACAAATTCATCGCCGCCGATACGGTAGATTTCCGAGCGCGGGAATTCCTCCGTCAGGAGCTGGTAACCGTTGCGGATGAGGTAGTCGCCTGCTGCATGGCCCTGCGTGTCATTGACATGCTTAAGGTTGTTGACGTCGAAGACCATGACAGAGAAGATAGCGGTGCCTTCGTTGATCTTGTCCCCGATTTCCGTGATGCGTTCGATATAGGAAGAACTATTGCCGGCGCCTGTCAGCGTATCGGTATGGGACATCTTGAAAATGCGGCGGAGAATACTCGTCATCGTGAGAATCAGGATAGCGGAAATCGCTGCCGTCAGAAGGAATATCGTGTACGTCATGACATCCTGCTTGTAGTTCAGTTCCGCTTCAGGGACAAGAATGGCCAGACGCATGCCGTTTTTGATCTGGCTGCTTTCCACGAAGACGCGGTTCTGGTGATCCATGTAGCTTGTCGACAGGCTGTCACGGGTAGGATCCATGATCTTTTCAATCGTTTCCTGCGGGATATGGACAGAACGGTTGCCGTCAAAGAGGAGATCCCCTCTGGGGCCGAAGAGAACGGCAAAGCCTGATTCATACGCCGTCATGTTATTGATGCGTTTGCAGAATTCATCGAAGTCGATATCTGCGCCGACGATGCCGATCAGGGTATCGCCCTTGTAAATCGGACGGACATAGGAAATACACTGGCCGCCCATCATCGTATTGTAGTAAGGAGGAAGCCAGGTCGGTTCCTTGCGGGAAACCGGCACATAGTACCAGCCTACATGGTTCATGTCGTCTTCTTCAAATTTATGCAGATTGACCGGCGTCAGTTTGAGGACGCTGATCCCGTCTGCCGAGCGCGCTACATTGTAGCCTGCCTGCGGGTTGTCCGTGAGTTCCGGGCTTAAGCGGTAGTAGAGGGAAGCAATCTTGAAATTCTCAGAGAGAAGATGGTAGCCAAGATTTTCCGTCTTGTCTTCGTAAGCGGAGAGGAATGCAGGATCCTTCAGGAGGGAAAGGTCGTCAGGGACGATGTCCGCATAGCTGGCGGTCAGTGCATTGACCGTCTGCGCCGTTACACGCAGCGTATCATTCAGCTCTTCCATATCCGTCTGCTGGATGGACTTCATAATCGCGCGGTTATCATTGCTGCTGATTTCGCGGAATGTGAAAGTGGAGATGCCGCCAATCAGAGCCGCTGCGAGCATGATGCCCATGACCAGTATGATGATCAAGTGCTTTTGCAGCTGTTTCATAGGCTCTCCTTTCCGCTTTCGCCGGCATTGAGATCCTCCAGCCGGCTCCTTGCTTCATCGAGTGCCTGCTGTGTTTCTTTCTGCCTGGATTCAGAGCGGTCCAGCGCTTCCATCGTTTTCTTGTGGCTGTCCTGTTCCTTATCGAGGTCATGCTTTGTCTTGAGTTCTTTATACTGCGCTTCTTCAAGTGCTTTCTGCGTTTCCTTCGTCTTGGCTTCGGAACGGTCCAGCGCTTCGAGCGCTTTCTGATGGTCGTCCTGCTGTTTCTTGAAAATGCCCTTGTATTTGGCAAGCTTTTCCTGCGTCCTGCGTTCCTGGGACTGCGATTCCTCGAGCGCCTTGATGGTCCGTTTCTGTTCTGTCAGGGCAAAGCGCAGATCACGGTCGCTTTCAAGATCCTGTACCTTGAAGAAATGCCAGAGGTAAAGAATCATGGTGCCGATCGTTGCGCCGATATTGATAGACGCAAAGGACGTGAAGGCAAGCTGAAGGATGCCGGAAATGATGAGCACGCCGAAAACAGCTGCCAGGCAGTACCTGTCTTCCTTGATGATACGGTCACGGCGCTGATGGATTTTGAAAAGGCAGTGCCCGTAAATGATGGCAAGGATACCATAGAAACAGAGGAATCCAGGGCCTCTCAGGTAGTTATTGTGCACGTCGTAGAAATAGAAGAACCCCGTGAACTGCGTCACGCCAAGGAGCACAAGGCCGATGACTGCCAGAATTTCATTGAAATAGAGCCAGGCGGCGGAACGGACTCTGAGACGGGCATGGAGATAGTACGTGAATTCCACAGCAAAAACAAGCATCAGGACATAGACAGCAATATTGGCCGACTGCGAAATCCAGATGCCAAGCTCCGATTCATCCCCGCGGTAAAGGCAGGAGAGGCTGTCGCATGAAATCGTCAGCACATTCGTCAGGAGCAGAAGCCAGAGACGTTTCCCCGGCTTGTCATGTTCAGGGATCCTATGCGTCGTCAGGAGAGCGATGATGAGGGAAATGATGCATCCCCAGAATTCCAGGCTGACCTGCAGTATGGTAGGAATAGATATATTGATAGACATATGAGATCCTTCTTGCAGTAAAGAATCCGAAGAACCCGTAGACCTGCGGATGCCGGCTCGTTCTTCGTATATGTATCTACCCTAATTTTATCATGATTCATTATAAGTGTAAAATTATTTTAATAACTCTTTTATATTTAATTTATATTTTACAAAAGGTAAAAATGGATGAAAAAGCAGCGGAGGGGCGATAAAAGGGGAAAATGAAAAGTATCGCAAAATGAAGGAAAATGGTGGATTTCAGGAGAATTTCGCAAAAACAGGAAATTTGATTTTCAGAAGCTTTTGGACCATTCGAAGGGAAAACTGCGCAGGAAGGGGCCAGTGAAAATATAGATGCGGGGTATATACTAAAACTGCTATTTGTCCTGTAACAGACTGGAGGAAAAGGAAGGGGAGCAAGAGTCAGAAAGCGGAAAGTGCAGGATTTCAAAAAGAGTACCATTGTCTCAGCGACCATAGAGGCGATATAATATAGAAAAGGTTCAAAGGCTGTTGTATAAAACGGAGGCGGTAATGATGGAGTCCCTGACGAAACTCAATTGTCCCTGTTTAAGGGAAAAAGCAGTGAAAGCAATGTACAAAGGCATGAATTTGATGACAATTCCCTTGTCACGCTGGGGACTGTCCCATGTGGAAATCCATGACGATGCTGACATCCTGGATATCGGATGCGGCGGAGGCAGGAACATCCAGCGCCTTCTCCGCGCAGCACCGAAAGGCCATGTGACAGGCATCGACCCGTCCGAGACAGCGGTATCCCTGTCCTTTGCACTGAACCGCGAAGCCATTGCGGACGGACGCTGTGACGTCTATGAAGGAACGGCGGACATTCTCCCTTTCGGAGACAACCGCTTCGATCTTGTCATGGCATCAGAAACGATGTACTTCTGGAAGAATCCGGATGAATGCGTCAGGGAAATTCTCCGCGTACTGAAGCCGGGCGGCATTTTCCTTGCCGTCAATTCCAAAGGCGGCACCTGCCCCCTCGATGACATCTACGAGAAGATCATCCCGGGCATGAAGATTTTCCATCAGGAAGAACTCGAAGAACTTTTCCTGAATGCAGGTTTCCGCGACCTGGATACCGATTACAAACTGGGAGCCCTCGCTCTTACGGCTGTGAAGCCGATGACCAAGCTTGACGCCGTCAGGAAGAGACTCCTCCTCAAGGAACCGGCATCCTACGGAAAGATTGCCATCATGGCAGGCATCCTTGCGCTGATCGGTGTCGCTATCGCTGCGGGGTCCAAGAAGAAAGAATAAAAGAAAAAGTCATATAAGAGAGCTTATGGACGAGACTGTTCCAAGGCTCTCTTTTTTTTGCCCTGAATCATCGTTTATACGTAATATACTGCATAATGTGCATATGGAGGTTTTAGGAATTTACAAAATATGTATGCAACTTTATTCGATAAATACGACTTATTTCCAAAATATATGCAGAAAATTCCAAAAAAGTTGAAAAAAATACAGTTTTGCCTATTGCGTAATTATACATTGCGTTGTATAATTATTTCATCTTCAGAAAAGCCCCCGTGAAGGGCTTGAGAAATTGTCTATTACTTATTTGGAAAGGCGGTCATCATTATGACAGATATCAATGGCGTTAAAAAAGTAGTTCTTGCTTATTCCGGTGGACTGGATACATCCGTTATCATTCCGTGGCTGAAAGAAAATTATGGCTGCGAAGTTATTGCCTGCACCGTAAACCTCGGGCAGCCGGAAGACTTCGATGCCATTCATGAAAAAGCACTGAAATCCGGTGCATCCGCTGCTGAAACCCTCGACGTAAGAAAAGAATTCATCGAAGAATACGCTTACAACGTACTGAAAGCTGACGGCATCTATGAAGGCAAGTACCTCCTGGGCACCTCCTTCGCTCGTCCGCTCATCGGCAAATGCCTCGTCGACATGGCCAAGAAGTACGGCGCTGACGCTATCTGCCACGGCGCTACCGGCAAGGGCAATGACCAGGTCCGTTTCGAACTGACCATCAAAGCACTCGCTCCGCATATGAAAATCATCGCTCCATGGAGAATCTGGGACATGAAATCCAGAGAAGATGAAATGAAGTACGCTGAAGAACATGGCGTGCCGATCGACAAGTACGATGAAAAGCAGTCCGACGAAGAAAAGGCTGCCCAGAAATATCCGTACTCCATGGACTGGAACATGTGGCACCTGTCCCATGAAGGCGACGACCTGGAAAATCCGGCAAACGCTCCTCACAAGGATATGTACCTCGTCACCTGCGATCCGGAAGACGCTCCTGACAAGCCGGAATTCGTTTCCATCGACTTCGAAGCAGGCGTACCGGTTGCTGTCAATGGCAAGAAGATGGACGGCGTTGAACTCGTCAACACACTGAATGCTATCGGTGCCAAGAACGGCGTAGGCATCAACGACCTCGTTGAAAACAGACTCGTAGGCATGAAATCCCGTGGCGTTTATGAAAACCCATGCGGCTCCATCCTCTTCTACGCACACACCGAACTCGAAAGACTCTGCCTTGACCGCGCTACCTTCCACTTCAAGGAAGTCGCAGCTGTCAAATACAGCGAACTCGTATACGACGGCATGTGGTTTGCACCGCTCCGTGAAGCACTGCAGGCATTTGCCGACAAGACCTCTGAAACTGTCACCGGTACTGTCAAACTCCGTCTCTACAAAGGCAACATCATGAGCGCAGGCGCAACAAGCCCGTACTCCCTCTACAACGAAGAATTCGTAACCTTTGGTGAAGACGACGTTTACAACCAGGCTGATGCAGAAGGCTTCATCAACCTCTTCGGACTTCCGCTCACCATCAGAGCCCTGATGAAGGAGAAGAATGAAAAATGAGTGAAATGATGTGGGGAGGCCGCTTCACGAAAGCCGAGGAAAAGAATGCGCTGGATTTCAACGCCTCCATTTCCTACGACTGCCGGATGTACAGGGAAGATATCGCCGGATCGATCGCCCATGCGAAAATGCTGGCCGCTCACGGCATCATCTCCGCTGAAGATCAGGGAAAAATCACAGCGGGCCTCAAGAAAATCAAGAAACAGATCGATGAGGGACAGTTTGACTTCTCCATCGAACTCGAAGATATCCATATGAATATCGAAAAGCGGCTGACGGACGACATCGGCGATGCCGGTGCCCGCCTTCACACCGCAAGGTCCAGAAACGACCAGTGCGCCCTGGATCTCCATATGTACATGAAGCGCCAGATCGGCCGTCTCTCTGAAAAGCTCATCGCTGTCGAGAGCGCACTCCTCGCAGCTGCCGTCAAGTACAAGGACGTCATCATCCCGGGATATACCCATATGCAGCGTGCGCAGCCTGTCTACTTCGCGCACCACATGCTCGCATACTTTGCGATGCTCGAAAGAGACTTCAAACGCCTCGAAGACTGCTACGAAGCCTGCGACATGTCCCCGATCGGAGCATGCGCTCTGGCGGGCACGACCTATGACACCAATCCGCTCGAAGAAGCAGAGGACCTCCATTTCTCCTCTGTCTATGGAAACAGCCTGGACGCCGTCTCTGACAGAGACTACCTCCTGCAGTTCCTGTCCTTCACGTCCATCTGCGCCATGCACCTGTCCCGCCTGTCTGAAGAATTCATTTACTGGAGCACCAGCGAATTCCAGTTCATCGAACTCGACGACGGCTATTCCACAGGAAGCTCCATCATGCCCCAGAAGAAAAATCCGGACATGTGCGAACTCATCCGCGGAAAGACAGGCCGTGTCTACGGGCATCTCATCGGCCTTCTCACTGTCATGAAGGGACTTCCGCTTGCCTATGACAAGGACATGCAGGAAGACAAGGAAGGCGTATTCGATGCCATCGACACGCTCTACTTTGCCCTCGACATCTATGCCGGCATGATTTCCACCATGACCGTCAATGGCGACAAGACCCGTGAAGCCCTTGAACACGACTTCTCGAATGCCACCGACATGGCAGACTACCTTGCCAAGAAAGGACTTCCTTTCCGCCAGGCTCATGCTGTTGTCGGCAGCGCCGTCCATTACTGCATCGAACACCACAAGTACCTTCTGGATCTCACCATGGACGAATTCAAATCCATGAGCCCTCTCTTTGAGGAAGACATCCTGGAAGCACTGAAAATCGAAAACTGCGTCAACCTCCGTGAAAGCTACGGCGGCACCGGACGCAAGTCCATCGAAAGACAGGAAGCCCATGCCTCCGAAACCATCGCCAAGATGAAGGAAGCCTCCGCATCCTGGAAGGAAGAAATGGCTTTCCTGGACTAAGACGAAACCACGGCATTCCGCCTGGTATAGACAATTTCACACGGGAAAGGCTCTCCGAAGAGGGGAGCTTTTTCTGTTTTTTATGCGGATTCAGGCAGTATTCATATTAAAATCATATCGAAAAAAGTTGTTATGAAATCCTGCTTCTTGGTATAATATATGTATATAAAATAAAGAAAGAACCAGATCGGGGGAAATGTATGACGATACTCAAAGAAGATTTTGATAAAGAATACGAGAAATCGAAGACCAAAGTCACCGTCGAAGAATACGAAAAGCTGTCGTCCAAGCTGCTTTTCGAGATCATCCGCCACGATGGGGAGAAGGAACTCGAGCGCCATTCCGGGCCGCTCTTCTTCTCCGCGCTGGCAGCCGGAATCATGGTCTCCTTCTCCTTTTACTTCCGCGCTGTCCTTGCCATGTATGCAGGAACTGCGCCCTATGCGGATGCCATCAGCGGCATCGGCTACACGACAGGCTTCCTCATTGTAATCCTGGGCCGCCTGCAGCTCTTTACCGAGCACACGATCACGGCTGTCATCCCGCTCTGGGAGCATCCGTCCTGGTACAGGCTCATGCGGATCCTGCGCCTCTGGGCGATCGTCCTCGGATCGAACATGGTCGGCACCTTCATTGCTGCGCTCTTCATGACCTCGCCATACTTTGCAGGAAATGAAATATCGACATCGCTTGGTATCGTGGCCGGCCACGTCATGCACTTCTCGGCAGGGGAGAACATCTTCCGCGGCATACCTGCCGGCATGCTCATCGCGGCGATCGTCTGGATGCTGCCGATGTCCAGAGGATTTTCCTTCTTCACTATACTGACCTTTACCTACTTCATCGCCATCGGGGGATTCGCGCATGTCGTCGTCGGGTCAGGGGAGGCAGCCTATGCCGTCCTGACAGGCGCTTCTTCCGTTTCAGACTACTTCTTCCGTTTCCTCATACCGACAGGACTTGGAAACATCATAGGCGGTACAGGCATATTTACACTCCTTGTCTCTGCGCAGGTCAAATTCGGACATGAATAAAAGATAAAAATAAACATAAAAGAAAACATAAAAAGGGATGCGTTCAGCGAATACGAACGTGTCCCTTTTATGCATCTATTAGATAAGAGAGAAATTTTAAAAAGTTACGGAACAAATTATTTTATATAAGACCTATCGAGGAATTTAATTTGCAAACATACATGTTATAAATAAAAAATCGTAAAAATGCGATAAAATCGGGTCTTGACAAGGTCAAAATTGTAAAATTCATGCAATAAAACTCATGAGTCGTAGTCTATATTATAGACTCTAATGCATGAATTTAAAGAAAAACATGTATTATTCACAATATAATTTATGGGGTATACTCAGGGCGAATTCAAGAGAAACGTTTCTTTTAAAAGCCGGGGAGTGAAGCTCCTCAAGGTTGTTACACAGAAAATGTGGAAAGGGAATTACTATGATTAATTTGGAAGATTTCTTAGCCGTTGGCCAGAATGCCATTGCCCGCAGAGTTGTTCAGCAGTCCGACTGCGCTGATAACTACGAAAACGATTTCAAGGGACTTCTTTCTACCCCTCGTCTGATTCACTGGGCACTCGATGCTTCCATCGAAGCTATCGATCCGTACCTCCCGGATGACTATGCATCCATCAGCTTGGGCGTCAGCTTCGTTCATACAGCTCCGACAAGCATCGGCATGACCGTTACCGTACATGCTGCTATCATTGCCATCACTGATCACGACGTAACACTCGACATCAAAGCATGGGATGAACAGGGTGAAATCGCTCACGGCACACACAGACGTGCCATTGTCCTGAAAGAAGACGTACTGAAGAAAGTTGAAGAAAGAGCACGTCTTCTCATGATCCGTCAGGCAAATGAACAGATAAAGGAGATGAACTAATATGACAATGATTCCAGATACGCTGGAAGGTGCACTCCTTCTCTCCGCTATCGACTTCGTTCTTTCATTCGTATTCATCTCATTTATCGGAGTAATCCTCCACTTCTTCCCGCTTCTTAACAAGATCGGCGAAGTAAAAGAAAGGAGAGACTAATAACATGGATATGGGTCAGCTTTTAGCAGCTCTCCTCACAGAACTTCTTCATCAGACAGACCTCCTGGGCCTGACTCTTGGAAATCTCATTATGATTACCGCAGGATGCGTCCTGCTTTACCTGGGTATTGTAAAGAAGTACGAACCATTCCTTCTGGTCGGCATCGGCTTCTCCTGTATCGTCGTCAACGCTGGCGGTTCTTCCCTGACTGATCCTGGTGGCCTTTTCTATTTTGCGTATCAGGGCGTAGAACAGCTGATTCTTCCTCCGCTCATTTTCCTGGGCGTAGGTGCAATGACTGACTTTGGTCCTATGATTGCAAACCCGAGCCTTGTTATTCTTGGCGCAGCTGCCCACCTCGGCATCTTCGTTGCCCTGATCGGCGCTAACTGCCTCGGCTTCAACCTTGGCGAAGCTGCTTCCATCGGCATCATCGGTGGCGCAGACGGCCCGATGGCTATCTACACCACCATGAAACTGGCTCCACATCTTCTTCCGCAGATTTCCGTTGCAGCATACTCCTACATGGCACTGATGCCTCTCATCCAGCCGCCAATCATGAAGCTGCTCACCAACTCTGACGAAAGAAAGATCATTATGAAACAGCCGCGTTATGTATCCCGTCTTGAAAAGATTGCATTCCCGATCGTTATCGGCGTCATCGTTAACATTTTCCTGCCGCCAGTTGCTCCGCTGATCACCATGCTCATGCTCGGCAACCTGCTTCGTGAATGCCTCGTTGTTACAAAACTGGCTGAAACAGCATCCAACACACTCCTCAACATCGTAACTATGGTTCTGACCGTTGCAATCGGTTCCACGATGGCAGCAGGAACCTTCCTGACCTACAAGACAGTCCTCATCATTTTCCTCGGTCTCGTTGCATTTGCATTCGGCACAGCATCCGGCGTAGTTTGCGCTAAGATCATGTGCAAACTCTCCCACGGCAAGATCAACCCGCTCATCGGTTCCGCAGGCATCGCTTCCGTTCCGATCGCAGCTCGTGTATCCCACCTCGTTGGCCAGAGAGAATCCAGAAGCGTATTCCTTCTGATGCACGCTATGGGCCCGAACCTGGCAGGCGTATTTGGTACAGCTATTTCCGGCGGTATCATGCTCGCACTCCTCGGAGGCTGATTCTAAGGCTGTAAATGCTGGTCTTCCCGCCAGCTTGGCATAAAAAAGATGTGAAATCCCGATACCAGATTTCACATCTTTTTTTTATTTCCTAAAGGAAATGGGGAGGGGCGTGCAGGTGCAGCTGACAGTATCCGTAAGCGCCGAATCCAAAAGTCTTCCACTAGCACGAGCGAAGCACCGCTATACTCGCCTTCCCAGATGGGGAAGGGGGACCGCGGGACGCGGTGGATAGGGTTGATTTCCGACAGCCGCAGGCTGGTTGTATGGTTTTTAATCACCCTCTCGTATTAGCGAGGTTTTGCGTTTTTCCAATAACACAAATCCCATATCCCCGCACAAAAAAGGATGTGAATGACGACTGATCATTCACATCCTTTTATAGTTAATTATCTTTTCGGCGGAAGGCCTGCGTATTCTCTGGCGAAGTCAGAGAAGTTTTCCTTGATGTAATTCTTCAGCAGTTCAGCTGGCGGAGAGAGTTTTTCGCCCTTCTTCCAGGAGAGGGAAATATATCTCTGGCAGTTCGGGGAAGCAATCGGGACGAGTGCTACATGGTCGCCGCCTACGCCGTGCCAGGTGATTCTCGGAGCGAAGGAAACGCCGAGGCCTGCGCGGATGAATTCGCGGACTGTCGTCGGGCTGTCGCTTTCAAGGACGACATGGGGGACGAAGCCTGCCATACGGCAGTAGAAGTCCGTGATCGTACGAAGGCTTGCGCCTGCTTCCAAAGAGATGAAGCCTGCCTTTTCGAATTCGTCCAGATTGACGGATGGTCTCTTGGCATGCGGATCGGTATCAGGCATAGCCAGCATAATATCTTCCTTCAGGAGCGTGACGGAATGGTCATTCTCGATCGGATTGATCGAAGAAGAAAGAGAGAGGTCGACGTGCGTCTGATTCGTCTGGCCCGGCTTGTTATGCTGCTGCAGGATTTCGAAGCGGATATCCGGATGTTCCTGACGGAAACGGGTGAGGAAGGCCGGGATGATCATGGAAGCGGCAAAAAGCGAGATCGTGACGGTCAGCTTCTATGCTTCCTTCGTATCGGCCAGTTCCTTCTGTGCGCCATTCAGTTCCTGCATGATGCGGTTCGTGTGGCGGAGAAGGATTTCACCATAACGCGTGAGGACGATATTGCGCCCACTTCTGGAGAAAAGCGGCACGCCCAGCTCGGTCTCGAGCACTTTGATCGTGTGGGAGAGGGACGGCTGTGAAATATGAAGCGCCTCTGCAGCTTTCGTCAGGTGCTGCAGCTCAGCGGTTTTCTGGAAATAGCTCAGAGCGAGGAGTGTTAATTTCATGGGACCCTCCTAGGTTCAGGTATGGAAATGAATAAAAAAGGCATCTGATTACTTTGTCCCTAATTATACCTGTTTATCTATCAATAATCAATGAATAAGGTCTTATATGCATTATAAGTCAACTATCATGCAGATTTATTACTTGCACGTCAAGTTGATGAAATTTCCTCGATTCGAAACGATATCCATCAATGAATCGATTCATTTGACTATGAATTCCGCCATATATGGATGAATAAGGGAAAACAGGCGAGAAATACGCTTCTCACGGCGTCCCATCGCATTTTATAGATGAAAAAAGGATGAGAACGCCCCTGAAGGGGATTTTCCCTGCGTCTCATAATGTATACGCTTGTCTTTTCATCATGGAAGGGAAATGGAGGTCTTGCTCCCTTATCCTGAGAAATGCCGGAAAACACTGTATTTTGCGGCATTTCCTCCTATATCGCCCTGGATGAAATCCTGTTTCTAGTATGCTATTTTTACATGCATTCCTTTTATTATTGACATTCCGCTGAATCAGTGCAAAAATGGAATACATGCTGAATATATTATAAAGATAAAAGGAGAAAGAAATGGAATTTTTTATTGATACCGCTGATGTCGAAGCCATTCGCAAAGCCAATGACATGGGATTCATTTCCGGCGTAACGACGAACCCGTCCCTGATCGCCAAGGAAGGAAAGGACTTCCATGCAGTCATTAAGGAAATCGCCTCCATCGTGGACGGCCCTATTTCCGCTGAAGTGCTCGCTGATGACGCAGAAGGAATGATCGCAGAAGGTCAGGTCCTCGCAGGCCTTGATCCGCATGTAGTTGTCAAAGTACCGATGACCCCGGAAGGCATGAAAGCCGTCAAAGGTCTGAAGAAGCTTGGCATCCGTACAAACGTCACCCTCGTCTTCTCCGCTAACCAGGCACTGCTTGCAGCACGCGCAGGCGCATCCTTCGTCAGCCCGTTCGTAGGCCGCATCGACGACATCGGCTGGGACGGTGTGGAACTCATTCAGACCATCTCTGAAATCTTCGAAATCCACGACATCGATACAAAGATCATTGCTGCTTCCATCAGAAAGCCGCAGCACATCTCCCAGTGCGCACTCGCAGGTGCTGACATTGCTACCGTTCCGTTCCAGGTACTCATGGATGCCATGAAACACCCGCTGACAGACAACGGCATTGCACGCTTCAAAGCTGACTGGGCTGCTGCCAACATGAAATAAAAATAATAGAAAAAGGCTCCTCAACAGGGGTCTTTTTTTATTGCCCTAAACGGGTTGGGGAAGGGTGCATCGATGAAGTATAATAGAAAAAGAATCCCAGTATTTTCGAGGGAAATACGCGGCCAGTCCGCAAATCAGGGGAGGAATCATGAATATAAACTTTAATCTCGGGCAGCGCTACCGCTATCCGTCCAGAAGAAGCGTCGTCTTCGGAAACCGCGGCATGGTCGCTACGGCATCCCAGCTCGCGGCCGGCGCAGGCATGGACATGCTGAAAGCCGGCGGCAATGCCGTCGACGCAGCGATTGCGACAGCCATCTGCCTTACCGTCGTAGAACCGGTTTCCAATGGCATCGGAAGTGATGCTTTTGCCATCATCTGGATGAAGGATCATCTCTATGGATTAAACAGCAGCGGCTTTGCTCCTGGCGCCATCAGTGCCGATATCGTAAGAGGCATGGGACACACGGAAATGCCGATCCGCGGCTGGCTTCCCGTCACCGTGCCGGGCGCGCCTGCCGCATGGAGAGAACTCTCCCGCCGATTCGGGCGTCTTCCTTTCAGGAAACTCTTCGAACCGGCTATTGGTTACGCCAGGTACGGCTATGCCGTTTCACCTTTTGTTGCCCACGAATGGGAACAGGAGAGGAAGGCACTTTCCGTCTATGCAGAAGATCCTGCCTTTTCAGGCTGGTTCGATACCTTCCTGAATGCAGGAAGAGCGCCGCGCCCGGGTGAAATCGTCCGCCTGAAGGACCATGCCGATACACTGGAAGAAATCGCAGAATCCGAGACAGCCGCCCTCTATGCAGGACGCATTGCTGACATCATCGATGCCTTTGCAAGGGAGACCGGCGGGTACCTCAGGAAAGAAGACCTCTCCGCATGGAATCCTGAATGGGTCGATCCCGTCAGCATCAATTACAGAGGCTATGACGTATGGGAGCTTCCGCCGAACGGCCACGGCATCGTGCCGCTGATGGCGCTCAATATCCTGAAAGGATACGATTTCACGGAAAGAGACACCGTAGAGACACTGCACCGCCAGTTCGAAGCCATGAAGCTTGCCTATGCGGACGGCAAGAAATACATCACCGAGCCATCCTGCATGACAAGGACGGTGGAAGAACTCCTCTCTGACCGCTATGCCGAGGAGAGAAGATCCCTCATCGGAGAAACGGCACTGGAACCCGAAGCCGGCGATCCCAGATGCGGAGGCACCGTTTACCTTTCCACGGCAGACGGCGAAGGAAATATGGTTTCCTATATCCAGAGCAACTACAATTACTTTGGAAGCGGCATCGTCATCCCGGGGACCGGCATTGCCCTCCAGGACAGAGGCGCCAACTTCAGCCTGGATGAAAACCATGACAATTGCCTCGCACCGAGGAAACGCACCTACCATACGATCATCCCCGGCTTCCTCACGAAAGAGGGAAGAGCCGTCGGACCCTTTGGCGTCATGGGAGGCTTCATGCAGCCGCAGGGCCATCTGCAAGTCATCACAAATACCCTCGACTTCAGAATGAACCCGCAGGAAGCCCTCGACTGCCCGCGCTGGCAGTGGGTCGGCGGGAAATCATTCCAGGTCGAAAGAGGTTTTGATCCATACCTCATAGAACAGCTCCGGAAACGCGGTCACGATATCATCATCAAAGATGACCTGCAGGGCTTCGGACGCGGAGAAATGATCTGGAGAAATGAAGAAGGCGTCCTTATGGGCGCTACAGAACCAAGAGCCGACGGCACCGTCGCTGCCTGGTAAAGGAGGCATTATGAAAAAGAAGAAAATCCTGAAACCCATGACGAAGAAAGAACGCATCGAAGCCGCCATCCTTGGTGAACATGTCGACCGCATTCCTTACTCCCTCTGGTCGCACCTGCCCGGCATCGATCTCGATCCCGTGGCCAATGCAGAACATACCTATGATTTCTACAAGACCTACGACGTGGACATCCTGAAAACCATGAACAACGGCATGTACAGCGTCGAAGACTTCGGCGTCAAAGTCGACTACTCCGACATAGAAAAAGGCGGCGTAGCCAAGATCGTCGACACGCCCGTCAAGACTCCCGAAGACTGGGAAAAAGTCACATCCGTCTCCGTCAACGAGGGCGCCCTGGCCCGCGAGCAGAAATACCTGCGCCTCCTCCTTGATAAGACACAGGGAGAAGTCCCCGTCGTATTCACCATCTTCAGCCCGCTCACCACAGCATCCAAGGTCTGCCCGGACATGATGAAGCACATTCAGGAAGGCCACGGAGAACGCGTAAAAAAGGCCCTCACAGCCATTACCGAGACGACATGCGCACTTGTTCAGCGCGTCATCGAAATGGGCGCTGACGGCATCTTTTTCGCCACACAGCTCTCTTCCTATGCCAAGACAGAGGAGTCCTTCTACAAAGAATACGGCATGCCTTATGACCTTGCCGTCCTCTCCGCCTCCTCCGGCTGGTGCAACGTCCTCCACGCCCACGGCCCGGACATCATGTTCCCGCTCTTAAGGAAATACCCCGTCCAGATCTTCAACTGGCACGCATGGGAATCCCTCCCGGAAATCGGAGAAGCAGCCCTCCTGACAGGCAAATGCCTCATGGCAGGCCTCGAACGCATGGACATCACAGAAGGCCATAAGAACGAAATAGAAAGACAGATCTACGAAACCCTTCGCCAGACAGGAGGAAGAAGAATCATCGTATCTCCGGGCTGCGTCATCCGCTACCCACTGGACCGTGAAATGCTCTCCTTCGTCAGAAAAGCAAAAGAAGAAATAGAAGAGAAAATGTTCCCGAAACCCAAGATGAAATAAAGGGGAAGGGAAAATGAAACGGCCGTGCCAAATGCAGATGCTTTGGCACGGCCGTTCTTGCGTTGGGATATTCAATAAGAAGGTTACCTGGCACAAAAAAAATCTCCGCATTTCTGCGGAGATTTTCACATTCAATTATTTCTTGATTGGCGGATAGGTTTCCATACGCGGAGCGCTGTAGCGGAGCTTTGGGGAAACGATGAAGTAAATCAGGAGACCCATAGCTGTTACGAAAGCGCCTTCCATGATGACAGACCAGCCGCAGCCGTATACTGCGTATACACTGTAGATGCCGCCTACGATAGCTGCCATGTTGGCAAGTTTTGCTTTGTCATGCGGAATCTTTTCTACCTTCTGGAGATCGGCGACAGCTGCCATAGCCAGGAGGTAAGGAATCAGGTTGATCATGACGGCCAGGTTGATGAGTACGTTGAACTGCTTAAGCAGGGTCGGGCTCATGGTGGAGAGAGTCATGACAATCTGGATAGCTACCAGAGTACCGATAGCTGCATATGGAGAACGGAAACGGTTTACAGTGGAAAGGAACTTCGGGAAGAGTCCGATGGAGGATGCTTCTCTAGCTACTTCAGAAACGGTGAACTGCCAAGCGGTCAGGGATACGAAGCAGGAGCAGACGAGCATGCAGGAAACAATGTAGCCTGCGGTTGGTCCGAACATGGTAGCGTATGCAAGGCCGAAAGGAGCATTGGCATTCATCAGTTCAGTGTAAGGAACGAGGCCGCCGATGATAGCGGTGGAAGTGGTGTAGCAAGCGCCTGCGAGCAGTGTGCCTGCGAGAACAGCGATCGGAACATCCTTTTCCGGATTTTCAACAGTGTCGGAGTTAGCGCATGCAGTTTCAAGACCAAGGAAAGCCCAGAGGATAACTGCGATGGATTGCTTCATTGTTTCGTAGAAAGGAAGATCTCCCGGGTTCCAAGCCTGTACATAGACGTCAGGGCTGAAGAAGAATGCACCGGCGAAAAGCAGGCCGATGACCGGGGTTACGACGCACATAACGCCCAGAGTGGAGAACTTGCCGAAATTCTTAGGTCCTACGAGGCTGATCGTAGCAGCGGCCAGAAGGACGCCGATCGTAGCCAGGCAGACTTCAACCGGATCAAGGTTGAAACCGAAAACATAAGAACCGTAGCTGACAACGCCGCTTGCGATAGCAACGTTGGCGATGATCAGAGAAATCGTGTAGCAGAAGTTGGAGAGAAAATTGCCGGCTCTCCCGAAGCGGTATTCTGCATAACCGCCCATGCCTCCTACCTTTTTCGTGTACATCCCGCACTTAGAGAAAGCGTAAGCGAGAATAGTTGCACCGATGGAGGCAAGAATCCATGCGAAAATAGAGACCGTCCCGATTTCAGCCAGCGTAGCTGGAAGAAGAATAATACCGGAACCCATCATGTTGATGGCAGTGACTGTCGTTAACTGGACGACTCCCATTTTTTTGCTCTTAGACAAGGTTGTTCCCTTCTTTCTTTTGTTGCTTCCATAATCAGAGGGAACCCTCTGACAGGGGGAAAAAGTTGTCCCGGAATGAACCGGATGATGCTGTCGTGAAATCATCAAGGCATGCATGAACCCCATTTGCTTTCGTTATGGTGAAAGAAACAGGGTGAAAAAGAAAACCATCTGACGCAGACCGCCAGGCGCTGCTCTACTGCACTTCTGCAGGGCGCGGTGAATTTTTATTTACTGAAATATAACACAGATGAAAGAGTATGACAAGACCTTTTTTAAAACTTTTTTGTAAAATTTTTGAACACGAAGTACCATGGACTTTTGAGAACTTTGAAGGAAAAACGAGGAAAATGGAAGAAAACGCTAGCCATCACGGATTGGCATGGATTGGCATTATAAATCAATATGTATCCATTTTTACGACATAGAAATGCAGAAAATCCCAAAATGCCCATATTATGGCGCATCTCAGCTTTTACCCTCAAATTCCATAGTATCTATATGTAAATAATTATGCAATATAGAAAATAAAAATACAGAAAGTTGTATATTGCCTAAAATCCATTTGGCCCCTCAGCGCCTGAAAACGCCCGAAATGCCCCCAAATAACCCCACAGGGCAAAATTTCAAATTTTAAATGAGAAAAAAGAAGATAAAATGAGAATAAAAGTTTTTTTGGTATCGTAGGTAAAGAATTATTTTATATAAGGATTTCCTAGTCTGCCTCGAAGAAATCCCCACTTTTTACAGAGAGAAAAATCGTAAGAAAACAGGAAATCAATAAAATGAAAAACGAAGGAAAACGCACGCCATCATCCTCTATCCATATCTATCCCGGAAATTCACAGGAAATTCAGGAAATTTAAGGGTACTCACCGACCCAAAATTGACCGTCAGCCACCCAAGATCCCCGCCAGTCCCATAAAATCGGCCAAAAAAGAAGCAAAAGGGAGGAGAGAGGCAGACTTGGGTTGTACGATTTTTATTTCCCTCAAGGCGTTAGCCTTAGTTTAAGGGTGTCAGAGCTCGCCCCTTAGGGGGAGCTAGCGCGCATGCGCCTGAAGAGGTTCATCTCCCAGGCTGCAAGCCTGTTGTATGGTTTAAACTTGCCTTCCCAGACGGGGAAGGGCGTATGGGATGGGGTACGAAAGGTCCGAAACAAATCAGAGCTGAGCTCTTTCTTTTATTCCTTGCGAGGCTGCCTCCTTCGGGGGAAGTGGCCATTATACCAATGATTACATATGAAATCACAGAAATGTTTGTGTTATTTCCATAATGGCCGAAAGGGGTGCAGTTTCTAATAAGAGGGTTGATTTCCTGCAAGGCGCAGCCTTGGTTATATGGTTTTGATCTGCACAATGTTTTTCATTTCCTGGTTCTCTCCCTCCATCCCATAGAATTCCTGAAAGCAAGATTCTATTCTCAAATTGAAAGAGCATTTTTAACACGCACTGCTCCTCCCAAATTTCCATCCTTCTCTATAAGGTACTAAATATATTAATAATATATATCCTTATATATAAAGAATTTCAAAGACTTTTGAAACCTTACGGCGATATTTCCCGATTTCCATTGACATGACTTTTTATTGTGCTATATACTATGAAATATGCCCTTACGCAGGGTGTCTTGTTTGTGTTTAAGAAATACTTAAGAAAAGAGGCAAATTGTCATGGCAGAAATGCAGAAGACCCTGATTACCAAAGAAGGCCTTGAAAAGATGCAGAAGGAGCTGGAAGACCTTCGCACCACGAAACGTGCGGAAGTAGCCCAGCGTTTGAAGGAAGCCATTGCAATGGGCGACCTTTCGGAAAACTCCGAATATGATGAAGCAAAGAATGCCCAGGCATTCCTGGAAGGCCGTATCGTTCAGTTGGAACAGCAGATCCGTACCGCTCAGATCATCGTCAAAGGCAAGAAGAACCGCATTGACGTTGGTTCTACCGTTACCATCGAAGATATGGAAGAACACGTAAAAGAAACCGTTACCATCGTCGGCAGCGCTGAATCCAACCCATTCGAAGGCCGCATTTCCAATGAATCCCCGGTAGGCTGTGCCCTCGTAGGCGCTAAAGCCGGAGACATCGTTGAAGCAGACGCTCCGAACAGCGTAATCAAGTACAAAGTCATCAGCATCGACGACTAAGATCCTGATGAAGAAATATACTAGTTGAAAGGAATTTCTAATGGCAGAGAATAATCAGAACAAGAACGTACAGACCAGCGGCCCGAAGCTGAATGACCAGATGATCATTCGCCGTGAGAAGCTGGACAAGATTCGTGCTCTTGGCGTTGAACCATACGGTGAAAAGTTTGAATGGGACCACCATGCAGCTGATATCCGTGCAAACGCAGAAGAACTTGAAAAGAATGAAACCACGGTCCGCATCGCCGGCCGCATCATGATCCGCCGCGGCGCAGGCAAGGCAGCATTCGCAGTCCTCCGCGACCAGACAGGCGACATCCAGTTATACTTCAGAAAAGACGTCCTCTCCGAAAAGGAATGGGACCTCTGGAAACTCGTCGACATGGGCGATATCCTTGGCATCGAAGGCGTCGTATTCACCACACATACCGGTGAACTCACCGTCCGTGTACACCACTTCACCATGCTGTCCAAATCCCTCCGTCCGCTGCCGGAAAAATGGCACGGCCTGACCGACAAGGAACAGCGTTATCGCCAGAGATACCTCGACCTCATGGTCAATCCTGAAGTCCGCACCACATTCGTCAAGAGAGCAGCCATGATGGCAGCTATCCGCAAATGGTACACCGACCACGGATTCCTCGAAGTCGAAACCCCGGTTCTCCAGCCACTCTATGGCGGCGCAAACGCAAAGCCATTCACCACCCATTTCAATGCACTCGACATGACCATGTACCTGCGCATTGCACCGGAACTCTACCTGAAGAGACTCCTCGTGGGCGGCTATGAAAGAATTTTCGAAATCACCAGAAACTTCAGAAACGAAGGCATGGATACCCGTCACAACCCGGAATTCACTGCCATCGAAACATACCAGGCATACGGCGACATCGAAGACGTCATTAAACAGACGGAAGAAATCGTCGAAGCCTGCGCACTCGCATCCTACGGCACAACCAAATTCACCTATGAAGGCACCGAAATCGACGTCAAAGGCCCGTGGCCAAGACTCACCATGGCTGGCGCTGTCAAGAAATACACAGGTGAAGACTTCGATGCATGCGAAACCATCGAAGACGCTCGCAAGATCGCTGACAAACTCCATGTAGAATACGGCGAATTCGACGGATTCGGCAAGATCCTCTCCGCTTGCTTCGACGAATACGTAGAAGCAAAGCTGATCCAGCCAGTTCACATCACTGAACACCCGATCGAAGTATCCCCGCTTTCCAAACTCGATCCGAAAGATCCGAGATACACCATCCGCTTCGAATCCTACATCTACGGACGTGAACTCGCAAACGGCTTCTCCGAATTAAACGATCCGATCGATCAGAGAAAACGTTTCGAAATGCAGGTAGAAGAAAGAGCACACGGCGACGACGAAGCTCATCCGATCGATGAAGACTTCCTTACCGCTCTCGAATACGGCATGCCTCCTACAGGCGGCCTCGGCATCGGCCTTGATCGTCTCTTTATGCTCATGACCGACTCCTCCAGCATCCGCGACATCATCCTCTTCCCGGCAATGAAACCGGAAACCGCACAGGAAAAAGCAAATGCGAAAGCTGCTGAAGAAGCTGCCATGGCAGAAAGTGGCAACGACGGATTCTTCAAGCCGAACAGCGAAATCGACTTCTCCAAAGTCAAAGTAGAACCACTCTTCACAGACTACGTAGACTTTGATACATTCAGCAAATCCGACTTCAGAGCAGTCAAAGTCAAGAGCTGCGAAGCCGTCAAGAAATCCAAGAAACTCCTGAAATTCGTCCTCGACGACGGCACAGGCACCGACCGCATCATCCTCTCCGGCATTCATGCATTCTATGAACCGGAAGAACTCGTAGGCAAGACCCTCATCGCGATCGTCAACCTGCCACCGAGATCCATGATGGGCATCGACTCCTGCGGCATGCTCCTCTCTGCTATCCATGAAGAAGAAGGCGAAGAAAAACTCCACCTCCTCATGGTCGACAACCACATCCCGGCAGGCGCAAAACTCTACTAATCAACAAAAAAAGCGTTCTTTCCAGAAATGGAAAGACGCTTTTTTTCATTGCGAAATAAAGGAAGAAGGGCCGTAGGCCGGTCTTAACCTTGCCCTGGAAGGGAAGGTGTCGGCGGAGCCGACGGATGCAGCATTTCGTCGAGCGGAGTGAGGTTTAGCTGACCCCGTTAGGGGAAAGTGGTGCGCATGCGCCGAAAGGGGTTCATTTTCTAAAAGGGCCAGACAGGGTTGATTACCGCGCAGCAGAGCTGAAGTTGTATGGTCTCCTCTTTCCATTTCCTCATCCCTCCGTCCACAAACCTACATACTGCAAGATACGGTGCGTTTTTACATTCATGCTTATACGAAAGGACCTGCTTTTTGTGCAGATTTATTTAAAATTTTAAATAAATCGTCATAATAATGACGTGCATGTATATTTTTGATAAAATAAGCGTATAAGGTCATGTCTCTTCGGATTTTCGGGGGAAAATCTTGGAAGAGAATTTTTAAATCTGGAGGAAATGATCTATGAAAGTGAATATTACGGGGGATAACGAATTCCAAGGCAGGAGGATCATGCCTCCGCCCTGGATGGTCTGCCCATATATCCGGCGCTCATCCGTCGGCTGGAGGACAGGCTTCGGCGGAGCTTATGCAGAAAAGTTCCAGACATGGCTCAAAATGATGACGCCAAAGGAAAAGAAAGTCTATCGGGAAATGTTCCCGGAACCCATCACCTGGAAAGGCTGGTGGGACGGTGAAGATAATACCGAGCTTCTGCGTTACAAGAATTACTCGACCTGTGCATGGCGCGAAGGCGGAAAGCCCAATTACACCAAGGCGCAGCTCATCAAAGAATGGGAAGAAGGAAACAGGCGGCCTTTCTGTTACTTCTGGGACCATGATGAAAAAGACGGCACGCTGACGCAGTCCTGCCTCAGCCAGTGGTATCCGTCCAAATTTTCCGTCGGCATCTATCAGTACAACTGCATGGAGCAGTACATGATGGCCGAAAAAGCAGACCTTTTCAGCGATGAAAAAGTCAGGGAAAAGATATTTGAAAGCGACGACCCGGCTGTCATTCAGGCACTCGGACGCACCGTCATTTACTTGAAACAGGACGTCTGGGACGAGTTCAAGCACTCGATTGTCGTCAATGGCAACTGGCGCAAATTCACCCAGAACAAAAAACTGCGTGATTTTCTCCTTTCCACAGGAGAGAACATCATCGTGGAGGCAAGCCCGTACGACACCATCTGGGGCATCGGCGCTTCCGCTTACGATGAAGAAGCAAGAGATCCGCGCGACTGGAAAGGGGATAACATGCTCGGCTTTGCACTGATGGAAGTCAGGGATGAACTCCGCCGCGTCTACCGCTGCGAAAGCTCCTGCGACTGGACTTATGCTAGAAAGAAATCTCCGGGAAAGAACAGCTAATTTCATATGAACTTTAAAAGCCGGGCAAACTGAATACGATGCCCGGCTTTTCTTGTCCAATGGTCAAGAATGCCTCTGTTGCCAGAGCGATGAAATCATCATAAACAAAAACGATGAAATTCAATGACGAAGAGGCAGTCATCTGATAGAATGAATATATACAGGATAACAATCCTGGGAACAAGGAGGGCTCAGTCATGCGCTGTGGCAAATATAGAGAAGGCGTGATCCTGAATGAATCCAGCATGAAAATGGCTGTTTTCATGGAGGATAGAAAAATCCAGCTTACAGAATGGGAAGGCCCCGACGGCTGTATTTCCACAAAGCGTGTCGCTGTGGAAAAGATGCAGGTAGGCTTCTGCTATCGCACGAAACCTACCGGAGAATGGGACAGCGGCTGGCGCTTCATGGCAGGCGATGAAAGCCATGAGTACATGGACAAACCGGAAAACTCCGGCATCTACAAACTCATCACCATCGTTTCCATCGACCCTGACGTCCTCCCGCTCCTGAAAGCCCCCTGCGGCTCTGCCTTCGAGCGTGACGAAAAAGGCATATTTCATCAAGTCGACGACTGGCATTTGGAATAAATAAGAAGTACAAAAAGCTGTGACGAAATGATCCTGCACTTTGTCACGGCTTTTTTGCTGTCCGGAAAGTGACACCAGTTAGGAAAAATCGCAACCGAAGTCAAGCTGTCCCCGTTAGGGGAAAGTGGCGCGCATGCGCCGAAGGAGAAGGTGGCGCCGAAGGCGACGGATACAGTAGTTCCACGAGCAGCGCGAGGTTTTATGGTGTTTTCAGCCGTTAGGCTGGTTGTACGGTTTTCATGTTTTTCCTATTTTTCCTATTTTTCTCTTCCCCTATCTTCTCCCAAATCCCAAAAACATCTCCATTATCTCTTTCTTTATTTTTTTGATAGAATTAATATATAAATGAAGCAGTCTGAAATTTCTGGCGGAGGTGAGGGAATGGTTAAGGAAAAAGATTATTTCGTCCTTGTTTCGGAGAGGCCTTCCTTGAATGGGAGTCCGGATGATATCGTGGAACAGACTCTGAAGATCTCGGATACCGGTCTTGCCTGGTTTGCCACCCGCACGGCCAGACAGAAGGAAACGGGACGCGGATATCACGAAAAATACGTGTCGAGGATAGGGGAATGGAGAGCGGAGATTCTTCTTAGGATGACAGACCGGGTGAAACAGCAGGCGGAGTTTCCTTCCGGAGACAGACCTTACCTTTTGACCCGCCATTGGAAATTATCGGGAGACAAGATTGTCGTTGGCCAGCAGAACGGAGTTCCTGTTCTTTGGCAAGCGGATAGAAGCCTTGACCTGACGGAAATGTACCAGCGCTTTCTCCCCTTCCATGACATCTGGGCCTTTGGCAGATGCATGCCGCTTCCTCAAATGAACTGGAAGGAAAGGATTCATCAATTTGCCGAAGACTGGGTAGATTTGCTGAATCAACGTGAAAGTAATCCGAAAAGATTTTGGATCCACTTCATCGGACTTGGGCGTGAATGCGCGGAATCAGGGTTCTATATGGATACTGGAGTAGAATTTGGCAAACGTTATCCGGGTTGTTTTGATGTTGATGAATGTGACCGCTTGGAAAGAATCATTTCTTCCATTGATGACAGGGAAATTATCGGATCCGCCATCTTTTCCATGTGGCGTTACAAGACACATTGGGAAACTTTTGACGGCAGCATCATTTGGTCAGATAATGCGCAGAAATGGTTCCTGCTGCTCTTCCAGCGTCTTGAAGAAATGACGAGACCGGTGGCAGCAAAGAACGTTTTGTGAAATCGGGAGAAGAACTATGGAACAGGGAAAGGGGATTCAGGTATTCTTGCCGGAAGGCGTAGAAAAAGGAATAGCTGTTGCAACTATTGCAAACTGGAATGGTGAAGTCATAAGACTGCCACGCAGTGAAGTGAAGACTTATGAATCCGGAAAACTGAGCAAACCTGGCGTGTATTTTCTCTTTGCAAAAGAAGAAGGAGAACAAGAGCGTATTTATATTGGCGAATCAGAGAATGTTAAAAAGAGACTTATCCAGCATATACAGGATTATGCTTCAGAATCAGGAAGAGAAACATTCTATTGGCAGACTGCAATTGTTCTCTTGGGTGGCAATCTGAATAAAGCGATAATTCGTTATCTCGAGAATGCTTTTATTAAGATTGCGAAAAAGCGTAAGCAATATGTTCTCTTGAACAAAGAAATGAGCCCTGGCGTGCAGTTAGCAAATGCACAGATTACCGTAGCCGAAGAGTATATGGATTATGCAAAATTAGCTGGCTATATGCTAAAGACATTAGATTTGATAGACCAGCAGCAATCAGATGAAGATGAAACGTTATTGCTGCAGGCTGGGGATGCTGATGCAAAAGGGAAAGAAGTTCCGGAAGGTTTTGCTATTCTTAAAGGCTCCAAAGTGAACATGAATGGGAGTATGACGAATGCAAGTGATTCATTAAAACAAGAGAGAATCAGGCTGATTCATGACGGCATAATCAAAGACGGAATTGTAACGGAAGATATAACGATGTCCAGCCCGTCTGCCGCTGCTACGATTGTTCTTGGATATAGTGTCAGTGGTTTGATAAATTGGAAAGATGGGAACGGACGGACACTGAAAGAAATCATGGGATCATAAATCCTCCGCGCATACGGAGCCATGAATTCTTGCTTATCTTTTCCACCAGAAGGGGGAGTGTATGTCTTTGTATGAATCGATGAAGCCGGGCGCGATTGGAATCGAGAAGTATCCTGACGAAGAGGATTTGAAGCCTTATTTCTATCAGGACCGTTGCGACCGTTATGATTACCTCGCCGCTGCTGCGTGCGGTGCGATGGCGGGGTTGGTGGATATATTCCTCGTCGGCTCGCCGGCAGACAGCGCGCTCTCAGGCTGGACGGACGAGCAGGTCGACCATGCTGTCATGAAATTTGCCGACTACTGCGGATGGAGTCCCAGGCCCGGCAAGGAAGACAGCGTCGCCAGTGCGATCGGATTTCTTGAGAAGAAATATCCCGTCAATTACGATCAGGCATACACCACCGGCAGCGATGCTATTTTTGACATGTCCACGAAGAACCATCACATGAAATCTCTCGGTCATGCGCCGGACATCGTCGGCCTTTTCTTCTCCATCCTGAATCAGTTCACAGAGACCTCCACCTTCATTTCTGACGGTCAGCTCATCACCATCAAGAGCGATCCCATAGAAATGCAGGGAGGAGACCTTATTTCCAAACTCTTCTGCGGCGTGGCGAACTGGTTCGGCCATATTATGTCAGACGTCGTAGGAAGCTCCGGCGCATCAGGAAGAGGAAGCGGCCTTGCCATTCCTTTCTATGAGCTTTTCGGCCTCTGCGATTTCGGCACTTTCCAGGTCGGGCAGTACAGAAACACCCTTGCCAAAGTCGCGACGAAAGTCTTTCAGGAAGGCTACGACTTCCGCTTCGGCCTTACCATGGCGATTCCTGTCGTCCTCTGCGACCTGTCCATCCGCCTCATCTGGGCGCTCCGCCAGCATTTCTACTACCATCAGCCGCTTGAAGACTGCATTCCGAATCACCGCCATCCGAGCCTTCGCGTCATGCTACTGATAGGAAACGGGACGCTCTGCCTCATGGATGGCGCGGACGCAGCCCTTCGTTCTGGCGGGAATGCTCTGCTCTTCTTCACCCGCATGAATCTCATCGCCTGGGCGCGCTTCGGACTCCTCGCCGTGAAAGAAGTCCTCATCCGGATCGGCATCGCCTATCCGCTCCAGAGCCTCATCGACGCCTACAGGCGCATCAATATTTACCTCACCAATTACCTCAAGGAACTTGAAAAGATCGACTTCGAAGTCTTCGAAAGGGAAACCGCCCGGTATAACGAGCTCACGGCCCTCCTTTCCCGAGCAAAGACAGAAGAGGACCTCCATGCCGTCCTTACAAGCCAGTACGAAGCCCTCGGCATACCGCTGCCGTATAAAGAAAAGACCTTCGATGATTTCATGGAGAATCCTTCTTCAAGACTGGAGTTCAAATAATGTTCCACTGCGATATATGCGGAGAGTGCTGCCGCCATCTCGGACACTCTCTGATCTATAAAGACCTCGACGACGGCACAGGGAAATGCAGGTACCTCTCAGGAAACCGGTGCTCCATCTACGACCACAGGCCCGTCTTTTGCCGCGTCGATGAATGCTATGAGAAATACTTCAAGGAAACGATGGATTATGCAGACTACCTGCAGATGAACTACGACGCCTGCAGGAAATTAAAAGGGGAGGAATGACCATGCCAATACCATTTATCGTCGCAGGAATTGCCGCTCTGGCCGGAGCCGCAGGGGCTGCCAGCGCCGTCAAAGGCGTGTCCAAAATGAGAGATGCCAACAACCTCGTCGAAAGCGCGAACCGCCGTCACAAAAGAAATATCCGCCGGCTCGAAGAGTCCAATAAAGAAGCAGACAGAGCCATGGACGAACTCGGGACACTCGAGCTCCAGATCTTGAAAAGCTTCGAAGACTTCGCCAGCGTCTTTGAAAAGATCAAGAACAAACCGACCTTTGCTGCGTACGAAAAAGAAAATGTCAAGCTTCCTGAATTTGACGGAACGAAACTGAAAGAAGTCTCCGTCGGAGCCGGCGTTCTCTTAGGCGGCATCGAAGGAGCAGGCCTTGGTGCAGCCGGAGGCTTCGCTGCAGCAGGCGCAACAACAGCCGCCGTCATGGCACTTGGCACAGCGTCCACAGGTACAGCCATCGCATCCCTCTCCGGAGCCGCCGCCACGAACGCTACTCTCGCAGCCCTGGGCGGAGGTGCTATCGCAGCAGGAGGCGGCGGAATGGCACTCGGCAGCATGATCCTGGGCGGAGCCACATTAGGCGTAGGCCTCCTCGTAGGCGGCATCATCTTCAACATCACTGGCAGCAATCTCACTGACAAAGCCGACGAAGTATGGGGAGAAATGAAACGCGCCGAAAGGAAAATGGACAGAGCCCGCGCCTATCTGGACAAACTCCACCAGATCGCAGACACCTACAAAGACCAGCTAAAAACCGTCCAGCTCATCTACCAGGATCACTTAGATGACCTGAAAAATCAGGTAGAAGAGCAAGGAAGAACCGACTGGAGAACCTACACCAGCGAAGAAAAGAAACTCACAGAGAACACAGTTCTCCTCGTAGGCCTCCTCTACGCCATGTGCAAAGTCCGCCTCGTCCTCAAAGGAGACAACGACGAACTCAACACCATCAACGAAGCCGGCATCCAGAAATCCCTCACCGACTCCAAGAAAATCCTCGCAGACAACTTCGAGGGATAAAGGAAATAAGGGAATATAAAGGGGCTGTGGCAAAATGAGCAATCACTTTGCCACAGCCCCTTTAGTGCGCGAGAAATGATAAGGGATGCCATTGGCCTTGCTTCACTCAATGGAAATGATAAATCGAAGTTGATAATATCGGTAAGGATGACGGAGGGAGGTTTTGAGCTGCCTTGGAACAAGGATGACGCGAACGCTCACGTAGTGACAGGAAAGAGTGCGGTTTTCGAGCATAGCGAGGTTTGTTTGTTTTCCGTTTGCGAAGCAAGGAAATGGTTTCAGAGCTCGCCCCGGAGGGGGAGCTGGCGCGCATGCGCCTGAGAAAGTTCATTTCCACGGACGAAGTCCGGTTTTATGGTTTTCTTCTCTATTTCCATCACTTTATTTTCTTTATTTTTCCTTCATCTTCCCAATTGACTATATCTCATAGCGAAGACTACAATAATCTTAGATAAAAGATTTTAAATCTTAAGAAAGGGTGAGTAGGATGGCTGAAAAGATGAAGGCTGTGGGACTTTATAAATATCTGCCTATTACTGAAGGAGAGAGTTTCCTGGACGTGACTTTGGAAAAGCCTGTCCCCGAGGGACATGATCTTCTTGTCCGCGTGAAGGCGATTTCCGTGAATCCTGTGGACTACAAGGTCCGGGCACCAAAGGATACCGTCGAGGTGAAGCCTCGTATCCTTGGCTGGGATGCCTGCGGGATCGTCGAGGCTGTGGGCGAGGAATGCACGCTCTTTTCACCGGGAGATGAAGTATTTTATGCCGGCGATATCACTCGCCCGGGCTGCGACAGCGAGTACCACCTGGTCGATGAAAGAATCGTCGGAAGGAAACCGAATACGCTGGACTATGCAGAGTCCGCAGCACTTCCTCTGACATCGATCACGGCCTATGAAGCTCTCTTTGAAAGGCTCATGATTTCCCGTAAGAAAGAAGACAACCGCGGGAGGATGATCCTCATCATCAATGCGAGCGGCGGCGTCGGATCTATTGCGACCCAGATGGCAAAAGCAGCCGGCCTTACCGTCATTGGCACAGCCTCCCGCAAGGAAACAATCGAATGGGCAAAAGCACATGGCGCAGATTACGTCGTGAACCACAGGGAAAGCATCAAGGAACAGATCGAAAAGCTGGGCTATCCATTCGTTGACTACATCCTCTGCCTGAACAATACCGACTACCACTGGAAGAACATCACCGAAACCATCGCTCCCCTTGGCAGGATCTGCTCCATCGTCGAGACCGAGCATCCGCTCGACGTCGCACCGCTGAAGCCGAAGAGCGCTTCCTTCTCCCGGGAATTCATGTTCACGAAAGCCATGTTCAAGAAGGATATGATCACCCAGCACGACCTTCTCGACCGCGTCGCTGATTACGTCGACAAAGGCATTTTGGGGACGACCCTTCATGAAAAGAAATCTCCGATCAATGCAGAGAACCTCCGCCAGGCGCATCAGGAACTCGAGTCCGGAAAGACTATCGGCAAAATTGTCATCGAAGGATGGGAATCATGAAAAAAGATCACCATTCCAAGAAGAGACGCTGTCCCATTTGCGGCAGCATCCATACCGCGCGTATTCTCTGGGGACTTCCTCTTTTCGACAAGAAACTCGAAAAGGAAATCGAAGAAGAAAAGATCAGCCTCGGTGGCTGCAATATCTCAGATAATAATCCAGGATGGCACTGCTTCGACTGCCGGACAGACTTCGGAACGATTCCCTACATCCCGGAAACAAAGAGAGACTACCGTGACGATGTCGTCAGTATCACCTTCCGCTTAGGCCAGAAAGGGATGCCCTTCCGTGAATTGAATTTCACAAAGAGCGAAGATGGGGGAACATGTACCTTTTCGAAATTCTTTTCCCCTTTGGGCGGTCCGCCGCTTCGGGACATTCCGCTGACGATTCTCGAATGGATGGAACTTCTTGATACCCTGTACTACCATCTCCTCCTTCATGAATGGAGTCATGAATTTACAGGCACGCCCACCTTCAACGAAAAGAAATGGTCCCTCACCATCCGTCTGATCAACGGAGGGAAAGAGACCTACATAGGAAGAGATGCCTTCCCGCCATTCTGGCCCGAACTTCTCGAAACCTTCCGCCCTTTCGTCAAGAAAGCCGAAGCACTGCAGAAAAAAGAAACGGAAAAAGAAGAAGGAGAAGAAAGAAATTAAGCACAAAAAGAGCTGCAACGAAATGTACGATCATTCCGTCGCAGCTCCTTTTTTCGCCTGTGATATAATGCAGACAGAAAAGAATGGCAGGTGAAGCACGATGGAAAGAATAGAAGGCACAATAACGACCGCGATTTCCTTTGCAAAAATCATGGACGACAGAGCAAGGAAACAGATCCGGCGGATGTGCAGCAACGAACTGACAAAAGGAAGCAAGGTACGGATCATGCCGGATGTCCATGAAGGCAAAGGCTGTACAATCGGCACCACGATGACCATCATCGACAAGGCCGTACCCAATGTCGTCGGCGTCGATATCGGCTGCGGCATGTACACCGTCGATCTGGGATATCAGCCGATTGACTTTGCAAAGCTCGATAAAGCGGCCCACGAAATTCCCTCAGGGATGAATGTCTGGGACGAACCGCGGGTGTCTTTTGACCTGCAGGAACTTGACTGCTACGTCCGCCTCAAAGGCAAGAGCTGGATCAGCCGGAGCCTCGGAAGCCTTGGCGGAGGCAATCACTTCATTGAAGTCGATGAAACAGCAGATGGCCGTCATTACCTCGTCATCCATTCAGGCAGCCGCAACCTCGGAAAGAAAGTTGCCGAATACTATCAGCAGATTGCCATTTCCATGAATGGAAACGAAAAAACTCTGCACGAACGGACCGATGAGATGATCCAGGCCTACAAAGAAGCCGGCCGGGACCGGGAAATCAATCAGGCGATAAAAGACCTGAGAGCAGAAGAAAACAAGCATCATATCCCTGACGACCTTTGCTACGTGAAAGGAAAATACCTGGATCAGTACCTGCACGACGTTGCCCTCTGCCAGAAATTTGCCCGCCTGAACAGAGAGACCATGGCAAAAGAACTCCTCGCCCGCAGCGGCCTCGTGCCAGGAGAAGCCTTTCACACTATCCACAACTACATCGATGTCGACGAGATGATCCTTAGAAAAGGCGCCATTGCCGCCCATGCCGGAGAAAAAGTCCTGATCCCGATCAATATGAGAGACGGCAGCATCCTTGCCATCGGAAAAGGAAATCCAGACTGGAACTACTCCGCGCCCCACGGCGCAGGCCGCCTCATGTCACGGACAGAAGCAAAGAAACAGCTGACCATGGAAGAATACAAGAAAGAAATGGCCGGCATTTATACCACCTCCGTCAACGAAGGCACCCTCGACGAAGCGCCCATGGCCTACAAATCCCTGGATGATATTCTGGACATCATCGGAGACACCGTAGACGTCATCGAAGTCATGAAGCCAGTCTACAACTTCAAAGCCACAGAAGATGGTCCGATCGTCAAAAAGAAGAAGTGAAGAATAGTCCCATCAAAAAAGAGCTTGGCCGAATGAGTGGCCAGGCTCTTTTTATTATCAGATGAGATCTTCGAAGAAGCCGTTATCCAGGGCGGTGTGATGGCGTTTCTTGATTTCATACATCACAGCGTCGGCTCTGGAGAGGACTTCTCTTAGAGGGATATTGGGTTCAGTGAGTTCGAAAGCTCCGATGGATAAGTGGAGAGGAATCGCGAATTTGTTTTCTTCAGCAACATCCTTGATGGAGCGTCCGATCATGTGGTTCATGTTGTCGATGGTCTTCACCGTGCTCTTGGGAGCAAAGACGGTGAATTCATCACCGCCCCAGCGGGCGATTTTCAATTTGGAATGGCGCTGGAGTCTTTGGAGAGCTTCGGATACGATGATGAGGGCCTTGTCTCCTACGAGGTGGCCATATGTATCATTGATATCCTTGAAGCGGTCGATGTCGACCAGGCAGAAGATGAGCGGATTGCTGGGGCTCACGGACGGCGCATGGTCGTCATAGTCTTCACGAAGGCGGCGCCTGTTTCCTATGCCTGTCAGCATGTCATTGTAAATGCGGGCGGACTGTGTCGAGATGAAGACGAAGAAGATAGCGCTTAGGATGCCGATGGAAATGATCGGAGTCTGAGGAACAGCTACGTCGACGACGGCAGTGATGGCCGGGAAAATGATGAAAGAAATCAGGCGGATGTATCTCTGGCGGAGACGTTTCCTTCTTTCATGCGAAAGCTTGTAAGCAGCATGGAGCGTCGGGGCCATGACGAAGATGATATCCAGCGCGCCTACCATGAAGTAGAAAGGCCCGCGGATAATCTGGCCGTCATGGACGGCGAGGATGGATTCATTCTGGTAGCTGAAGACCAGGCAGAGGAAAATGACCATGAAAGGGACAAACGTGCAGATCTTGAAAATCGGCTTGTCCGTGAAGGCACTGTTCATCCGGTACTCTGCGTACCAGATCCATGCGAATTCAATCAACGACACAGCAAGGACGCCGACGGACGTGCTGATATAGATTTCCGTATCGGTCAGCGGCAGGTATCCTGGCACCATTAGCGCATATATACATTCCGTGACTGTATAGAGGCAGAAAGAGGCGCAAAGATATTTGAAGGCGCGGATTTCGTTTTCAGAACCGAAATCGTAGTTCGTCTTCCACATGATGATGGCGGTCACAATGAAAAGGGTGATTTCAATGGACACGTAGGAAAAAGTGTAGAGGAATGTGTAGTCCAACGCGGCCCCTCCTCCTTATTCAAGAAAATTAACTTTATAAATAAATAATATCATTTTTTTATAGATTTGTCTCCACCTAAATTGATAAATCTAAGTATATTGAATTAGGTATTAAAATATTTTTTGTGATTATATTTTGAAAAGCTCATATAATCGGGATTCATGGCCTAAATCTACATAAATAAGTGCAAATTTTATTCATTTTTCGTATATACAAATCTAACTAAATGACTAGAAACGTTAAATTTTCTAATGAATTTTGAGGAGGAAAAACAGAGGATAGTAAACCGGGAAACATACGGTTCGTTTATAATTTATAAACAATGCGAACAATTCGCAAAATCAATTCGCAAAATAAAGAAATAAAAAAGTACAAAAATGATGCAGCCCTTGTCCCGGCGACTATTTCTTTTGCTGTTTCTGCATTCCGGCTTTCCTTGAACTCATTCGGCCGTTATATTATACTTTTAGGAAATGATGAATGGCTCCTTAGGGAGCATTAAGAAAGCGGGGGCTTTTATGAGTGAGAATAAGACGAGTGTCTTTTCGAATGGGCTGCTCTGGTTCGGGGCAGGGATATCGATTGCTGAAATTCTGACGGGCATGCTTCTGGCGCCATTGGGACTGGCGAAGGGGCTTCTGGCTATACTGATCGGTCACGTGATCGGCGGCGCGGTGATGTTTGGCGCAGGGCTGATCGGCGGGCGCACGGGGAAGAGTGCTATGGAAACGGTGGCGATTTCTTTCGGCCATCAGGGAGCCAGACTCTTTGCCGGGCTGAATGTCATCCAGCTGATCGGCTGGACGGCGGTGATGATCGCAAGTGCTGCCGCGGCTGCAAATACGCTTTCCGGGATGGGAACTTCTGTATGGAGTGTCATCATCGGCGCTTTCATCGCTCTCTGGATCGTCCTTGGACTGAAGAATCTGGGGAAGGTGAATGTGGTCGTGATTGCAGCTCTCCTTCTTCTGACGCTTGTCCTGAGCGGTGTGATTTTCATGGGAGACCATGTGCCGCAGGCTGTAGGAGACATGACGCTTGGCGCAGCCATCGAGCTGACGGTAGCCATGCCTCTTTCCTGGCTTCCTGTCATTTCTGACTATACCCGCATCGCGGAGAAGCCTTTCAAAGCAACGGCAGCGAGCTGCCTGGCTTACTTTGCCGCAAGCTCCTGGATGTTCATCATCGGCATGGGCGCGGCTCTCTATACCGGGCAGGATGATATCGCCCAGATCCTTCTTCAGGCAGGCATGGGCCTTGTCGGAATCCTGATTGTCCTTCTTTCGACTGTCACGACGACATTCCTGGATGCTTTCTCTGCCGGCGTTTCCGGAAAGACACTGATTTCCGGCCTTTCTGAAAAAGCGCTCGCCCTCATTGCATGCGCAGGCGGCATCGGCCTTGCTGTCATGATGGACTCGAGCAGTTTCGAAGAATTCCTGTACTTCATCGGATCCGTCTTCGCTCCGATGACAGCCATCCTTCTTTCGGATTACTTCATCCTGAAGCAGGACCACAGCGAAGAAAGTGTAGACTGGCTGAACCTCGCCCTCTGGCTGGCAGGCTTCATCCTCTACCGCCAGCTCCTCGACGTCCAGACACCACTGGGAATCACATTCCCTGTCATTGTCCTCGTCATGCTGGCCAGCGCCCTCGTCCATAAAGCCGTAGGCGCAAGATGCGTGCAGTCCAGATAATGAAATCATAGAAGAAGAAACCCCGGGTCAGGGAAATGATGTTCCTGACTCGGGGTTTTGTAATGAGTAAAAGCTGCTTTCACGGAAGAGCTAGGGGAAGACAGAGGCAGATTTCTATACTGACGAACAGAAATTAAACAAGGCTATTGTTGCATTTTCCACTTTTCTATTTGCTTAATCACTTTAGGATCTTCCCAAGGCTGATAATTTGGGTCCGTCATGAGACTGACCTTCTTGCTGCTTTCGAGAATGGATACTGCAAAGCAGTCAGTAAAATCACCATATGCATCCCAGTTTTTATCCAAATCGATTCGAAAGAGAACGTATCCAACAAGCTCATAGGGATTAGGAACTGGTTTTTGGTCAAAGAGGTAGACAAAGTATAGATTAGTGGCGTTGTAGACTGACTCAGCGGTCGTACAGTTTTGTGTCAAATGCTTGAAAAAATAGCCATAGATCTCGTCCCAGCTGTAGGACTGCAATACCTTCTTCGCAAAATGTTGGTGGTCTTCATGACCTTCAGGATCAAAGGCGTCGTCAAAGAAATTGCAGTCAAACAAGTAATCCATGTCAGATTGTAAATTGGTTATATCCATATCTGTCATTCCCTTCTGAAATCTTTGTGGAACAGGGGAAAGTAAAACCTTTCGCAGTGCAGTTTACTGCTGTTATCGAAATGCGTTATCTTTCTTTCTTCTCTTTGTCTGCTGTCTGGCTGCCTGCTACGGTTTTGGCGAAGGAGGCGAGGGTGTCGAGAAGATTCTCGGCGTCATTCTTATCTTTGTTTGTTTTCTTGATGGTGACTTTCTTCCTGCCGTCTTTGGCTGTGGTCATGACGCCCGGGGTCTTGATGCCGCCCGGAGCGGGTTCTCCTCCAACGATGGGTCTCTGGTCGTCTTTCATGTAGTCTGGCTCTACGTCATCGGGTGTGGCTGCGGGGATGATGGCGGGTTTTCCATTGACACTTGCTTCAGTCGGAAGGGGATAGAGGGCGTCTTTGACGGGCGCGGCGCTCTCTTTTTCCTTTGCCATTTTCGCTTCATGCTCTTTCATGGCGGCGAGGACGAGGTTGTCGACGGGTTCGGGTTCCGTTTTGGCAGGGAGGACGTCGATGGTGATGACGGTGCTTTCGCCTTCGCCTGTCGTGCTTGTGGAAATAGAGGAAACAGCGACGTCTGCGTTTTCGCTGTTTTCATTGTTTCCTTCTTCCTGCGGTGCTGGTTCCTGCGTTTCCTCAGCCGTATTTTCCGAAGTTTCCTGTGTATCGGATGGCGTGATGGAGACGGTGACGGACGGATTTTCCTGCTGGGTTCTTGCGGCCGCGTCGGGACGTCCGTAGGCGTCGACGCCGTCTTCGGCAAAGGCAGTTCCCAGGGCGGGAAGGGTCGTAAGAGCAAGCGCCGTCAGGAGGGCTGCGGCAAGTCGTTTATGGTTCATGGATGAGTATCCTTCTTTCATTGGTGTTTGCTTATTATTATATACTGATGAGCAAATTTCCTCCTGTTACCCGCGTGATTTTGCCTGATAGTATTTCTGTATAAGACGCAGTAGCACTCAGGTAGTATACTAAATTCATGATTTTAATAATGAATCAGGAGGGATAGATATGAAAGGGAAACAATGGATTCTGGCGGCCATGGCTGCGGCCGCTCTTGTCATGCCGCTGTCTTCTTATGCGGCTGCTGCACCGCAGGCAGGTCCTGCTGCTGTCACGCAGAAGGCGCAGGTGCCGGCTCCGGCGTATGCGGATTCGACGCTGCAGGCGACAAGGTATGGTCTTCTTCAGGGCGCGCAGGAAGGCGATGATTTCGTCTGGCGCGGTGTGCCGTACGGTCAGGCAGAGCGCTGGAAAGCTCCGGAAAATCCTTCTTCCTGGACGGGCGTGCGCGATGCGCTGAAGACAGGCCCGATGGGAACGCAGGAAACGGCAAAGGGCGTGAAGGGCGTAGAAAGCTGCCTAAATCTCGACATTTTCCGTCCGGCTACGAAGGAGCAGAATCTTCCGGTCCTTTACTTCATCCACGGAGGAAATAACCAGAACGGTGCTGCCGATCAGGTGAACCTCTCGCAGTTTGCTAAGAGAGCGAACGTCGTCGCTGTCAGCATCAATTACCGTCTGGGGGCTCTCGGCTACAACCCGCTCCCATCTGTCCATCATGGCACGAAGGTGGAGAACTCAGGGAATTACGGGTTCCTGGATGCCCTGCAGGGTCTTGACTGGGTCAAGGAAAACATTGCAAGCTTCGGAGGCAATCCGGACAACATCACCGTCTCCGGCTTCTCTTCTGGCGGCCGCGACGTGATGGCGCTCCTTATTTCGCCGGAAGCAAAAGGGAAATTCCAGAAAGCTATTTCCTTCAGCGGCGGCATGACGACCTCCGACCCGTCCTGGGCCATCGGCATCTATGCCAAAGCCTTCGCTCCGCTCGTCGTCGCTGACGGCGTGAAGCCGAATGAAAAAGAAGCCATCGCATGGCTGAAGAAGGATACCCCGGAAGTTGCCAAGTACCTGAACGGCCTTCAGGCAGAACGCATTGCGACAGCCTTCGGCCACGCAGGTATCCGCATGGCAGCTTTCCCGCACCTCTTCACCGACGGCACCGTCCTTCCGAAAGACGGATTCAAGACAAAGAAATGGAATGAAGTGCCGCTCATCATGACGACCGGCACGGACGAATTCTCCCTCTACACGAGAACGGATCCTTACTTCGCACCATCCGTTAAGGACAAGACTGTCTTCACAGATGAAAAGAAATATGCGGAATTTACCTTCTCCAAGAAGTACGGCAGTGAAATGTACCGCCTCTTCAACGCAGAAGCTTCTGCCAGGCAAATGATCGACCGCTACAAAGCGCCGATCTACACCATGACGATCGCTTACGGAAATAATCCTGAACTCGTAGGCCCGGAAACAGCCTTCCTCTCCGGCTCCGTTCACGGCATCTGGATCCCGTTCGTCACGGGCTATGCGACATCCACAACTGCATCGTATCCGAAAGGCTCCTTCGATAACCCGGGCGCCCTTGATCTCACAAGAAAAGTCCAGCAGTACATCGCCAATTTCATGTGGGACGGCAACCCGAACGGCCAGGGCCTCCCGACCTGGAACCAGTGGACCAGCGCCAAGACCGGCCCATCCAACCTCGTCGTCAATGCCGATGGAGAAAAAGCAAACATCCAGATGACAGACACCCGGTCTTCCTATGACGAAGTCTTCAAGGAAATGGAAGCTGACAAGACTGTCGATAAGAAAGATAAAGAAGCTATCATCCACAACGTCCTCAATGGCCGCTGGTGGAGCAAGCCCCTCGATCAGCACTTCGGGACAAAAGAAAAATAATTTTTATGAGTTAAGTAAAAAGGACCTCTGAAGGTCCTTTTTACTTTTTATTTCATTTCTCTCTTTTCTACGATGACGAAGTACTGGTCGCGGATGGAGATTTTCCATGTGCCTTCTTCTTTGACGAGGGTGTCGACGTAGCGGATGCAGTTGTCGGTGATGTATGTCTTTCCGTTTTCTTCTGTGATGAGAGCGGCGCGGCAGTAGTGGGTGTCGGTCGCGGTGTTTCCTTCTATTTTAATGACCTGCTGCCCATTCATGTGGTGGGAGGCCTTGACGGCTTTGGTGAAGCCTTCGAACTGGTTTCGCATTTCTTCGGAGCCGTGGATGCCCATGGCAAGGGTTCCTCCCATGTGGACCATGATGTGGGCGTCCTTGGTGAAGAGTGCCTGCTGCGCGGGGACGTCGCATTCAAGGTTCGAAAAACGGTCGATGACTTCACGGATGGCTTCTTTTTCTTCTAAGATTTCAAGTGACATATGAATCGCTCCTTTTGGCTAATGAAATACTTTGATTGGTTTCATTATAGTTTTTGCATATTTAGAAATCTAATTGAGATATACTATAGTCAATAGAAAAAGTTGATTGGAGGAAGAGCCATGAATACGAAGCAGATCGACTATGCGCTCGAGCTTGCGCAGGTGAAGAATTTCAACCGGGCGGCGGAGAATCTTTTCATTTCCCAGCCTTCTCTTTCGTACCAGATCCAGGCGCTGGAGAGCGAGATCGGTTTTGCGCTTTTCCTTCGTTCGGGCCGCGGTGCGGAGGTGACGCCGGCAGGGGAGCAGTTCTTTCAGACGCTCAGGAATATCCGAGAGGAGCTGAGGGCGGCCATCGAGCAGGGGCAGAATTTCAGCGCGAGGTACCGGAGTGCGGTGACGATTGCTCTTCCGATGCGGTCGTGCCTGTACTATCTTCCTGAGGCGATGAAGGTTTTCGAGAAGTCGCATCCGGATGTGACGGTGATGCCGCATTTCTTTCCTTTCTCGGATTTCTCTTCATTCCTGAAGGGCGAGGAGGATCTGATCTTTGCCATGGCGGGAGATGCGAAGGGAATCCCTGATGTGCATTCCTATCCGCTTTTCGACAGCCGGATCTACCTTATCACAAAGAAGGATGATCCGCTTGCGGGGAAGGACATCGTGCATCCGGAGGATCTTCGCGGCCGTACTCTGATGGTGGGCGGCGGTTCGCCTCCGCCCCTTCGCCGTGTGCAGAAGCGGATGATCGAGGAGGTGGGCGTGGATTTCTTTACGAGCCATGATCATGAGACGACGCTGACAAATGTGGCAGCGGGAAGGGGTGTATGCCTGGCGCCCGGTTTTCTTGATGATCATAATGGGGAATTTGCCTGGACGCTCTTCGACTGCGAGGAGCGGATTCCCTGCGTCCTTCTCTCTCATGCGGAAGGCGGGAGCCGCGATGCGGAGGATTTCGCAAAAACAATCCTTTCTGTATATGATGCCCATCCGGATTTTGCTGTATAGATGTAATGAAATGTACATTTTGGGACATTATTTTTACAAAAAGTCATGCTGAAAATGGTATAATAAATAAAATAAAGAGAAAATGAACAAATTTGTTTAGATATATGAATACAGGGGGAATGAAGGGATGCATTTCAGAGACAGGGTGGCATCGAAGTACTGGTATGACACGATACAGAATACACGGTACGGATGCCTGGAAGGGTATCGCAGCGGAAAGACGCTTGTTTTCCGGGGTGTGCCCTATGGCAAGGCGGAGCGCTGGTCGCTTCCTGAATATCCGGATGCCTGGGATGGCGTGCGTGATGCGACGCTGAGCGGGCCGATGGGAATTCATGTGAACCGCGACGGCGTGCTGACGGGTGTCGAGGACTGTCTCAATATGGATATTTACCGTCCAGATACGCAGCAGACGGGTCTGCCTGTCATGTTCTTCCTGCATGGGGGAAATAACCAGATCGACGGGGCGGATCAGGTGGATTTCACGGAGTTCGCCTATGCCGCGAACGTCATTGCCATCAGCGTGAATTACCGTCTGGGGGCGCTTGGTTTCAATCCGCTTCGCGCCATCAAGGGTGAAGATCCGGCGCAGGCTTCAGGAAATTATGCCATCCTGGATGCGATCCGCGGTCTTTCCTGGGTGAGGGACAATATCACAAGTTTCGGAGGGAATCCGGGAAATATTACGATTGCCGGTTTTTCTTCTGGCGGACGTGATGTGATGGCGCTTCTTATTTCGCCGGATGCGAAGGGGTATTTCCAGAAGGCGATTTCTTTCAGCGGCGGCATGACGACGGCGGAGATCGAACCGTCACAGAAAATTTTTGCAGAGCACCTGGCTCCTCTTGTCGTGGAAGATCATGTGAAGCCGTATCTGTCAGAGGCAGAGGAATGGCTTCTTTCGGATGCGCCGGAGGTGAGGGATTACCTTTTGGGACTTCCGGCAGGAAGACTCGCGAAGGCTTTCGGCCCGGCTTATATCCGTATGAAGGAATTCCCGCATCTCTATCCGGATGGCATTGTGCTTGACTCGATGGGATTCAAGTCGAAGACGTTTACCACCGTGCCTCTTATGATGGAGACGGGGACGGATGAATTCTCGATCTATGCAGCACAGGATCCTTACTTCGCTCCGTATGTGGCAGACCGCTCCATCCTGACGAATGAGAAAATGAGGAAGGAATTCGAATTTGCCAAGAAGTATGGAAGTGCGATGTACCGCTTGTTCAATGCGGACGCTCCGGCAGCGATGCTTGTCGGGAAGTACAGGGCGCCGATCTATACGCTGACGATTGATTACGGCGACGATCCGAAAATTGGCGGGGATGCGGCATCGCTTCTCTTAGGCTCGGTGCATGGGATATGGATTCCGTGCGTGACAGGCAGGGCGACGTCGACGACGGCAGATTTCCCGATCCATGCTTTTGACAATCCGGGTTTCCAGGATATGAAGCGCATGATCCAGCAGTATATTGGAAATTTCATGAGGACAGGAAATCCGAATGGAAACGGGCTTCCTGAATGGCAGAAATGGATGACGGCCAAGGATGGCTTCGGCTCTCTTGTCGTCCACACGGACGGAAATACGGCCACGGCCGGACAGATCACGGCGCATGAAACGTATGAGGACGTCATCCGTGCTCTTGAGGCGGATGATTCGATCGATCCGGAAGCAAAGGATATCATCATCCACCATGTCCTTTCCGGACGCTGGTGGAGCGGTCCGATCGACCGTCATTTCGCGTATGAGGAAAATTGACTCTGAACCGAATCGGAGACGGCTGGACGACCGTAAGAAAAGACTCCATGAATCTTCTCCGTAAGGTATGACGGATTTGATTTCATGGAGTTTTTTTATTGACCGGTGCCTATTAAATCAATCGGTTTCTATGTGTTTTTATGGTATACTTAAGATGATCATAATAGCGCGGATGAGCGGCCGGGGATTGCCGCCAAAGGCCGCGTCGTCAAAGAAGGAGGCAGATGATGGATAATCTGTTCCACCGCGTAAGTGTACGTCAGTTCAAGGATCAGCCTGTAGAAGAGGAGAAGATCAAAGAGATGCTCCACGCAGGCATGCAGGCACCAAGTGCAGGCAATCAGCGTCCGTGGGTGTTCTATGTGGTCACGAATAAGGACACGATCCAGGCGCTTTCCAAGGTCAGCAGGCATTCCGCATGCGCAGCAGGAGCACCGCTCATTATTGCTCTGGCATGCAGGAAGGAAAAGCTCTCGTTTCCTGAAAAGATTCAGCAGGATATGGCGCTCTGCGCCGGCAATGTCTGGCTCGAGGCAGATAATCAGGGTCTGGGCGGCGTTTATCTTGGCGTCTATCCGGAAGAGGACCGCATGGCCAATACGAGAGCAGCACTCGACCTTCCTGCAGAATACGATCCTTTCTGTCTGCTTGCCATCGGCTATCCGGCTCGTCCGATGCGTCCGCAGCAGAATCGCTTCGACGAGACGAGGATTCACTATATCAAATAATTAGAAAAGGGGCTTACCATTGAAGTTAGTTAAGATCAAAATCAGTTCAGCCAGCACAGCATTCCGCCCGCGTCCGGAATTCAATGATGAAGTGGAGCAGCGGGTGACGATTCATGCCAGCGGCCGCGTACGTGTGCAGCGGATTCTTTTCGGCGATGAAACGGTAGATAATGTAGTCGCATCAAATGAGGAATTCCGCATCCCGCAGGGGGACGCAGAAGAAATCCTCGAAACATGCGCCGGATATTTCCAGTACTGGGAGACTCCGGAAATCACGACGGATATCGGCGGCTGGAAACTGACGATGACCGATGATGAAGGACAGAAGTACCGTGCAGCAGGACCGCTCGAGGGTGAGTACAAGCTTGGGGATAAGGATCTCAATCAGCTCATCCGTGAAAAGCTGGAACGCCGCTACGGTCTCTGGCTCTTCGATGGAAGACCCGGCAAGACAGGCTGGGAGGAAGGATACATCCTCCTCACGGTCGAATTCGTCAAGGGCGGCAGACGCTATTACTACCTGACGGATGATCCGCTGATCGAAGAAGGCGACCGCGTGGTCGTACCAATCGATGTGGATCTGACGAAGAAGGTGGCTGTCGTCGTCGAGAAGACGAAATTCACGAAAGAACAGGCACCGCTCGTTATCGATGATTTCAGCGCTGTCTTCGGCAAGGCCAGTCTTTTTGAGGAACCGAAGGAGAATAAGAAAAGCGAAGAGAATGAGGCAAGGGCTCATGTCGTCATCCGTCCTTTCAAGGGAGAGGATGCGAAGGAGGCCGCTCAGATATGGAATGAGGTCGTGGATGCAGGAAATGCATTTCCTCAGATTGAAGGACTCAAGACACCTGAGGAGGCAGAAGATTTCTTCCGTGCGCAGTATACAGCTGTCGCAGAGCTTGACGGTGAGATTGTCGGCCTTTACATTCTTCATCCGAATAATATCGGCCGCGTCGGCCATATTGCCAATGCCAGCTATGCGGTAAAGAGCAGCTGCCGGGGGCTCCACTTGGGTGAGCTTCTCGTGAAGGACTGCCTGAAGCAGGCAAAGGCGCTCGGCTACCAGATTCTCCAGTTCAATGCAGTGGTCGCTTCCAATGTCCATGCGTACCATCTATACCTGCGTCTTGGCTTCACGGACCTGGGCATCATCCCGGGAGGCTTCAAAAATAAAGAGGGCGAATACGAAGACATTCATGTGATGTATCGTCTGCTTGCAGGTGAATAAAGACACGGAGACGATCTTTCGGGAGGGATAATGAGAGACGGTATTCCGGAGCTGAAGAAGGTCAAGGTGACATCAGAAAATAAGAATGCCTTCAAGGCTCCCGCGGGAAGTGAGGTCCGCGAGGAGGTCACAATCCGCAGAAACGGCCGTATTTCGGTCAAGAGGTTTGCATATAAAAAGACAAAATCCGAAAAGGAACCTGTGCTCAAGGTCAAGAGCGAGGAAGATTTCCAGATCCCGGGAAAAAAGGCGAAGGAGCTTCTTTTCGAGTACCAGCGCATTTTTTCCATGCACCCGGACAGGGAGCCTGTCAGGGGTGATGAAATCTGGGAAGTGAAACTGCAGCTTGAGGACGGAACGAAGTGGACGGAGACAGGCTTTGCGGAAGCGAGGGACTCCTTCGCACGCTTCCTTGACGGACTGACAAGAAAGATGCTGCGGAGGAGGGATTTCCGGCTCTTCACCGGCAGTGATGAGTAGCAGCCGGATAATCCGGGAAAGGAGAGATCATGAAAGCAGCGAAGATTACGATCGAGTCGAGGCTTGCTTCCGTAAAGGATGCGGAAGCGCCGGGCACGGAAAAGGGCCAGACGGTCACGATCGGGCGCAGCGGAAACGTCACAATCACGGGACAGAATCCGGGCGAATCGGCTGAAACGAAGACGTATGACTGTCCGGACCAGCATCTCCAAATCCCATCTGAAAAGGCAGAGGAAATCCTGAATCTTCTGGAAGCCTTCTTCGGCGGGAAGGAAGATGGAGCCGACAAGGGCGAAGGAAACTGCTGGGTCGTCCGAATCGAGGGCGAAGACGGAAAGGTCCTGACGGTATCGGGAGAATATATACCGATCGATGAGAATTCGATTCCGTCATGCTCGGCAAAGCTGAACGAACTTGGAGACAAGATCCGCGAGGCAGTTTCAAGACCGCGCCTCTGGCTTTTCAATGAACCGTAACGGCCTTTGATGAAGGCCTAAGGGCAGGAGAGTATATGAAGAAACACAGTCAGTTGAGATGGCTTGCATCGCTCGCGCTTGGCGCAGGCGTGCTGGCCGCTTATGGTATCCATGATGCACAGGCAGCCTATGCAGCGCTGCCGGCAGACGGAACGGCATGGAAGCGGTTAAGGAAACATTCGGGAAGATGGAATACCCCTTCTTCTGATTGCATGGCACACGGCGTTCCTGGATAATTTCCCTGTCGTATGGGCGGGGATAGAATCCTTCCTTGATGCGAAGGAATCTGATCTCCTTCCGTCAAAGAAAGCGGCTTACAATGATAAGATTCTGGAGAGCGGGAATCTGGGAGACATTCATTAAATTAAATCCTTGGTGGAGAACTCCCTTCAGGGGAGTGGAGGATGGAAGTAAGACCCGGAGCGGGCATCGAAAGAGGGACATATTATGCGGTACTTTTTGCAGCCTCAATTTACGGAAGGCAGCGAAACCCCGTATGGGAATAATCCGGAAGCGGGGCACTATGTCACATCTGGTGACGCAAAGATTTACTACGAAGTGTATGGACTGGGGGATGATGTCGTCATCCTGAATGAAGGGGGCACCGGCTGCTCCTATGAGCTGGGGAGCATGATTGATGAAATACGCGAGTATTACCGCGTCATCGTCGTTTCTTCACGCGGACAGGGAAAATCGGAAATGGGCCATATGCCTTTTTCCCTTTCTCAGAAAGCAGCAGACGTCCTGGCTGTCATTCATGAAGAGGCGGAGGATCCTGTCATGATTGTCGGCGTGGGTGATGGCGCTTATGCTGCCATGGAAGCGGCCATCGAGGAACCTGAGATAGTCGACCGCATCGTCGCTATCGGAGCGGGAACGCTGAAGAAGGGATTCATCCCGGCCACGATTCCCTATTCGGACGTTGTCAACGCCGATCCGGATTTCATTGAGCAGCAGAAAAAACTCATGCCGGAATCCGAAAGGGCCGAAGAAATCTTCAATACGCAGATCAGCTACCTCCATTCGCTGGAGATTGACGAAGATTTCCTTTCACAGATCGAATGCCCTGTCCTCCTCGTATGCGGAGACGGCGATACCCACTGCCCGATGGTGACTGCTTTTGCCGCATCCCAGTGGATCCCGCACTCCTGCCTCTGCATCGTGCCAAGATCCTGGCATACCGTGTATATGTACAATTTCCCGCTGATCCGCGCGGCCATGCTGCCATTCATGGGAACATCCAAAGCCGGGCTTGTCACGACGAGGAAGATTGCATACAACATCGAAGCACTGCAGAGAGGCATGTATGAAGTGTAGGGAGAAGAACAGATACCTTTCGGAAAACCGATTTTATACTGATGGAAGGCGCAGGCAAGGGAAGGAAGAGCCCGGACCCTGCGTGAGTATGGAGAAACAATGAGCTTTGACAAAATAAAAATCATTTCCACAAGGCTGAAGTACGGCGTATCGCCGTCACCGGCCGATGAAGTGGAACAGCACGTGACGATCTGGTCAAACGGGGAAGTGAAGATCTCACGGTACGTATTCGGAGATATCAGAAGCGGCTATGTGAAAGCCTGGTCCGATACCTTCTTTATCACAAAACCGGATGTTGAAAACATCTTCGAACATATCAGCATGTACTTCGCTGAAAACTATGAAAAGAAGAAAAAGAAAGACAATCCCGGCTGCTGGGAAATGACAGTAACGATGGAGGACGGCATGCGCAAGAAAATCCGCGGCCACCTCTGTCATGACGAATACGAGGCAGGCGACATCGAACTCAGCCGCCTCATCAGAGAAACGCTGGCGCGGCCATATCCGCTCTGGCTTTTCAATGGCCGTCTGGAGGAAGGAAGGGGCCGGTATGTCCTTCGCGTAGAAACGAAGGATGGTTCCCGTCTTTACGTAACAGATGACGAATCGATCCGGGAGGGCGATACAGTCCTCCTTCCGGCTGGCATCGACGGCCAGAAGATGGAGGGAACGGTCACCGCAAGAAAGCCGTATCAGGAAAGCGAAGCTTCCAAAGTGCTCTACAGCCTGAGCACCATCAGCGGCCGCATCGAACGCCTCCAGGAAGAAGCGTAGGCAGGATAGAAGAATGGTATGAAGGATGGAAGGCAGAAAGGCTCTCGAAAGAGAGCCTTTTTGCGTGGGGACGGGGAAGAAGGAAGTTCGACAGGGAAGGACGAAAATGAGCGGAAGAGAAGACGGAAATGGGGCCCGTCGAAGGCTCCATTTACGCGTAAGCCAGGGATTACAAAACCGTACAACCGCAATACAATCGTGGGGAAATGAACCTCCTCAGGCGCATACGCGCCAGCTCCCCCTGCGGGGCGAGCTCTGACACCATTTCCTTGCTTCGCAAAGGGAAAACAAGCAAACCGGACTTCGTCCGTGGAACTGCACCCCTTTCTGCCGCATTCGCGGCATCCTTCCCCGACGGGCAGGTCAAAACCTTTTGCAGTCATTCTTGTCGATATTATCATTATCATTTAAATACGTTCACCATAAATGACAATCGTAAGGCACTCATTCGATACTATCCATTAGCAACGAAGCGTAGGACTTCGACCTCCCCGTCGGGGGAGGATCCGGCCTATCTTTTAACTGTTGCCGGAGAAAGGGGTGTAGTATTCATCGCACTTTCCAATATAAAAAGGTTCCACGAGCAACGCGAGATTTAAGTGGTGTTGACCTTTCCAGACGGGGAAGGGAGTATGGTATGGGATGGGGTACGAAAGGTCAAAAACAAATCAGATTTGAAATCTTTTCTTTATTCCCTGCGAAGCTGCCCCTTTCGGGGGAAGTGGCCATTATACCAATGATTGCATATGAAATCATGGAAGTGTTTGCAGTATTTCATAATGGCCGAAAGGGGTGCAGTAATAAGTAAAGGATATTCCTTTTGCGGTGGATAGGGTTGATTACCAACAGCCGCAGGCTGGTTGTATGGTTTTAAATCTTTCTTTCTCCCGCAAGGTCGTATGGTTTCTTTCTTCCTCCCCAAAGCACACAAAAAGACCGCTCTTTTCGGAGCGGTCTCTTTTTATTTCAATTAACGGTCGGAACCGTCTTTTTCTTTACGGATGACGTCGTGTGCGCCGCCTTCTACGATGGAGGTTGCGGATACGAGTGTCAGCTTAGCTTTCTGCTGCAGTTCCGGAATGGTGATAGCACCACAGTTGCACATGGTAGCTTTGATCTTAGCGCAGGTCTTTTCGACGTTGTCTTTGAGCGGACCAGCGTAAGGAACGTAGGAGTCAACGCCTTCTTCGAACTGGAGTTTCTTTTCTCCGCCGAGGTCATAGCGTGCCCAGTTTCTGGCTCTGTTGGAACCTTCGCCCCAGTATTCTTTGACGACTGTGCCGCCAACAGTTCTGGTCGGGGTTGGGGATTCGTCGAAGCGTGCGAAGTATCTGCCGAGCATGACGAAGTCTGCGCCCATAGCGAGTGCGAGGGTGATGTGGTGGTCGTATACGATGCCGCCGTCGGAGCATACCGGTACATAGATGCCGGTTTCTTTGTAGTATTCATCTCTTGCCTGGCATACTTCGATGAGAGCGGTAGCCTGGCCGCGGCCAATGCCTTTTGTCTCACGGGTGATGCAGATGGAGCCGCCGCCGATGCCGACTTTGACGAAGTCTGCGCCAGCTTTAGCGAGGAAGAGGAAGCCGTCTCTGTCGACGACGTTGCCTGCGCCTACTTTTACTTTTTCGCCGTAGGTGTTGTGGATCCATTCGAGGGTGATCTTCTGCCATTCGGAGAAGCCTTCGGAGGAGTCGATGCAGAGTACGTCAGCGCCTGCTTCGAGGAGCAGCGGTACGCGTTCTTCATAGTCTCTGGAGTTGATGCCAGCGCCTACTACGAAACGTTTCTGGGAATCGAGCATTTCATTTGGGTTTTCCTGATGGGAATCATAGTCCTTGCGGAATACGAAGCCATACAGACGGCCGTCCTCATAGAGTACCGGCAGGGAGTTGATCTTGTTGTCCCAAATGATGTCGTTTGCTTCGGAAAGGGTGATGCCGTATTTAGCTTTGACGAGCTTGTCAACCGGTGTCATGAAGTTCTTGACCTTTTCAGATCTGTCCATGCGGCTGACTCTGTAGTCACGGCTGGATACGATGCCGACCATCTTGCCGGAAGAGGTGCCGTCTTCGGTGATGGCGATGGTGGAATGACCTGTCTTTGCCTTGAGGGCGAGGACGTCAGCAAGAGTGTTTTCCGGCGAAAGGTTGGAGTCGCTCGGAACAAATCCTGCTTTCTTAGCTTTAACTCTGGCAACCATGGCTGCTTCATCTTCAGGGGACTGGGATCCATAGATGAAAGAAACGCCGCCGTTTCTTGCGAGTTCAATGGACAGTTTTTCACCAGATACTGACTGCATGATAGCAGATACCATTGGAATATTTAATGTAATGGCCGGTTCTTCACCTTTTTTGAATTTTACGAGCGGGGTTCTGAGAGATACGTTGGCCGGAATGCAGTCCGTGCCGGAGTAGCCCGGGATCAGAAGGTACTCGTTAAAGGTATGTGCCGGTTCATTAATATAGATTGCCATTATTTCCTCCTTCGATAACAGATAAATCCGTAAAAAAAATAAGTGTAAAAGATAATTAAGCACAACTATACTCTTTTCCGCGGATGCGGTCAAGTGCAGATGCGCTTCTTCTACAAGGCGGAGAGAAAATTTCCCTTCCGCAGATATATTTGTACTATTATAGCGTAAAAAAGGAATTGTAGAAAGGGGAAAATCATTAGTTTTCAAAAAGTTTGTGAAAACACGAAATCCAAAGAGCATACAAGAGGATAAAGAAGGTTTTCTTCTTATCTTTATATATATCAAAAGGAAACCCGGCCGCCGGGCGAAAGGTTTATCGACTACAGTATTTCCCTCCCCACGACAAAAAAAGCCCGCAAATTTCTGCGGACTTTTCTTTAGTCATTCTATGAACTTGTCTTAAATAATGTTGGAGATGACGGCGTGGAAGTAACGGTCGAGTTCTTCCGGTGTTTCTTTCATGCCGTTTCTGACCCACCACTGAACCATTTCGACGAAGCTGCCGGAGATGTGGTTGACGAGGAAGCTTTCCGGAACCTGTCCGCGAAGCTTGTTGTTTTTCAGCAGGTAGGATTCGATCAGCTTATCGAGGCTCTGCTTGAAGAAGCGTAGGAAAATGTCCGAGCTCTCGGAAGTCAGCAGGTCGCGTGTATGATTTGTGTTGGCCGCGATGTGCTGGAGCAGGTGACAGAAAACGGGATCATGACCGTTTATCGTTTCATGTGCGTCACTGTCGCTCGGGAGGTCGTCGTTCATGACGCCTTCAATGATGTGATCGAAGAGTTCGCCGCACATTTCTTCAAGCAGGGATTCTTTGGTCTGAAAATGAGCGTAGAATGTGCTTCTTCCAATGTTGGCCAGGTCAATGATGTCCTGAATAGTGATCTTTGCATACGGTTTTTCGGAAAGGAGTGCGCTGAAAGATTTGAAGATAGCGGTCCTTGTTCTTTTTTGTCTGCGATCCATAATTTATCCCTTTATTTTTTTTAGAAACATAACAAACTGAGGCTGCCGATGGGTAACCTTAAGTATCAGTTTAAAATAAAATGTACTAAAAAGCAAGAAAAATATGTAAAAAATGCCCTGTCACATATGACAGTAATATAGCATATTTTACTAATGTTTTACACAGGTATCCTATTGAATTTTATAACTCTGCTTATATAAAGAAAAAATAGGCTGCGGAGCGGTGTTCGCGGAACACGCTGTATTAGATTTTTTTGCATTCTGATAGAATTTGTTTTAAAATTCTTTGTCATCGTGAGGCTCGTTTGGTAAGATAGAAATAAGGGATGGTTCCCCTTAGAAAAAACGGGCGACTGGAGGTTTCGCGGAATGCTGCGCGGAAACGCCGGCCGGTTTTCAAAGCTTGGCTTTGAGACAGGAGGCATTCATGAGTCATACAGGAAAAATTACAGCAGTTCTGGCGGGTCTGGCTTTTCTATCAGGCGGTCTTGTCGTATCGGCGAATGGCGGCATGCATTACGTAGCAGCGGAGAATCGGTTTCTGGGACCGGAAATTTCCTGCGAGCTGTCAGAGGAAGCAAGCGATACCGCTGTCAAGACGGCTCTGATCGAAGGATTGGAAATTCCGCAGAAGGAGCTTTCCGGAACGCGCTGGTATTATGATTACGTGGATCTCTCGGGAACGGGAGAAAGAGATGTACTTGCGCTCCTCTCGGGGCCCTGGTTCTCGGGGACGGGCGGCGACACGCTTGTCTGGCTTGTGCCGGATGGCAATGGCTGGAAAGTGCATCAGACTTTGACGCTTGTCAGAAGTCCTGTCATTACTGCTGATCTTTCAGGAAACGGGAGAAAGAGTCTCATCGTTTACCGCGCAGGCGGCGGAGCCCGAGGCATGTGGGCCGAGCTTGATCAGGTGCGGCAGGAAAATGGTGAATACCTTTTCACGACGGTCAATGACGGCATAAAGGCGCCGGATCTCGGGACGCTGAAAGGGACGGCTCTCTTTGCAGACGATATGATCCTTGATCAGATGACAGGCAGCTATAAGACGCTTGGATAAGGCGCCGGACATTACCTTATATAAAATCCAATACGAAGAGCGAATGTGAAATGAGATGATACATCTTGTTCCACATTCCTTTTTCATTATAGAGTATATAGCGAAAATCACAGATATGAGGGTTTTGCAAGTTTTGGAGTCTCTTTTGAGGGAAAGAAATATTTAATATAAGGATATAGATAAATAAAGCGAGGCAGGCACGGTTTTCTGTGCGTTTTTCTCATACCATTCCGCCTGTCTTCGTGGTATCATCAAAGGTGAAATCGAATGTTTTCACTGTTGGTATTATTTCGCCGCTTCCATGAGAAGGGAATCTTTACAGCTGGACGGCGGTATTTGTCCTCGATCAAAGGGGGAAGTTTTTTATGAATATTCATGAATACCAGAGTAAACAAATTCTAAGGCAGTACGGTCTGCATGTACCGGAAGGCTACCCGGCCTTCACGGTCGAAGATGCTGTGCAGAGTGCGAAGCGTCTGGACACACCGGTCGTCGTCGTCAAGGCACAGATCCATGCAGGCGGACGCGGCGAAGCAGGCGGCGTCAAGATTGCCCATTCTCTTGATGAAGTCCGTCAGTATGCAAGAGAAATCCTGGGCAAGACGCTCGTAACAAAGCAGACCGGCCCGAAGGGCAAGAAGGTCACCCGTCTTTTGATTGAAGCAGGATGCCATATCAAGAAGGAATATTATCTGTCCTTCCTCGTCGACCGTCAGGCTGAATGCATCGTCATGATGGGTTCTGAATCCGGCGGCATGGATATTGAAACGGTAGCTGCCCAGCATCCGGAAAAAATTCTGAAGGAATACATCGATCCGGTCATCGGCCTTGCTGATTTCCAGGCAAAGCGCATGGCTTACGGTCTTCATTTCGAACAGGTCGCTGTCAACAAGGCAGCTGCTTTCATGAAGTACCTCTACCAGGTCTTCGTCGGCAAGGACTGCTCGCTGGCTGAGGTCAACCCGATGGTTCTGACACAGGAAAATGATGTCATCGCTCTTGATGCGAAGCTGAACTTCGATGACAGCACACTGGCTCGTCACCCGGATATCGTGGCTCTGCGCGATGTTCTTGAAGAAGATCAGAAGGAAGCACAGGCTGCCCGTGAAGGCTTGAACTACGTCAACCTCGGCGGCGATGTAGCGTGCATGGTCAATGGTGCAGGCCTGGCTATGGCGACAGTCGATATCATCAAGGAAAATGGCGGCGATCCGGCCAACTTCCTGGATGTCGGCGGCGACTCAACTCCTGAAAAGATCGTTGCGGCATTCCGCATCATGATGGAAGATAATCAGGTCAAAGGGGTATTGATCAATATCTTCGGCGGCATCAACAAGTGCGATGTCATTGCAGAAGGCATCGTGGAATCAGCAGCTCTCCTTTCGGAAGGGAAGGCTGAATTCCCGATCCCGGTCATCGTAAGACTGGAAGGCAGAAACGTAGAACGCGGCAGGGAAATCCTCCATACCGCTCATATCAAGAATTTGTACCCGGCTACCTCCATGGAAGAAGGCGCTATCCGTGTCATCCAGCTCGTCAAGGAGCAGGAAGAACGTGAAAAGGCTGCAGCTGCACCGACTGCTCCTGCAGAAACCGCAGAAGGGGAGGTAAAGTAAAATGGCGATTCTGATTAATAAGGATACGAAGGTCATTGTACAGGGCATCACAGGCAAGGCTGCCCGTTTCCATACAGAACAGATGAGAAAATTCGGCACGAATATCGTAGCCGGTGTATCTCCGGGAAAGGCAGGCCAGCTGGTGCAGGGGATTCCTGTATTCAATACGGTCCGCGATGCTGTCATTGCGACCGGGGCTAATGCTTCCATCATTTTCGTACCGGCTCCGTCGGCTGCTGATTCCATCATGGAAGCAGTAGAGGCTGAAGTGCCGCTCGTTGTCTGCATCACGGAACATATTCCTCTCGAAGACATGGTTGTCGTTCACCGTTACATGGTTGGAAGAAAGACACGTCTCATCGGACCGAACTGCCCGGGTCTGCTTATGACCGATCAGTGCAATATCGGCATCATCCCAGGTGAAATCTTCAGGAAAGGCCATGTAGGCGTCGTTTCCCGTTCCGGCACGCTGACATATGAAGCTACATTCCAGCTGACAAATGCAGGCATCGGACAGACGGGCGCTATCGGCATCGGCGGCGACCCGATCAAGGGCACGGATTTCATTGATGCTCTGAAGTTGTATAATGAAGATCCGGATACGGATGCAGTCCTCATGATCGGCGAAATCGGCGGCAATGCAGAAGAGGAAGCTGCCCAGTGGATTCATGAAAATATGAAGAAACCGGTCGCAGGCTTCATCGCAGGACGCATGGCACCTCCAGGAAAACGAATGGGCCATGCAGGCGCTATCATTTCCGGCGGCAAGGGCACAGCTGCTGAAAAGATCGCAGCTCTTGAAGCAGTAGGCATTCCTGTCGCACCAACTGTCGCTCATATCGGAAGAACGGTCATCGAGCTTCTGAAGAAGAACGGCCTCTATGAAAAGTGCCACACCTGCTGATTTTTGAAAGAACAAGCGGGAAACTGATATAATAGAATAAGGGAGCCGCCAGAGAGTGATCTCCGGCAGCTCCTTTTTGTATTCAGGCGTTAATGCCATTCCCGGCAGTCTTGCCGCAGGAGGATTTATGTTTGACAAATTTCAGGATGCGCTCGTCGTTCTCGTTTTCTTTTATATGGTGTACCGCGTGGGCTGGGGAAGCGGGATGACGGCCATCAATACGTTCATGCTGCTCTGCGCCGTCGTGGCGCTGATCTCGATCGCTTTGAAGCGCACGGGATACCTGGATAGGATGAAGGAAAGGAAGCTGGAAGAGGAGCGGAAACTGGAAGAAGAGAAAAAGGAAGCGAAATAAGAGTTTCCTCGCTCATGCTTCCCTGCAGGCGCGTTTTTGCGATTGATCTATGTCTGTGATAAAATCATGAATATAACATTAAATTTATGAGAAAATGGGAATGATTTCCACTTTTTCGCAAAGAGGTGTCTGAGATGAATGCTGATCTGAAAGCGGCTGTGAAGATTAACAGCCTGGCCGGGAAAGTTCGGCCTTTTGATCTGATGATGGATCTGATAACCCGGTACGGGCACTGGGCCTTTGTGATTTACGGTCTTCTCCTCTGGTTCACTCCGGGAAAGACACGGGAAGACAGGAGAAATGCATGCGCTTCCGCTTTTATCGGCGTATGCATAGCTTCGCTTATTTCCTATGCCATAGGACGCGTATGGAAACGTGAGCGTCCCTTCAGGGAAAGTCCGATGATCTGGAATTTCACGGGCCACCGCGCGAATGCTTCTTTCCCGAGCAATCACACGATGAACGGGTGCGTGGTTGCTATGGAGCTCATCCGCCACAATACGAAAGGCTCGAAGCTGATGGCAGTCCTCGCGGGAATTCTTGCTTTTTCCCGTGTGTTTGCAGGCATGCATTACCCTTCCGACGTGCTTGGCGGGGCTGCGATTGCGGCCATCGTCCACAAAGCTGTCCATATGCCGGCTCTTTCTGCTCTGACCGGGGTGCTGGCAGCTTTCGGCTCGTGGCTGTCTGACGATCTTGTCAGGAAAGTAACGGGCAGGTGATCCTATGGCGGTGGAAAAGGGAGATACAGGGAGCAAGATGTCGATCATCCGTATCGTGCAGGTGCTTCTGCGCGAGTCGGATAAGGATCACCCGCTCTCGCAGCAGGAAATCCTCGACTATATGGAAGGAAAGTATGGCATGGCGGTGAACAGGAAGTCTGTGGGACGAAATCTCACAAGGCTTCGGGATGCAGGGCTTCCTGTGTTCTGCCGCGAGGTGCCGCGCATGATGAACGGGAAGAAAGTGCCTCTCTCTCTTGACTGGTACTGGGATCATGTGCTGGCCAGGGAGGATCTGAAGGCGCTCATCGATCTTCTCTATTTCTCTCATCTTCCGCCGCAGCAGGTCAAGCAGCTTGCTGAGAAGCTGAAGAGAATCCAGATCCGCTCTTTCGACGACGGAAAGACTCTGGTAAAGAATCTTCCATCTGCAGGGAAATCTGCGGATTTCGATCCGGTGATTGCGCTTTTGACGACGGCAGGCGAGGGAAAGAGGAAGATTTCCTTCTACTATGACCATTATGAAGCGGACGGCAAGCGTCATCATGGAAGGCTGCCATCCGGCGAAGACAGGCTTCTTACGGCAAGCCCGCTTCTGATCATCGCTTCAGATGACCGTTATGCGCTTCTGGCGGAAAAGGATGAAGGCGGGATCGAGGTATACTTCCTTGATCTCATGTCTGACGTGAAGCTTCTGGAGGACCCGGCATCGGATACACTGACGCAGGCCCAGATCCAGGCTTTGAAGCCGTCGGATTACCTGTATTCTGCCCATGAAATTTTCCGCGGGAAACCGGAGCTCTGCACGTTCGAGGCAGACTGGCATCTCATGACGGACATCGTCAATGATTTCGGCAAGACGGCTCATCTTTCATCAGGCAATCAGACGAAGGTCACGATTGAAATCATGATACAGCCTGAAGCGATGAAGGCATGGGCGATGCGTCATGCGCCGCTCGTCAAGATTCTTTCGCCCGCTTATCTCGTGAAGGAGGTGAGGGAGGCTGCGGCTGAACTGGCCCGCCTCTATGGACTTCCATGAAAATTGCGATGATCGTAATCGGAGTTTTGCTTCTGATCATCCTTGTGCTTTTGATCCCGATCCGGTACCGTTTCTCTTTTGAGAAATGGAAGGCGCAGGTGACGGTGAAAGCGTTCTTCGGCCTTTTCAAGAAGGAGGTATCCTTCCCGGGAGAAAAGGAAGAAGAAACGGATGATTATGAAGACGAGGGTATGGAAGAGGAAGAAGTCCGGGAGATGAATGCCTATCTCGAGGAGATGGAGCATGATGCCCGGGAAAGGGAAGCGGAGAAGGAACGGGAGACTTCAGAAGCTTCCAGGAAGGCCCCTGCCAGGGAAGATGATGCCAGGGCAGAAGAGGCAGAGATCGTGAAGGAAGAACCGATCGATCTTTCAAAGGAAACGAAGGAAGTTTCCAAAGATGATTCCGAAGAAGAAACAGAGGAATCAGAGGAATCAGAGAAAATTAAGAAAAAAACACCTTCCTATCTTGCGCAGTTTCTTTTTGCGTTAGATAATGGACTTATAAAGAAAGTTCTCATAGCTGCCGCCAAGGTTCTGGCTCACAGTTTTCCGGGCAGATGGAGAGTCAAAGGAGCTTTCGGCACGGGGGATCCCATGTCGACCGGCGTTGCCTGCGGAATCGTGAAAGCATTCCTGCCAGGGCCCTTTGAAGACGTGGAATGGAATTTCACGGATAAGGTCTTCACTCTCAAGGGAGAAGGAGACGGAAGGATCATTCCTTTGTATGTCGTTTATATCCTGCTCACGCTGGCAGTCGCCCGTGAGACGAGGGAATTCTGGCATTTCAGAAGAGGGGGAAAAGTAAATGGATGACGAAGTAAGAAAGCAGATTTTCGAAGAATTTAAGGAAATGATTACGACAGAATCTGTTGTCGGGGAACCGATTCATCTGGGGGATGCAACCATCGTTCCTTTCGTTGATATTTCCTTCGGCTTTGGCACGGGCTCTCATGGCACGGCCGGAGCTGGCGGAGCAGGCGGCGGAAAAGTCACACCGACGGCTGTTCTGATCATGAAGGGTGAAAGAGTTGAACTCTTCTCCATCAAGAATGCGGCTGCCAACACGACGATCGACCGTGTCCTCAATATGGTGCCGGAAGTGATTTCCCGTTTCTCCAAGAAGAAAGAGAAGAAGGAAGAAGTCCGTGAAGCTGCCCTGAAGGAAGCAGAACAGGCCATGAAGGAAGAGAAAGAAACGGCTGTCCTTGAGGCGAAAGCAGACGGAACGACGGAAGAGAAGAAGTAGTATATACTTATTCGAACCAGTATAGTTTAAATTGAACTAAAGAACAGTTTAATAAAAATTGAATTATAGCTTTTAACATTGACACTTCGAAAATGTTAGCATATAATGAATATATGCTCATTACCCCAGGGGGCTTAGGGGTTCGTAAGGAGGAAAAATCTATGAAAATGAAAAAGACAGTTGCAGCTATCGCTGCTGGCATGATTACTCTTGGCGCTATGGTTTCTGCTTCCGCAGCAGGCATCGGCTACGTCAATTCCAACGCTCTTCTGCAGGCTCATCCGAAAATGCAGAAAGCTCAGCTCGACATGAGAAATGCAGCTCAGAAGGCTCAGGAAAACTTCAAGAAACGCGCAGCAGGCAAGAGCGATCAGGAAAAACAGCAGATTGCCAATGAAATCCAGCGCGACCTGAACCAGGAAGAACAGTCCACCATGCAGCCGATCCTCTCCGATATCATGAAAGCTATCCAGAGAGTTCGTCAGCAGAAGGGCCTCGACATCGTTCTTGAACAGGGCGCAGTCGTAGACGGCGGCATCGACATCACATCCGAAGTCAGCCAGCAGCTCGCAAAATAATTTCAGATACTAAGCAGCGCGGCGGGAAATCCTGCCGCGTTTTTGTGTGGAAAAAATAAGATTTCTCTGATTTCATCAGCGTATGATGATATTTAGGTATACCTTTGAGGAATCTTTATTTTTGATATACAATAAGAAAAGGCCACGCTCACGGGAAGGCCCCGCGGGGCAGGCCGAAAATATAAAATAAATGGGCGCAGGGCATATATGCCTTAAGCCTGTACAGGAGGAACATTATGAATCAGCTCGCAGAACTTTGCAAAGCCATGATTGCTTACGACAAGGGTGATCCGAAGAGGATCCATCATTTCCTGAAGGTAAACGCCTTCGCTCATCAGATCGGCCTGGAGGAAGGCGTTTCTGACAAAATCCTTTTCCTTTTGGATGCAGTAACGTATGTCCATGATATCGGCATACATGAAGGGGAAAGACGCTTCGGAAGAAATGACGGCATGATCCAGCAGGAACTGGGACCGGATGAAGCGCGCCCGATGCTGGAAAAGCTGCAATTCGAGAAGGAAGATATCGACCGCATCTGCTGGCTGATCGCTCATCACCATTCTTATGGCAGCATCGACGGCCCTGATGCCCAGATCCTGGCTGAGGCTGATATGCTGGTCAACCAGTATGAAAGCGGTGCTTCCCGCCAGCAGAATGAAGCGCTCTACAAGCGTCTCTACAAGACAGAAGCAGGCAAGCGCCTCTTCCGTGAACTGTATTTTGAAACCTACGATCCGGGCGATAAGACAAATGCGTGATACGTCGCTCGTCTATCCGGTCGGAAAGGACGGAAGGATCCTCCTTGGACGCAAGAGAAGGGGCATGGGCTTTGGCAAGTGGAACGGCTTCGGCGGAAAGATCGAGGCGGGGGAAACGATGCGCGAATGCGCGGCCCGCGAGCTTTTCGAGGAGTCAGGCCTGAAAGCACGCCCGGAGGATCTCATTCCTGTCGGCGATCTCTATTTCCATCAGCCTTCGGATCCGGAGTGGTCGCATGCCGGTATCGTCTATTTCGTGAAGGTCTGGGAAGGGACGCCCGCTGAGACGGAAGAAATGCAGCCGAAGTGGTTCCTTCCTTCCGAGTTTCCTTATGAGGACATGTGGATGGCTGACCGCGTATGGCTGCCGATGATCCTCAAGGGCGAAAGAATCCGCGGCACCATCTATTTCGACAAGGATGGCGAGACGGTCTATGATTATGAATTCGAGGACATGGATCAATGAGTATGCCGGATAAAGACTGGCCGAAGCGCCTTCTTTCCTGGTTCGATGCAAATAAGCGCGACCTTCCGTGGCGGGAATCCAAGCCTAGGAATCCTTACCATGTGTGGGTCTCGGAAATCATGCTGCAGCAGACGAGGACGGAGGCGGTGAAGCCTTACTACGAAAGCTGGATGGCGCGTTTCCCGACGATCAAAGATCTGGCGGATGCCGATGAGCAGGATGTCCTTCACCAGTGGCAGGGGCTTGGCTACTACAGCCGGGCAAGGAATCTGCACAAGGCGGCGCGCGAGATGGAAGAGAAGTACGGCTCCGAAATGCCGGATACGGCAGATGAAGTCCGTGCGCTCCCCGGCATTGGCGACTATACGGCCGGCGCTATTCTTTCCATTGCTTTTGGAAAGAAGGAGCCGGCTGTCGATGGCAATGTCCTTCGCGTCTACGCAAGGCTCTACGGCATCGAGGATGATGTCCTGAAGACGGCAGGAAGGAAGAAGATCCGCGCGCTCTGCGAGGAAACGATTCCTGAAAGGGCAGGGGATTTCAATGAAGCACTGATGGATCTTGGCGCGAATGTCTGCATACCGAAGCATCCAAGGTGCAGCATGTGTCCTCTTTCCTCTTCCTGTCTTGCCTTGAAGGAGGGAAGGGAAGAAGAGCTTCCCATCCGCGGAAAGAAGCAGCCGCCTAAGGAGTTCTATGCAGCCTGTGCTATCTGCATCAAAGGAGGAAAGGTTCTTCTCCATAAAAGGCCGGAGAGCGGCATGCTGGCCTCCATGTGGGAATTTCCCATGGTCCTGACTGAGAAGGCAGATACAGCGGCAGATGAACTTTCCCATTTCCTTCATGGGAAACTGGAAGGACCTGTCTGGAAGTACAATCATGTCTTCACGCACCGCATCTGGTACATGAACGCGTACATGGCGGGAAATATCACCGTGCCGGAAGGGGAGTACAAGTACTTCTCGCCGGAAGAATACAAGGAAATCCCGCTGGCAGGACCGCATGCCAGACTTGCGGCTTTTGCAGAAAAGCTGATTTCCGATTTCTAACCAAAGAGTCCCTGCCTCAGAGGCGGGGATTTTGCGCATGTTTTTATGATTACACAGAAAGGAGCCGCTTATGGCATTTGGAAAATTCATCATCATGATGTTTGCGGTGATCGGACTCATCGACGGTTCGATCCTGGCGCTCGTATTTCGTAAGCGGCGCTTTTACTTATGGTCGCTGGGAGGTGCCATCGCAGGTGCGATCCCTGCCTGGTACTTCAACTGGTACGGGCTTGCCTATGACAGTCTGGGGATCTGGTCGCTTTATCTCGCCTACCTTCTGGACGGCATCATGGTCGCCTGTCTCATCATCCCGATTCCTGCCTTTATCCTTGGAATCCTTTCCTTCATCCCGGGGCTCAGGTACTTCATTTCCAATCTGGGAAAGGGCCTCATCGCCATTGCGCTTGTGATTGGCGTCTACGGCTGCGTGATGGGGAACAGCCGCGAAGTCGTCGAGTATCACGACATCTACGTCAAGGATCTGCCGGCCGCGTTTGAAGGGTACAAGGTCGCACAGGAAACGGATACGCACATCGGCGCTTACTTCCGCTACACGGATATGCCATCTGAGCTCCTCCGCGCAAAGAATGAAGGGGCAGACGTCCTTTTCTTCACCGGGGATCTCATCGACGATGTACGGTACATGCCGCAGGTCGCTGAGGATTTCACAAAAGCAGAGAAATATTTCCCGGATGGCATTTTCTACATCTGGGGCAATCATGAGTATTACAGGAATCAGCCGCTCATTGAAGAGGACCTGAAGAATACACCCGTCAAGATGCTGGTGAATAACCACACGTACATTGAAAAGGACGGACAAAGACTCTACGTCGCAGGCGTCGATTTCCCGTTTGCCAGAGGCACGCAGAAGGAAATCGAGGAAGAAAAATGGGCTGATGAAGCGTTCGCAGGCATTCCGAAGGGAGCTCCCGTCATCTTCCTGGCCCACCATTCCGATTTCATCGATCAGGGCTTCAAGCACGGCGCATTCCTGACGCTGACAGGCCATACCCACGGCACGCAGTTCGGCCTCTTCGGCAAGCCGATCATCACGCCATTCAAGTACACGAGAGGCATGTACAGCGACGGTACTCATTACGGCTACGTCGCAAGAGGCGACGCCAGCTGGTTCCCGTTCCGCTTCAGCTGCCCGAGAGAACTGACCATTTTCACACTCCACAGAGCATAAAAAAACATATTGAATGAAAACAAAAAGAGCTGTAGAAATGACTGTACATTCCTGCAGCTCTTTTTGATGCCTGTATTCCCTGGATTTCTTCTCTTTTCGATGCTTACCACTTTTTTATGGTAAACATATCCAGTATATAAAGATTTTATAGTTCTCTTTGGGAGTGCCCTGGCGGGAGGGGTTCTTTTCTTCCGATGATATCGAATGCCGGCCGTGTTTATCTATATTTAAATAGTTCATTATAGAAAGAGTTCATATCTATCGTACAGAGTTCTCTATAATTCTGCCAGATAGATATTTTTTAATCATGGAATTATGATTAAAAATAGAAAAGTGCTTGTTGGTTGAGTATGAGCTGCCTTGGGAGGGCTGCTCGGGGGAAGGAATCTGATGTTCCGGGAAGGCTTATGGATTCCTTGCAGGAAAGCACTTGTATCTTTTTTATGCATGCCAAGGGCTGCATTTCAAGGGGGAGGATGGCTGATTATGAAAAGGGAGTACAAAGTTTTGACAGCGCTGGTCGTATCCAGCTTAATGGGATTTTCTGCCATGACGGCAGAGGCTGAGGCTGTTACTGTGACGGGAACAATTACTGAAACGGAAATTACCGGCAACAGTGATACGGGGACAGCCAGCGGGAATACGCTGAACGTGACGGATGCGTCGTCGGACTCAACTGGAATAAGGATTTATGGTGGTACCGTCAGTGGAGGTGAATCAGGCGATGCATCGAATAATACAGTCAATGTTACAAATACGCAGGTAAGCCAGGCTGAGATTTACGGCGGCCAGTCAAGACTGGGTGCGACAGATAATAATACCGTGATCTTTGACAGCAGCAGCACTGCCGCTGCTGTCTACGGGGCCTATGGCAATACGGCTTCAGGAAACCATGTGGAAAGCGCAGGAACCAGTAATTTTCTATACGGGGGCAGATCTTATACAAACAATTCTGGGAACTCTGTGCTTGTTACAGGAGGATCAGTACAGTATACGCTGTCCGGGAGTCAGGCGGATAATGGTTCGGCGACAGATAATACTGTTGAAATTAGAGATGGTACATTTGGTGTAGTATACGGCGCACAGGGAAAGGGAGTAGAAAATAACAGCGTAACCATGAGCGGCGGTACAGTCAGTCAGATGATCTCTGGCGGTTTTAATAATCAACCAGAAGGAAGTGCTGTGAGCAATAAAGTTATCATGACTGGCGGTGCTGTAACAAGTTCAGGAGATACGGAAAGTGTAGTGCCTGTTGTAAGTGGAGGCTGGGCTATTTATGGGACGGCTGACCAAAACAGTGTAAAAATAAGCAAAGCGGTTTCTGTAGCCGGGAGCGTAGCCGGCGGCTGGTCTTATTTGGGAGATGTGACCAATAACGTTGTCAAAATTTCTTCGGGCAGTGTCGGAGGTATCGTTGCCGGAGGTTATACTACCGGCAAGGGGGCTGAAGGAAATAATGTCGAACTGAGCGGCACGGCAGACGTTTCAGGAAATATCTACGGCGGTTATGCATTACACCAGATGGATAATCCGCTCACTGGTGAGGCAGCAGCTGGCGATGCTTCTCAAAATACTGTCAAAATTTCAGATGTCACTGTCAAGGGCGAAGTCTATGGCGGTTATACGGCTGAGGGAACCACAAGCAATGATGCCACAGGCAACGCCGTCACCATCGAAAGCGGCACTATAGAAAAGACGGTCTATGGCGGGTATACGGCTGATGGTACTGCTTCTAAAAATACTGTCACCATCAATGGAGGAACGGTTGGAGTTGCTGACTCTACGGAAAGTTCAGATACCGTCTTTGGCGGTTATGCGGCAAGCGGCGAGGCTGTTTCCAATATCCTCACAGTCAGCGGCGGTGACCTGATCGGTCATGTCACCAGCGGCTATGGCAAGACAGGAGCCAGTGACAATACACTCACAATGACAGGCGGCTCTTCGACTAAAACGGTTGCCGGTTACGCCGAGACAGGGGATGCGGTCAATAATACTCTTGTATTCAGCGGTGGTACGTCCGCTATCACGATGGCAGCGCAGAGTGGGGGCAGCGCCACGGGGAATACGATCACCATTACCGGCGGAAATCCGGGGACAGTCACTGGCGGTGCCGGGGTGACGGGCGCATCGGAAAATACGGTCATCATCTCCGGCGGTACAGTTTCTAGTCCGGAAGACTTCGTACCTATCGTGACAGGAGGTATGGCCAGTACAGGAGATGCTGATGGCAATACTGTCACCATCAGCGGCGGCAAAGTCACAGGCGGTATCGGTATTTATGGCGGTTTTACTGTCGAAGGCGATGCGAATGGCAACACAATCAATGTATCCGGCGGCACGCTTGACACAGACATTTATGGTGGGCAAACCTACGATGGCGCAGCAGATAACAATACTGTCAATATTCTGGCGGGAGACCTGAATCCGGAAATGGGCCTCTATGGCGGCTATGGTACGACCGAAAGCAAGAACAATATGTACAATATGTACACCAAAGGCCAGACGGTCGCAGACTTCGCTTATTTCCAGAACCTGAACTTCTATGTCCCTGAAGGGACGACGGCAGGGGAAACCATGCTGACTGTCACAGGAAATACCGGCGATGACTTAATGCTGTCTGCTGTACAAAACAGCACGACGACCGACGGCACGACAGATCTCACCGATGCCACAGTCCTTGGCGGTGTACAGAGAAATACGAAGCTGAACCCGGGCGAGTACATCAACCTCCTCTACAATGCGAACGGCATCACGACCGATGACACGAGCTACGGCACGATCGACGGTCTCGATACCGTCACCTCGGCAGGCTTCATCAACTATACAGCCATCGTCGAAAAGAAAGATGCGAATACGATCGTCATCACCATTCCGAAGGACGAAAAAGGAACTCCTGATTCGGATACGAAGATCCTTCCGGAAGACAGGGAAAATGCAGTCAATACGATCAAGAACGCAGGCGACATCATTGCCGGCAGTGCCCTCCATGCCGCAGAAGGCGCGTGGATTGAAAACCATGACATCGAAGTAAAGTTCGTACCATATGCTATCGTCGGCGGATACGATCTCCACTATGATACCGGCTCCTACATCGACAGCAACGGCATGGCAGCCAACGTCGGTTTCGTAAGAAGAAACCAGCACGAAGGCCACATCGACACCATCATGCCATTCTTCGAATACGGCAAGAGCCACTATGCAAGCTACCTTGATACCGGAGCCAGAGGCGACGGCCGCCAGCACTACACCGGCGGCGGTATCCTCTTACGGCGAGACCTCGACAGCGGCCTCTACTATGAAGGCGCCGTCAGAGCCGGCTATCTCAAGGGCGACTTCCATGGCATGATTGCCAAATCCATGTCCCGCTACGACAGCGGCGCACCATACATCGCTGCCCAGGCAGGCCTTGGCAAGATCTACACCAGAAACCGTGACAGCTATGACATCTACGGCAAATTCTTCTACACCTACCTCGGAAGCGACAGTGCCGTCGTCCACAGCGGCTACGGCGACTCGAAGTACGACTTCGACTCCATCAATTCCTATGTATCAAGACTGGGCATGAGATGGACCAGAGACTTCGACCAGGTAAGATCCCTCTACGCCGGCATCGGCTGGGACTACGAAGCGGGCAGCAAAGCCAGAGCCACCTACGCAGGCTGGAACACCCCAAGCCCTACCGTCAAGGGCTCGAGCGGCTTCCTCGAACTCGGCTGGAAGTCCAAGATCGATAGCACCCACCCATGGGGCGTCGACCTCAAGGCCACCGGCTGGACCGGCAAACAGGAAGGCGGCACCTTCTTCGCGACCATCAGCCATAACTTTTAAGTGAATAGAGCGTGAATAGAAAAAGCCTCGTGCATTTGCACGGGGCTCTTTCTATCAATACATTGGAATTTATTTGTAATCAATTCCATTATAGTCCATGATCTCTTCAATATCTTTTTTCATTTTATCACTGAATTCTTCCAAATCAGATTTGTGAATGACGCCGTAAGCTGCAAGGTTCGCCAGATTAGAAAGCAGGCGGCGTCTGCTCATTTCAACGATTAGTCCGGGATTCTTCCTGTCTTTTTTGATTCTTTCTTCCAAAGTCCAGAATCTTTCCGATGCCGATACATCCTTTTGCAGAATTTCCATGTATTCCTGAACTAATTTTCCCATATATGCGTCCTGCCAGCCCCTTATTTTTTTCGGAACAGCTGCCAGTCTTTTTCAGATGGGTCACCTCTAAACAACATATACATCCCTCTTTCTTAATCATCATCACCACGGTTTTCTGTACAGATGATGTCCAGTTCACCGTCATCATAATAAATTCCCGCATCTATATAGGGGACAGGTCTGGGGCGCCCCATGGCATACCGCTTGCAGCTTTTCGGACCATAGCAGTAGCTCTCGAACCTTAATCTCTGGGAAACGCCCCAGTCGTATTCAATGATAACATTTGCCATGCAGGCCCATTTGCAGGTGAAGCATTTGCCTCTCCATCTCCGGCCGTCCAGCATGCGGCATCCGCGCCAGTTGTAAACATCTAAGGATGGAACTTCACCCTCCCATGGAGAAGTCTTTTCTTCATTGACAAACGCGGCCGGCTTTATCTTTTTCAAAGCCCCGGCCCGGTAATAATCGGCATAGTCGAGCTTTGGATACAGCTTTGTCCAGGCAGTTCCAGATATTTCATCACCGATGTGAAAGCGAAGCTTTTCCTGCTGCTTCTCTGAAATGGCAATAGAAAAATCCTTGTCTTCGCTGTCTGCCACTCCTTTCAGGAACAGGTTATAGCCCTTCATGCCATGTGAACGGTTATCCAGACGGTAGCGCCAGACATTGGCACGAGGCTGGACAGATACGATCCGGCCGAAAAATCTGATTTTCTCCTGCATATCCTTCATAAGGAATCCCTTCTTAAAATGCTTTCCTGATTGGGAGAATCTTTATTTCAATTATATGCTGAGCCGGCACCCGCAAGCAAGAGAGGCACGGGATGCCGATGGAGAAGTGCGATGGTAAAAGAAATCCGATAAAATGCATAGGCTGTCCCCGTCAGGGGAAAGTGGCGCGTATGCGCCGAAAGGGGTTCATTTCTCCCGAATAACGAAAAAGAGCTGTGAAAAATGATTTCCATTTCTCACAGCTTCTTTTTTAGCTTCTTGAGGAAGCCAGTGTTTTGTCGATTTTGTTTTCCGGTTTCTGAGAGATCTGTACGATCTGGCTCCGGATGCGTTCCATCTCGTCATTGTTATCGCCGGTCAGTTCTTTCAGTGTGACGGGTGTGTCATCTGCGTTGGTGAGGGGAGTCTCAATGGTTTTGTCGACTGCGTTGTAGGAGAAGCTCTCGGTCTTGCCATTCTTGAGAGTGACCTGCAGGCGTCCACCATCGACTTTCCCTTCGCCGGAAAGACTGCCTTCGATTTCACGGCTGCCAACCTGTACTTTGTGGTCTACAGTGATGGTGCCGTCGTCATTCCTGGTAAATGTAACGGTTTCCAGGTTTTGCATGTTGTCGCCGGTCCAGTTGACGCCGGCATCCTGCACGCCCCACCAGGTACCCTGCCAGGGGCCTCCGTTGAAGAAATGGAAAAACGCAAAAGCGCCGCCGGCTGCAATGAGCACGATCAGTATCAGAGCGGCTGCAATGTATTTTTTCATTACTTATGCACATCCTTTGATTCACGACTTTGAATGACAAAATTATTATACACTAATTGGACAGATTGTGGAATGAAAAAGGACGATATGATATAGGTTTCTTTTGCATTTCCAAATAAAGGCCTTTTTAAGCAAAAATAAAACTGAATTTGACTGGCTGTATGATTCTTATTGTCAACTGTGCAAAAACGCGTTTAAATGGCTTTATAACGCATTTTATGGTATAATATACACGTAAATCATTTAATTTTTTTGAGGACGCGGACTTTCCGCGTTCTTTTCATGGCATCTTTTTCGGATGCCGGAGCAAGGCAAAGGAGTTTTTATGGAGGATTGGAAAGAAGGTAAAATCATCTCGACGCCCCTTGAGGCGCAGATGAAAAATTCCTACATCGACTATGCGATGTCCGTCATCGTGACGCGCGCACTGCCTGATGTCAGGGATGGCTTGAAACCGGTTCACCGCCGCATCCTGTATGCGATGAATGAATCGGGCATGCTGCCGGGCAAGGCTTACAAGAAGTCCGCCCGTATCGTCGGCGATGTCCTCGGTAAGTATCACCCGCACGGCGACACAGCAGTGTATGAATCCGCTGTCCGCATGGCGCAGGATTTCTCTACCAGATATCCGCTGATCGACGGCCACGGCAACTTCGGTTCTGTCGACGGCGACTCCGCGGCTGCTATGCGTTATACCGAAATGCGTATGGCAAAGATCACGGTGGAAATGCTCCGCGACATTGATAAGAATACGGTCGATTTCGTACCGAACTACGATGGATCCCTGCAGGAACCAGTCGTTCTTCCGTCCAGAATCCCGAACCTTCTCGTCAATGGTTCTTACGGCATCGCTGTCGGCATGGCAACGAACATTCCGCCGCACAACTTGAATGAAGTCATCGACGGCCTCTGTGCTATGATCAACAATCCGGAAATCACGGTCGATGAGCTGATGAAGTACATCAAGGGCCCGGATTTCCCGACGGCTGCTATCATCCAGGGACACAAGGGCATCGAAGACACGTACCGCACAGGCCGCGGCAGCATCACTGTCCGTGCCAGAACGGACATCGAAGAAATGCCGCATGGCAAGAACCGTATCGTCGTAACGGAAATTCCGTACCAGGTCAACAAGGCCCGCCTCATTGAGACGATCGCCGATCTGTCCAGGCAGAAGGTCTTAGACGGCATCACGGCTCTGCGCGATGAATCCGACAGAACGGGCATGCGCATCGCCATCGAGCTCCGCGCTGACGTGAACCCGGAAATCATGCTGAACAATCTCTTCAAGCATACACAGATGCAGATCAACTTCGGTGCTATCATGCTGGCGCTCGTCGATGGACATCCGCGTATCCTGAATCTGCGCCAGATTCTGTACTACTACCTGAAGCATCAGGAAGAAGTCGTTACCAGAAGAACGCAGTATGAACTGGACAAGGCAAAGGCCAAAGCCCACATTTTGGAAGGCTTGCTGATTGCTCTTGATCATATCGATGAAGTCATCCGTACGATCAGAGAGTCCCGCACGGACGACATCGCAAGAACTTCCCTGATGGAAAAGTTCGGCCTCTCTGAAAAACAGGCTACCGCAATCCTCGATATGCGTCTCAGAAGACTGACCGGTCTGGAACGCGACAAGCTGGAACAGGATTATAAGGATGTGTTGGAAACGATTGATTACCTGACCGATCTCCTCTCCAGCCGTGACAAGCTGATGGGCGTCGTCAAGGACGAACTCCTCGATGAGAAGAAGAACTTCGGCGATGAACGCCGTACGGAAATCGCTGAAGCTTCGAACGACTTCACGATGACCGATCTCATCCCGGATGAACCGATGACAATCACGCTGACAAAGCAGAACTATATCAAACGCATGGATTCCGCTGATATCCGCGTCCAGAGAAAGGGCGGCCGCGGCGTATCCGGCATGAAGATGAAGGATGAGGACTATGTCTGGAAGCTCCTCAGCACCTCCACTCATAACAGGATCCTCTTCTTCACGAACAAGGGCAAAGTCTACATGAAGACAGCCGTCGAATTCCCGAAGTCGGGCAGAACGGCAAGAGGCAGCGCTCTCATCAATTTCATCCCGGGTCTTGCTCCGGATGAAAGGGTGACCGAGCTCCTCGATATCGATGCAGGCGATAAGGATATGAAGTACCTGCTCATGGTCACGAAGAAGGGCTATATCAAGAAGACGGAAATTGCTGAATACAAGAACATCAACAAGAACGGCCTGATCGCTGTCCGCCTGAATGACGGCGACCGTCTCGTCACTGTCCTTGCTGTCAAGGGTGATGAGGAAATCATCATCGGCACCCGTCAGGGCATGGCTATCCGCTTCTCCATCGGAGACGATGAAGTCCGCACGATGGGCCGCACTACTGCAGGCGTCCATGCAATCCGCCTGTCTGATGACGACGGCGAGCTCGACGAAGTCGTAGGTGCAGTTCTTGCTACGGATAAGGATATCTTCACGATTTCCGCTGACGGCAATGCGAAGAGAAACAAGTCCTCCGCATACCATCTCCAGGGAAGAAACGGACGCGGCGTCCGCAACTTCAAGAAGGGGTACGAAGTCGTCGCTCTCGTAGCCGCTGATGACAATGATGAACTCGTCGGTGTATCTGAACAGGGCATCACCATCAAGACAAAGGCCAGCCAGATCTCCAGCAAGAAGGCAAGAGCCGGCCAGGGCGTCATCCTCCAGAGACTGGAAGACGGCGACCGCATCGCATCAATCGATGTCATTTCCAGCGATGACGACGTCGATGAAGACGAAGAATAATCATTTAATAAGGATGATATAGTATAAAGAAACAGATGTGAGATACTGCAAATGGTATTTCACATCTGTTTTTTATTGTCATTGCTGCCTTGTCAGCTGTCTTTTGCCGTTTGTCCTTCTCATTTAAAAAATATTTAGGAAAATTTTCATGGAAATGCGCTTCTGGAAATGCCCATAAAAAGGGAAAAAATGAGGCATCGGGTTTCATTTTCTTCGATATAACAGGCCTTCCGGGGCATGCATTTCCGCCGCGCCCGATTCTATCGGGAACTTGATAGTTCTTATGCATAACTACCATATATAGGATGCAATTAGTGAATTTGACACCATATAAAGTATTTGGTACTATAGTCATGCACTAAGAAATACATACCCCAGACACCCGGGCGTCTGGTCAGAAACATCTGAAATTATCTTATAAAAAATATCCATTAAAGTGGGGGATCGTTATGAATCACTGGTACGACAATGAAATCAGCCAAGGCATCTTGAGAGAGAAGTATTATCACAAGGGTGAAACAAACCCTGAACAGTTCATGGACCGCGTCAGCTCTATTTTTGATGATGACCTGCGTCCAAGAGTGAGAGGATATCTGGAAGAAGCTTCCTTCTGTCCGGCAGGCCGCGCTCTCTATGCTGCAGGCTCCAAGGGCAAGTTCAAGGTTTCTCTTTCCAACTGCTATATCCTTCCTTCTCCAAAGGATGATCTGGAATCGATCTTCAAGTCCAACTACGAGATCGCCCGCATTTTCTCTTACGGCGGCGGCATCGGCATCAATATTTCGGGCCTTCGTCCAAAGGGCAGTGAAGTAAGAAACGTGGCAAGAACTTCTACCGGCGCCGTTTCCTTCATGAAGATTTTCAACGTGACTGGTGAAGTCATCAGCCAGAACGGCAGAAGAGGCGCTATGATGGTCGGACTGAACTGCGATCATCCGGACATCTATGAATTCCTGCACATCAAACAGAATGAAGAAAAGCTGTCTTCTATGAATATTTCCATCCTCTTCACGGATGAATTCATGGAAGCTGTCAAGAATGATACAGATTACACTCTCCGTTACCATGTAGAATCCACAGGCGAAAATATCGAACGCGTCATCCGCGCAAGAGATTTCTTCATGGAATTCTGCGAAACCCAGTGGGACTGGGGTGATCCGGGCGCGCTCTTCTCTGACCGCCTGAATGATTACCATCTGCTGGCCGGTTATCCGGAATACAAGATCGAAATCACCAACCCATGCGGCGAATTCGGCGGCAATGCGTACAACGCATGCAACCTGGCAAGCATCAATCTCTACAGCATGATCGATGACAAGTTCAGCGATGAACCGAAGTTCAATGAAGAAAAGTTCCGTCAGACTGTTTATGACGGTATTGCAGCTCTTGATGAAATCGTTTCCTATGGCTATGACATTCAGCCGCTCGATGAAAACAGAACCTGCATCGACGACTGGAGATCTCTGGGACTTGGCCTCTTCGGCGTAGCAGATGCTCTCGTTGCCATGAAACTGAAATATGGCAGTGAAAAGGCAAATGCATTCATGGGCGAAGTCATGAAGATGATGCTCCTGACAGCTCTCCGCTCTTCCTGCGACAGAGCCAAGAAGCTCGGCACCTTCGGCAAGTACCGCTGGGAAGCTACCAAGCAGTCCCCGGTCATGGATCTGGTGAAGGAACTCGATCCGGAACTGTATGAAGACATTCATCAGCATGGCCTCAGAAACGGCACACTGCTTGCCATCGCTCCGACCGGCACCATCTCCCTCCTGATGGGCAGCTATTCTGGCGGATGCGAACCGCTCTACAAGATTTCCTATGAAAGAACCACGCATAAGATGGAAGATGTACACGGCAGCTTCCGCGTCTATGCGCACAGCGTCAAGGATCTCCTTGAATACCACAACCTTCCGCTCAACCTGACAGATGAAGAAATCATCGAACGTTTCCCGTGGATTGTGGAAAGCCATGAAGTGCCTTTCGATGACCGCGTGAAGCTGCAGGCTGTCATGCAGAAGTATGTGGATAACTCCATTTCCAGTACCGTCAACCTGAAGCACGATGCAACTCCGGAAGATATCTTCCAGATTTACATGGATGCATGGGAAAGCGGATGCAAAGGCATCACAGCATTCCGTGACGGCTGCCGCCGCGGCAACATCCTGGGCGTCGATGAAAACGCCAAGGCTGATGAAAAGAAGGCTGAAGGCAAGGTAGAAAAGGTTGATTTCGAACCGAAGAAACAGGAACCGACCTGCCCGCACTGCGGATCCCACCAGATCCACGTCGAAGGCCACTGCACCACCTGCAACGAATGCGGATGGTCCACCTGCAGCCTCGTCGAAGGAGCTTGATGAATAACTAAACAAAAAAAGGCTGTGACGAAATGATTGCACATTTCGTCACAGCCTTTTTATATTGTCACATACGGATCAGCGGAATTATTTCAGCATCTGATTGAAATCATTATTCAGCTTCTTTTCAGACTGGTTCAGCTGGTTTTCTGTGGATGCAACCCATGCTTCGTTGTTGGCCAGATCCTTCTTTGCCATCTCGATCATCTTATTGAGTTCAGATGGCTGCGGTCCGCCTTTGACGGCGCGGTTATGAACGATAGCGACAGGATCCTTTGCATTCTTCCATTCCTCTGCTGTCATCGGGAAGGTCTTCGGGATGGACGGGTCTTCCCTGGCAACATCGGCTACGGATTTAGCGTAGATGGTCCTGGCATCTTCATAGGAGAAGTCAGCCGGGGTGATGTTGTTGGCTCTTGCATAGGTAACGACATCAGAAGCGAAGTGGTGGCCTACGCGGAAGGGGATGCCGTACTTCTTCATGAGCTGGTCGGCGATTTCCTGCGAGCAGGTCCAGTCAAGGTTCAGTTCTTCCAGCGAACGGTCCGGATGGATGACAAGGTTGTTCAGGATGCGGTCGAATTCAGTGAGGACTTTCGTTGCCTGCGGCACGATGTCTCTTCTTCCGCTCAGACGTCCGTCAGCCATGCCGGCAGGAATATTGTGGGAGCGGAATGCGGCTTCGACAGACATGCCAAGAAGCGTGGAAGCCTCAGTGCGGCAGGAGTTCAGGATGCCAGGATTTCTCTTCTGCGGCATAGCGGAGGAGACGTACGTATTTCCGCCGCCTTCCTTGAGGAGGATCCACGGACGCGGCTGTGCGTACTGCTGCATGATTTCTTCAATGAAGCTTGTCGTGTGGATGGCGATGGCATTCGTGATGCCGCCAGTTTCAATCGGCGCCTCCTGCGGGAAAATCTGTCCTGCATCGTACGTATTGTAAGCAATGGAGTCAAAGCCGAGGTAATCGGCCATGCGGTCACGGTCAAGCGGCCAGCCGGTGCCGTTCAGGACCATGGAGCCCATCGGGGAACGGTTGAGGCGGGCATAATATTCTCTGACACGCTGCATGTCGCGGTTGTATGCATTGGCATAAGCGATGAGGTAGTGGGCCAGGCTGTTTGGCTGGGCAGCAACACCATTCGTATAGTTCGGGATGATGGTGTCCTTGTTTTCTTCAGCCAGTTTGATCAGGGAGCGCTGCACATTGTCGAGCTCTTTGGCCATAGCCATGAGATGTTCTCTCTGTTCCATGATGCCGACAGTCGTCAGCATATCCTGAGAAGAACGGCCTGCATGGATCTTCGTGACTTCCGGGCCTGCTGCCTGGATGAGGTATGGTTCGAAAGCGACGACATTCGTCGGACGCGGGCCGCCCGGCTTGTTTCCTTCATCAAGGACCTTCTGGATGCCCTGGGCAATGTTCTTGCCTTCAGCAGGGGTCAGGAGCCCTTCATCGGTATTGATGATATCGGAAGCTTTATTGATCTGGCCGAGCCAGTAGAAGTTGTCTCTGGGTGTCTGGTCAGCGGCGAAAATGGTCGAGCCGGACATCAGCGCACAGAGCGTGAGCGCCATCAATGATTTATTCATAGAATCTCCTTTCAAAACAGCAGGCATAAACCTTATTATAAACGGAATCTGTATTTATTATAACAACGGGAAACGTGTCTTAAGTCAATGAAAGTATTTATAAGAAGAGATAGAAGAAATAGTTATATAATGTAATAATACGTAAGGAGACAAGGAAATTTTCCGGGGAGCTTCAGCAGATTTCCCGCTCCATTTTCGTAGCTTTTGCGGCCTTAAAAAGAAATTTCAAAAAAGATGAGGATGTAAAGTTATTTTGCTTGACATGGCGCTCTCCTCCCTGTATAATGATGAACGTTATGGTGATGCTATGTCTTTAGAAAATGTAGTTCAGAACGGCGAGCTCCTTGATTGTTACGGTGAGCTCCTGACGCCAAGGCAGCGTGAATGCCTGGACTTGTATTACAATGAGAATCTCACGTTGGCTGAGATTGCGGAATATTTTCATATTTCCCGCCAGGCGGTGCATGATGCTATGCGCCATGGCGAGGAGCAGCTCCGGACGTATGAGTCCGCCCTTCATCTGGCGGAGGCAAGGATCCGGAGGCAGAAAGCGACCGAATCGCTGGAGGGTATGATCCCTGAAGCGAAGAAGAGCGAAGCGGAACCGCTGCTGCGGATTTTGACGGAATGAAGGTGACCAGATGCCATTTGAAGGTTTAGGAGATAAGCTGCAGTCGGCTTTTAAGGATCTCCGCGGGAAGGGCAAGCTTTCCGAGAGTGATATCGACGCGGCGCTCCGCGAAGTCAGAAGGGCTCTTCTGGAAGCGGACGTCAATTTCAAGGTAGCGAAGGATTTCATTGCTCATGTGCGTGAAAAAGCGATGGGCGAGGAGGTCTTCGGCAGCCTGAAGCCAGACCAGACGGTTATCAAGATCGTCAGGGATGAGCTGACAGAGCTTCTGGGCGGGACGCAGAGCAAGATCACGCTCTCCTCTACTGGCATGACGGTGATCATGCTTGTCGGGCTCCAGGGCGCCGGCAAGACGACGACCGCCGGCAAGCTTGCGCTGATGTTCAAGAAGAAGGGACATCGTCCGATGATGGCAGCCTGCGACGTATATCGTCCGGCAGCTATCAAACAGCTCGAAGTCCTTGGTGAACAGACGGATGTGCCGGTTTACCGCATGCCTCCGAATGTGGATCCTGTCCACATCGCAAGGTACGCAGTCGATACGGCTAAGTCATACAACCGCGATATCGTCATTCTCGATACCGCAGGGCGCCTGACGATCGATGAAAAGCTGATGGCCGAGCTGAGAAATATCAAGGCTGAGGTCCATCCGCAGGAGATCCTTCTGGTGCTCGACTCCATGACTGGTCAGGACGCTGTCAATACGGCAAAGGCTTTCGATGAGAGCCTGGGCATTGACGGGACCATCCTGACGAAGATGGACGGCGATGCCAGAGGCGGCGCTGCTCTTTCCATCAAGAGTGTAACGGGAAAACCGATCAAGATGATCGGCGTATCCGAAAAGCTCGACGGCGGGCTGGAAGATTTCCATCCGGACCGTATGGCAGGACGTATCCTCGATCTGGGCGATCTCGAGACTTTGATCGAAACCGCACAGAGAAACATGGATCAGGATTCGCTGAAGGATGCAGCAGGAAAGATCAGGAAGGGTGAATTCACTCTTGATGATTTCCTGAAGCAGCTCAAGCAGATCAGAAAGCTCGGCTCTTTCCAGAGTATTCTGGGCATGATCCCGGGGATGGGCAAGTTCAAGGATCAGCTGAAGGATGTCGATCTTGACGGCAAGGAAGTCAAGCACATCGAAGCTATCATCCTTTCCATGACACCGGAGGAAAGAGCGAATGTCAAGATTCTGAACGGCAGCCGCAGAAAGCGTATCGCTGACGGCGCTGGCGTGAAGATCCAGGACGTCAACCGTATGATGAAGCAATTCCAGGAAATGCAGAAAACCATGAAGAAAATGAAGAATAAGAAGATAAATCCATCCAAGATGGGCGGCCTCGGTGGTCTCCCCGGGATGTTCCATAAATAATCGAGATCATTTCAAGGAGGTGAAATTATGTTAAAAATTCGTTTGACCCGTATGGGCGCTAAGAAGAATCCTTTCTACCGCATCATCGTCATCGACTCCAAGGAAGCTAGAAACGGCGCTCCGACCGATACCATCGGCTGGTACGATCCGGCTAAACTCGACGCTCCGGTTAAGATTGATGAAGAAAAGACTCTGTCCTGGCTTGGTAAAGGCGCTCAGCCGACCGACACTGTTCGTTCCATTCTGAGAAAGAACGGCATCCTCGCTAAGTTTGCTGAAGCAAAGAAATAAGGGGGACGCACCATGAAAGAATTAGTGGAAACACTCGTCAAGGCTCTCGTGAAGAACCCTGACGCCGTCTCTGTCACCGTAGTCGAAAAGGGCAGCCTGGAAATTTATCAGGTCCATGTTGCCCCGGAAGACATGGGCAAGGTCATCGGCAGAAAAGGACGCATTGCCAATGCGATCCGTACCGTTGTCAAGGCAGGTGCTTTGCGTGAAAACCGCAGAGTGGCTGTCGATATTATCTAAGAGGTGTCGCAATGGATGAAATGCAGATTCTTGTCCCTGTAGCCGTTAAGTCAAAGCTGACTGAACAGCTGAAGGCAACGCTCCTCGCTGAGATCGAACAGAATCTCAAGCGTGTAGACCACGATATGTCCCAGCTGGATTTCGAAGCTAATGGAAAACTGGCAGAACAGGCAAAGATCAACGTACAGGCCGTAGCACCCCTTCGTGCTCAGTACGAGGCTCAGAAGGTCCAGATGCAGCAGATGAAGGATAAATTCCTTGCTGATAAGGATCATCTCGAAAGACTCACCATCGGCGCAGAACTCAACCGTGCTCCGATGAACCGTCTGGTTACCATTCATATCGGTGACGACATGAATGAACTGCTCGGCGGTGAAATCCTGGTTGAAGACGGAAAGATCGTTGAATTCCGCAACTGATATGAAACCCGATGAACTGATAGTTGTCGGCCGAATCGTAGCCCCGCATGGTGTGCGGGGTGATTTGCGTATTCTTCCCGATACGGATCGGCCGGAAATCTTCAAGACGCTCAAGCGTCTCAAAATCGGCGGGAAGTTTTATAAGCTGCTTTCGGGACGTCCGCATAAGAATGTATACATTCTTCATGTGGAAGGTGTGGACGACAGGAATACGGCCGAAACGCTGATCGACAAGATCGTCGAAGTGCCGTTTTCCGAACTGCCGGAAAGACCAGAGGGCACGTACTACTATTTCCAGCTCGTAGGGCTTGAAGTAGTGGATGAAGCGGGCTCTTACGTCGGAAAGCTCAAGGAAATCCTCGAGACCGGGGCTAACAACGTCTATGGCGTTGAAACACCGGACGGCAAGGAAATCTATCTTCCGGCCATCCCTTCATGCATCCTTAAAGTCGATCTCGATGAAGGACGCATGACAGTGGCTATGCCGGAATGGGAATAAGCGGACTCCCCTTTTCTGGGGAAGACGCTGTCTTCCCGAAATAGAGGGCGAGAATGAAAATAGATATATTATCCTTATTTCCCGAGTTCGTTCAGGCGTTCTTCGACCAAAGTATCATCAAGAGAGCGCTGGATGCGGGACGTATGGAGATGGCGGTCACGAATCCCCGTGACTATACCATGTACCGCCACCGTCAGGTGGACGATACGATCTACGGAGGCGGGGCGGGCATGCTCATGATGTGCCAGCCCATTTTTGACGCAGTGCATCATGTGCTTCCTGAGAAAGGCCCCCGCGACCGGGTGATTTTCCTGTCACCTGCGGGAAAGACTTTCAATCAGGAAAAAGCCAAGGAACTGTACCGTGATTATGACCATCTGGTGCTCATCTGCGGGCACTATGAAGGCGTGGACCACAGGGTCGAGGAGTATCTGGCAGATGAACTGATTTCCATCGGAGATTACGTTCTGACCGGCGGAGAGCTGGGAGCCATGGTCATCAGCGACGCAGTGGCCCGCATGATACCGGGAGTCCTTGGAGATGCGGGAAGCGCAGCAACCGATTCGTTCTATGAACCGATTCTGGAATATCCGCAGTATACGAAACCGGCTGACTACAACGGCTGGAAGGTCCCTGAAGTGCTTCTTTCCGGGCATCACGCAAATATTGCGCGATGGAGGAGGAAAGAGGCGCTTCGCCGCACCCTCGAATGCCGTCCGGATCTTTTGAGCGGGCTCAAGATGACCGCAGAAGATAAGAAGCTGCTGGCGGAGATCAAACGAGAGAAGGAGGATCAGTGATGGCACCTGTATATATAGGACTGATACACTATCCGATTTATAACAAACATATGGAAGTAGTCACTACGGCTCTTACCAACTATGACCTTCATGATATTGCCAGAACGGACAAGACGTATGACGTGAAACGCTATTTCATCGTGCATCCGGTGGAAGCACAGCGTGAAATGGCAAACCGCATCATGAACCACTGGAAGACCGGCGGCGGTGTGAAGTACAATGTGAACAGGAAAGAAGCTTTCGAAGAGACGGAACTGGTTCCCACCCTCGAAGAAGCGATTTCCCGCATCGAAAGCGAGACAGGCAGGAAGCCTGCCATCGTCACCACCGATGCCCGTGTGTATCCGAATACGGTCTCCTACTGTGAAATGCGCAGGAAAATCCACGAAGAAGATACACCGATTTTCATCCTTTTCGGGACAGGCTTCGGCATGACCAAGGAAATGATGAAGCAGTTCGATTACATTGTGGAACCAATTTACGGGGCAGGCACGTACAATCATCTGTGCGTACGCAGCGCCGTAGCCATCATCCTCGACCGCCTTCTGGGCGAACCCTGGTGGAATAAAAAGGAGGAATAATTTTATGTCCGGACATTCTAAGTGGGAAAACATTAAGCGCAAGAAAGGCAAAACAGACGCCATCCGCGCAAGAATCACCACTAAAATTTCCAAGGAAATTACAATCGCAGCCCGCATGGGCGGCGGTGATCCAGTCGGCAACATGCGTCTGAAACTGGCTTTGACAAAAGCTAAGCAGAACAATGTACCGAAGGAAAACATTCAGCGTGCTATCGATAAGGGCGTTGGCGCAGCCAGCGGCGCAGGCTTCGATGAAGTAACCTATGAAGGTTACGGACCCGGAGGCGCTGCTGTCATCGTCGAATGCAACACCGATAACCGCAACCGCGCTGCAGCTGACATCCGTCACGCATTTACCCATCATGGCGGTTCCGTAGGAACCCCGGGCTGCGTATCCTGGATGTTCAAGAAGAAAGGCACCATCGTTGTCAGCAAAGAAGCTGCTGATGAAGACACCGTCATGATGGTAGCTCTTGATGCAGGCGCTGAAGACGTAGCAGTCAACGAAGACTCTTACGAAATCACAACCGCTCCGGAAGACTTCCTGACCGTATCCGATGCTCTTGAAAAAGAAGGCATTGCGGCAGAAGCATCCGAAGTCGCTATGGTTCCGGACAACTACGTCAAGCTGGAAGGCGATGCAGCCCAGACAATGGCCCGTCTCACCGGCGAACTGGAAGAACTCGATGATGTACAGGAAGTGTACACCAACGCAGAACTTCCGGAAGACATGGAATAATCCGCAAAGAAAGAACCGTGAAAATGATCCGTCATTTTCACGGTCTTTTTTTATGCGCAGATTCCCTAAAGGAGCTGGCTGTCCGGCAAAAGTCTTGCAGCAGAAGCCGTTCCAGATCTTCCTCCATTTATTTCGGAAATTTTCAAAATATCTTTGATGTAACCATTGACGTTACAACAAAATGATGGTATATTAAATGTAACAAAGATAGTTACATCAAATATTTAAAACATTTAAGGAGGAACTTAAAATGAAATTAGCAGTTGTTGCAGCAAATGGTAAAAGCGGTCGCCTTATTGTGAAGGAAGCCGTCGCACGCGGGCTTGACGTTACCGCAGTCGTACGCGGAGAGAACAAGACAGAAGCTCCGCATACTTTGAAGAAGGATATCATGGATCTCACAAAAGAAGATCTGGCAGGTTTTGATGTCGTCATCGATGCTTTCGGTATCTGGGATCCAAATAAGATGGATCAGCACAGCGCAACGCTCGGCCATCTTTCCAATATCCTTTCTGGCAGCGAGACAAGACTTCTGGTCGTCGGCGGGGCAGGCAGCCTCTATGTCGATAAGGATCACAAGACCATGATTTCCGATCTTCCGGATTTCCCAAAAGCGTATCTTCCAACTGCAGTCGGCATGAAGAATTCACTCAATGCTTTGAGAAAACGTGACGATGTCAGATGGACATATGTCAGCCCGGCTGCTGAATTCATCGCTGATGGAGAAAGAACAGGAGAATACATCCTTGCCGGCGAGGAATTCACCACCAACGAAAAGGGCGAGAGCAAGATTTCCTACGCAGACTATGCGCTCGCCATGGTCGATGAAGCTGTCAGCGGCAGCCACATCCATCAGAGAATCAGCGTACTTGGCAAGTAAGACAATAAAATAAGGAAATAAGGATGGCTGGACAAGGCCATCTTTATTTTTCAGAATGAGTATCTAAAAATATAAATGCATTTCGATGGATATAAAAATATTCTAAGGCAGAATCGTTGACTCGGAAATAGGGTGGTGCTATGATAAATGTAACAAGAGATGTTACAGCATCAGAAGGGAAGGCTCCTGCTTCGTCTCTCTGGCACCTTTTCTATTCCCGGCAGGTTTCCAGCATTTAGAATCATTTCTTATGTATTCATTGATCAAGAAAAGGAGAACATCATGAAAATTACAATTTTTGGCAAAGGCAGCATGGGCAAGGCAATCGGAGACAATTTCGATGCATGCGGCAATGAAGTAGAGTATGCAGGCCGCGAGTTTATCGGCGAACTGGGCGATATCATCGTCCTTGCTGTTCCGTACACGGCAGTGGACGGGATTCTCAGAAAATGGGGTCCGAAGATGAAGGATAAGGTCCTCATCGACATCACCAATCCGGTTGATTTTGAAACAATGGATCATATGCTCGTTCCGGACGGCACTTCTGCTGCTGAACTGATCCAGGGGAAAGCGCCGGGTGCATTTGTCGTCAAAGCATTCAACACGAATTTCGCTAATACACTGGCTACTGGCAAGGTAGGTTTCCATGAACAGACTGTCGTTCTCATGGCTTCCGATTTCCTGAATGCCAAGGATAAGGTCGCAGAGGCTTTGACTGGCTGCCGTCTGAAACTGATGGACGCCGGCAAGCTTCGCCGCGCAAGAGAACTGGAAGCCATGGGCTTCCTGCAGATTTCCCTGGCTTCTGCCGGGAAGCTGCCATGGACCAGAGGCTTTGCCATCATCGACTGATCAGGGGATTGATATCATCCGCGGGACAGTGTACACTAGCAGGACATGGAGGAGGTACTGAACATGCAAATATCCAGCCGCTTCACCATTGCTGTCCATATGCTGTGCTATATCGCACTGTTTCAGGATAAGGAGAAAGTGACCAGCGACATCATGGCAGGAAGCATCAATGCGAATCCGGTCGTGGTGAGAAGGCTGCTTTCGCAGCTCAAACAGCGCGGGATGGTCACAGTCAACCGCGGCAGCGGCGGCGCTTTTCTGGCAATGAAGCCGGAAGACATTGATTTCCTTCAGATTTACAGGACAGTGGAGACTGTGAAAAAGGAAGGCATCTTCCATTTCCACGAAAACCCGAATCCCAACTGCCCGGTCGGGCGGGGGATCCATCAGGCGCTCGACTCGAAACTGATGCGTATCCAGGAAGCTATGGCACGCGAAATGAAGTCGATCACGCTTGCTGATGTACTGAAGGATTTTCCAATCGAAAAATAAAAGAAAAGAGGCTGTTCATGCAATCGCATGGGCAGCTCTTTTTTTGCGTGCAGCACACAAATTTCCAATTATTTTCGCATTTAATCAAGAAGATTGTCATTTTCTTTACAAAAACGGGTTGTTAAATAACAAAAACTCATTTATAAAGCAGAGTTTATACTTTTTTAGAAAGTATATATAAGAATCACGAATTATGTTGTATACTATTCTTGTGGCAGATACGTTATATGACGGATTTATGAAATAAGCATACACATAAAACCGCTGACTGCCCGAATTCAGGAAACTGTAATAGAGTGGGAGGAGATTCAATATGTTTCGTTTTACATTACCGAGAGATATCTATGTAGGCCATGGCGCTATTGAACAGCTGTCCGTTTTAGAAGGACACAAGAAAGCTTTCATCTGCACCGGTGGTCATTCCATGCGCCGTGGTGGTTTCCTGCAGAAGACTGAGGAAGCACTGCACAAGGCTGGCATTGAAACATATACCATGGAAGGTATCGATCCGGATCCGTCCATTGAAAAAGTAAGAGAAGGCGCCAAGGCCATGGAAGAATTCGGCCCGGACGTTATCATCGCTATCGGCGGTGGTTCCCCGATCGACGCTGCTAAAGCTATGTGGGTTTTCTATGAATACCCGGAATTGACATTCGAAGAAGTACAGAAACCATTCTCCCTGCCAACTCTCCGTCAGAAAGCTATTTTCGTTGCTATTCCGTCCACATCCGGCACCGCTTCTGAAGTTACTTCCTTCTCCGTTATCACGGACTATTCCACCGGCATCAAATATCCGCTGGCTGACTTCAACCTGACACCAGATCTCGCTATCCTCGATCTGGACCTGCCGCAGACAATGCCGAAGAAGCTCTGTGCTCATACCGGCATGGACGCTTTGACACATGCAACTGAAGCATATGTATCCAAATTTGCCAATGGCTTCACCGATCCGCTTGCTAAGCAGGCTGTTTCCGACATTTTCGACAGCATCATTGATTCTTACAATGAAGACACTGATGCACGCGACAAGATGCACATCGCACAGTGCATGGCTGGTATGGCTTTCTCCAACGGCCTCCTCGGCATCACGCACTCCCTGGCACACAAGATCGGCGCCGTATTCCATATTCCGCATGGCTGCGCAAACGCAATCCTGATGCCGTATGTCATCCAGTTCAACAAGAAGGCATGCCTTGCCCGTTATGCTGACCTTGCACGCGTAGCAGGACTTCCGGGACGCACAGACGCTCAGCTCGTTCAGTCCTATGAAGAAGCTATCCGCTGCCTGAACCGCAAGATGAACATTCCGCTGAACATCCATGACTATGGTGTTCCGGAAGAACTGTATCTGGAAAAGAAAGAAGCCATCGCTCACAACACAGTTCTCGATGCATGCACACCAGAAAACCCGAGAGAAGTCGACGACGCTCTCATGGGCCGCATCCTCGAATGTGCTTACTATGGCAAACCGGTCAACTTCTAATCCCATTTGATGGAATAATGAACATAAAAAGACGCAGCTTCGGCCGCGTCTTTTTTATTGCCTGCGATGTTTAAGTATGAAAAAATCCCTGCTGAAAGACAGGGATTCTGGTGCGAGCGAAGGGACTCGAACCCTTATGCACAGGGCGCAGGATCCTAAATCCTGTGCGTCTACCAATTCCGCCACGCTCGCATGATGTGCTTTCTATTATAAATCAGGAGTGGGAATAAGGTCAATAGGACAGGCTTTTCAGAAGGATTTCTGCATAAGCAGTAGAAAAGAATACGAATTTTTTCTATCGAAATTGATTTATATAGAATGAGATTATGGTATAATAGGAACAGGAAGTTTTTAGGAAAGGGTTTAAGGAACGGAGGCTTTTAAGATGAAAAAATACGTTTGTAAAGTTTGCGGCTGGATTTATGATGAAGCTTTAGGTGATCCGGACAATGGAATCGCTCCGGGAACAAAATTCGAAGACCTGCCGGCTGACTTCGTCTGCCCGCTGTGCGGTGTAGGCAAGGATGAATTCGAAGAAATCGAATAATTCTGGCAACAGAGAGCGGCGTCCTTACGGGCGCTGCTTTTTAATTATTTTGATTGTCAATGATTGTTATTTTATTTCATAAAATTACTTGACAATAATTGTTAATGGCGCTATTATAATAACGTAAACAAAAGAGAGGCCGTCAAGGCCGTGATGACCTCACTCATTGTTGCCGTTCTTTCTCAACAAGTCAACACCTCGGAAAAGCCTCCTGCCAGGAGGTTTTTTCAATTCCTGAAAACAGAAGATACAATCAAAAAAGAGGCTGCAGCAAAATGACTTTTCATTCTGCTGTGGCCTCTTTTACGTTCAAGTCCGCCTCCTCTGCATGGCAGGGGAGGTATCAGGATTCCGCTGGGAAGGGGAATTCATAGATTATTATCATCTTATTTTTGCGATTTGTCAATCTCAAGAAGGAGCTGCGTCCTGCTGTGGACGTAGAATTTCTTGTACAGCTCTGTCAGATGTTTCTTGATTGTGACCTCGGCGACAGTGAGTTCATCGGCGATTTCCCTGTTTGTCCAGCCATCCCTGACACGGCTGATAATCAATTGTTCTCTTGGAGTCAGCGTTGTATCCTCCAGTGCTTTTTCTGAGATCGGAGTGATTGCCATTTTCTTTGCCTGCTGCAGGAATTGGGCGTAGACAGGATCAGCAGCGAGCGGGAGAAGCAGGGGCTTCAGCATATTGTAATGTTCGATGAAGGGCATGATGAAGTAGTCCTGCAGAGATTCATGCAGAGCAGATTTCAGGAGCGCTGATGCTTCCTGTGTTTTACCGAAGTACTGAAGTGCACCGATGCGCGCAATGGCATCGTAGCAGCGGCTCATTTGCGAGGCATTCGCTGACGGATAGGGATCCCTCGTCTCTGTCGTATGGAGAATCAGATTATACTTCTTGAGGCTCAGATTCAGCCTGTGACGGACGGACTGGCGCATCGTCCGCAGGGCACTGTACTCAGGGAGTTCATTGATGGTGTCGATCAGGCGCTCCTGCTTGGGAGAAGGTTCTTCCAGAAGAGATGACATATGGACTGCAACCATGTCGAGAGACGTTTTCGTCAGGTCATCAGTGATGGCAGATTTGAGTTTCTTGTACAGCTTCTTCCAGTCCTTGAATTCGTAAGCTGTTTTCCGGATGAGAGCGATGCGCGGGTAAAGGAACAGAGCTATAATGGCGCGCTGCTGCCGATCGATGGTATTCCAGGGAGATTTCAGGAAATGAAGAAGGATTTCGTCAGCTGTATCAATATTTCCCTGCATATAGTTCAGTTCGGCTTCAGCGGAAGAGTGCCAGAGACGTCCGTTGAAGTCTTTGATAATGGCACCGCAGATATCATAGATGCTCTGGAGGGTATGGACATTTTCCAAAAGCGTGCCGCTTCTTCTGTAATAAAGCCCAAGCTGTCCTACGACGCCCCTGAAAATGCCCTGGAAGTAGTCGCGGGGCAGCTTCACCTCATTTTCCTTGCAGAAGGAAAGAAGTTTCTGAAGATCTGCTTCTACCGTAGCTGAGTCAGGCAGCGAGTCAAGCGCTTCCAGAAAGAGGAAACGGGCATTTTCTTCCGATGACGGTTCCCAGTCTGCCGGGAGATTGATCATCAGGATGTCTCTTTCTTCCCGGGCATCCTGCGGCGAAGCAATTAGGTTGATGGCCAGAAGGATGAGTGCGCAGGCGTTGAAATTCCTTGCTCTTTCAACAGGTGTTGCATCGCGAAGGATCTGCCGGAGTTCCTGCGGAGAACGTTTGTAGAGGATAGCAAGTCCGCCTTCTGAAATGATGCGGAGCGCCGTGGGATAGGATTTTCCCTTGAGTGCCAATGTCAGTGCATAGTCGTAACTTTTTTCATGCAGTTCCCATCTTGCTGCCCGCATGTATGCGTTCTTCTGCCAGCGCCAGGATTCTGCCTTGAATTTCCCCTGCAGGTACTCGCGGAAGACGGGATGGAAAGCATATGTTCCTTTGGAGTGTTCATAAGCCATGAACGGATTTCTTGCCCAGTGGACAAGAAGGCGTTTCATCGTTTTGGCATTCTGGCAGATGAATTCAGCCTGTGTTTTGGAGAATCTGGGAAAAAGAGAAAGAATCATGCAGACTTCCTGCTCCTTCTTTGAGAGAGAAAGGGAAGTCTGCTCAATCAGGTGGTAAAGGGTATCCTTATCCTTGGAGGAGAAAAGGGAAATGTCAGGTGTACGCAGCTTCCTGAAATTCCTGATGCCTTTGCTGATGGCAAAAAGTTCATTGTCCTTGACAGCTTCATAGGCGATAGAATGATTCAGGTAAGCGATTTCCCATTTTTCTTCAGAATTTTTGCGGAAGACAAAAGCGCAGCGCTGATAAGCCTGCAGGTACATTTTGTAGGACGGGTCTGTTTCCTCAAGAGCACAAATCTGTACAAGCCAGAGGTTTTCATTGAGGGGGTAAATCAATTCCCTTTCTTCGCTCATGTGGCAGGGAATCAGCTGGTCTTTTCCCTGACGGAAAATGCGGGCAACGGTGTCCCGGCCGACCGCATTCATTTCCCGTCCGGCGCCTAGCCAGACGACATCGGGTGCAAGATGGTCTATGAGCGGTTCTATATCCATGTCCTCGATATAGGCATGAAGGATATGCCTGCCGAGGATTAGAACTTCTTCAGAGGTGTCCATGAGTCCTCCTTTTTGATATAGGTCTGGTGATTTATCAAGAGCAATCGTGCTCTATTCCAAAAGTGTATACTAAAGTATACTACTTTAATACTTTTTCTCTTTATATAATATAAATGGAAAACTAGGCTTTGTCCACAAACTATATGTTTTGTATGACTAAAAAGTTCTAGTACTTATCAAAAAATCAATTGGAGGAGTGATTTTTTACGATAAGTCAAGCGGGGGACGGAGGATGCGGCAATAAAAAAAGGATGATCTCTGGAAGAGGATCATCTTTTTTATTGCATTATTCATTATTGTATGAACCGCGGGAAAAACTGCAGGAAAAAACCGCCCTGGCCTGGGCGGTTTCAATGTTTCAATTATTTTGCGGCAGCTGCATCATCAATAACAGCGGTGCAGTGCGGGCAGCGGGTAGCATCGTCAGCAATAGCTTCGCGGCAGAACGGGCACTTGCGGGCTTCCTTGGCCGGAGCTTTCGGGAAGAAGTGGTTCATCTGCTTGATGATGAGGAAAATAACAAATGCAACAATCAGGAAATCGATGACGGAATTAATGAATTCGCCATAAGCGATGACCGGAACGCCAAGTTCCTTTGCTTCTGCCACGGTGGAAACCGGGATCGAGCTCAGCGGGATGAAGAGATTGGAGAAATCAATCCCTCCCAGAAGATAGCCGATTGGCGGCATAATCACGTTTGTCACCAAGGACGAAACGATTTTCCCGAAAGCGGCACCAATAACAACGCCGACAGCCATATCGACTACATTGCCGCGGAGTGCGAACTCCTTAAATTCTTTGAGCATACCCATGAGGGAAACATCTCCTTTCACTCTTCTAGAGCGTATTGATATTGTTAAATTTATTGTAGCATACTTTTTTACAATATAGTAATAGAAAAATTGAAAAAATTCGAACAAGTTTTTAGTTATTTTTATGAAGTACAATAAAAAACGCATAAGTTGACAAATTTTCAACAACAAAGTTATTATTTATTAGAAAACAATGTGAATGAGAGAGAAGGGCAAAGGATAAATCGGGATGAAATGTCCTGTAAAACGGCCTTAAAAGGATGAAATAATTTATTGTAGGTTATGAATAACGCTATTCATAAATAAATCCCCATAAAAACGCATCAATTCATATTTAACACTAAATATTTTTTTCATATATATTATTTATTAAAATAGAAATTAATACCAATTTACCACAGGCTATTGAATTTAGCGTTTTGAGTGGGTAAAATGTGAACATAAGCCGTGCACAAGAGGAGTGAAAGATCAACCGGTGCACAGCAGGCCGTCCGGAGGAATGGACGGCTCTGCCTTTTGTTGATCACGAGGGAGGACTCTATGAAACATATACGTAAAGTATTGGTAGCAAACAGAGGCGAAATCGCCATTCGAGCGTTCCGAGCCTGCAGTGAACTTGGCATCCGCACGGTAGCCATTTATTCCAAGGAAGATATTCTGTCTCTGCACAGAAACCGCGCTGATGAAGCATACCTGGTAGGCGCTGGCGACAAGCCGGTCGATGCTTACCTGGATATTGAAGATATCATCCGCATCTGCAAGGAACACAATGTAGACGCTGTCCATCCGGGCTACGGTTTCCTTGCTGAAAATGCGAAACTGGCTCAGCGCTGCGAAGAAGAAGGCATTACATTCATCGGACCGCACGTAGAACACCTCATCATGTTCGGCGACAAGGTCAATGCCCGCATCCAGGCTGAAAAAGCAGGCATCCCGATGATTCCGGGCACTAAGGGCGCTGTCCATGATTTCTCTGAAGTCAAGGAATTTGCTGAGAAGTACGGCCTGCCTGTCATGATCAAGGCTGTCAATGGCGGCGGCGGACGCGGCATGCGTAATGTCGACAGGATGGAAGATCTGGAAGAAGCGTACAACCGCGCTCGTTCCGAAGCAAAGATGGCATTCGGCGATGATGAAGTTTATGTAGAAAAATGCATCATGAACCCGAAGCACATCGAAGTCCAGATTCTTGGCGATGAACACGGTCATGTCGTTCATCTCTTTGAAAGAGACTGCTCCATCCAGCGCCGTCATCAGAAGGTCATTGAAATGGCTCCTGCATGGTCTCTCCCGCAGAGCCTGCGTGACAAGATCAATGAAGCGGCTGTCAAACTGATGAAGAATGTCAATTATGTCAATGCAGGCACCGTTGAATTCCTCGTCGACCAGGATGAAAAGCATTTCTACTTCATCGAAGTCAACCCGCGTGTACAGGTAGAACATACTGTCACTGAAATGATTACGGACGTCGATATCGTAAAGACACAGATCCTGATTGCAGAAGGCTATTCTCTGGAAGGCCCGGAAATCGGCATCGGCAAGCAGAGCGAAATTTGGTTCAAGGGCGTTGCCATCCAGTGCCGTATCACGACCGAAGATCCGCAGAACAACTTCATGCCGGACACAGGCAAGATCATTGCATACCGTTCCGGCGGCGGCCCGGGCATCCGTCTCGATGCCGGCACTGCATATACAGGCGCAGTCATTACGCCGTATTATGATTCCCTCCTCGTAAAAGTCACCGCGCATTCCCTCCATGCAAAGGACACGATTCACAAGATGCTCCGCTGCCTGGATGAATTCCGCATTTCAGGCGTCAAGACAAATATTTACTTCCTGCAGAATATGCTCCGTACCCGCGATTTCCAGGAAGGCCTCTGCGATGTCAACTACATCGACAGAAACCCATGGCTGCTGCAGGAACCGGATACCGTTTCCGACAGAGGCACAAGACTTCTGACCTATATCGGCGATATCACTGTCAATGGCTATGCAGGCGCAGGCCATCAGGACAAACCGTACTTCGCTCCTGTTCCGGTACTCGATGCTTCTCATGAAACCGCACCGAAGGGTACCCGCCAGCTCCTTGATGAGCTGGGACCGGAAAAATTCGCTAAATGGGTCATGGACCGCAAGGAAGTCATGTTCATGGATACCACCTACAGAGATGCGCACCAGTCTCTGCTCGCTACCCGCGTAAGAACGCATGATATCATGAACGCCATCCATTACACCGCAGTCCACGTACCGCAGCTCTTCTCCTTCGAAAACTGGGGCGGCGCTACATTCGATGTAGCTTACCGTTTCCTCGATGAAAGCCCATGGGACAGACTGCGCCAGATGAGAGAGGCAGCTCCGAACATTCTCTTCCAGATGCTGACCCGCGGCGCCAACACGGTCGGATATACGAACTATCCGGAAAATGTTGTCCGTCACTTCATTGATCAGGCTGCTGATGCAGGCGTCGACGTATTCCGCGTATTCGACTGTCTGAACCAGCTGAACCACATGACAGTCACCATTGACGAAGTCAGGAAAAAAGGCAAACTTGCAGAAGCATGCTTCTGCTACACCGGCGATATCATGGATCCGAATCGTCAGAAGTACTCCCTGAAGTACTATACGGATCTCGCCAAGGAAATGGAAAAAGCCGGCGCAAACATCATTGCTATCAAGGATATGGCAGGCCTCCTCAAACCGGAAGCTTCCTATGCCCTGATTTCCGCACTGAAAGATGCCGTAGACCTTCCGATCCACCTCCACAGCCATGAAGGCGGAGGATGCACGCTCTATTCCTATGCAAAGGCTGTCGATGCCGGCGTAGATATCGTTGACGTCGCAACAGGTGCCCTTTCCGGCGGTACAAGCCAGCCGTCCATGACATCCATGTACTATGCGCTGCAGGATAACCCGCGTCAGCCGCATCTGGATATCGATGCACTCGAAACCATCGACCGTTACTGGCAGGGAGTACGCCCGTACTATGCAGGCGTCGATTCCAAGATGTGCAGCCCGAACACCACACTCTACCAGCATGAAATGCCTGGCGGACAGTTCAGCAACCTGCGCCAGCAGGCAACTGCTGTAGGCCTTGGCGAACGCTGGCCGGAAGTCTGCCGCATGTATGCGAAGGTCAATATGCTCTTCGGCGATATCATCAAAGTTACACCGTCTTCCAAAGTTGTCGGCGATATGACACTCTTCATGGTTCAGAACAACCTGACCGAAGAAGATATCTATGAAAAGGGAGTAACGCTCGATTTCCCGCAGTCCGTTGTTGACTTCTTCGACGGCAAGCTTGGCATTCCGTACGGCGGATTCCCGGAAAAACTCCAGAATATCATCCTCCGCGGAGCCAAGCCGCACCTCGAAAGCCATCCGGCTGATGTAGACTTCGAAAAAGTCAAATTCGAAATGAAGGAAAAACGCCTCCCGACCAGGGAAGAAGACGTATCCTCCTACTGCATCTACCCGAAAGTATTCTCCGACTATATGGAACGATACCATAAGTACGGCGACCTCTCCATCCTCGACACACCGACATTCTTCTTCGGCATGAAACCGGGCGAAGAAATCCGCGTCAACGTCGAAGAAGGCAAGATGCTGCTCCTTCGTCTGAACAACATTACAAAACCGGACGCTGAAGGCAACCGCGAGCTCCAGTTCGAACTGAACGGCATGCCGCGTGAGATCAAAATTCACGACAAGCACGTAGCAGAAGCAAGCGCTTCCTCCCAGAAAGCCGATAAGGACGTACCGGGCGAAGTAGGCGCAACCCTCTCCGGCTCTGTCGTCAAACTCCTCGTTGAAAAAGGCGCCTCCGTCAAGAAAGGCGACCCGATCGTTGTCACCGAAGCCATGAAGATGGAAACCACCATCACCGCTCCGATCGACGGCATTATCAGCGAAATCCATGTCAAAGCAGGCCAGAGAATCGAATCCGGTGATCTGCTCATGGTTATTGAATAAGAATAAGTAAAATAAAAAGGCTGCGAGATGCTATGAAATATCTCGCAGCCTTTTGCTATCTCTACAAGGATACAAGAATAAAGGAAGTCATATGAGAATATAAAGGCAGCGGACCGTGAAGAATAGAAATGAAAAGAAAGGTGTGAAGACAGAAGTGGAAACCTGGATCTGCATTGCAGATATCTTTTACCATTTATAATGGCTAAAAGGGAAGTCAGGAGCACTTTCGAAATGGGGGATGCGTTTTTATACCTCCTCCATCATTTTTCTTTGGAAATGCTGGTTCAAAGTCGATCTGGTATCTTGCGTTTTGATAGTTTGAATGCTAAAATGAGCTAGAACGTTTCAAATTGAATTTGTCAAGAGAAAATTAAGCATAAAGATAAATTCAATAGCAAGAAAAAACATTTTTATAAAAGAAAATAATTTAAGCTCATTATTCAAGTTTTCTTGATACTATTTAAGAACCGAAAGGTTGCAATTTTATGTCTTTTGTAGTAAAATTTACCTTTGCAACGGTTCTTATTTGTATATAGTAAATAGTCAAGAGTCTTATAGGAGTAGTCAAGAGTCTTATAGGAGAATAGCAAGGTACATGAATTTCTGTGGCCCTTGCTTATTTTTTCCGAATAAGCGCGAATTGAGTGTTTGAAATGAAAGGGTGAGGCGAGGAATGCCCAAAAGCAAGATGTTCAGACCTGTGCAGGTTGGCAAGAAGAAGAGATACACCTATGCCAGATCGCAGGAAGTCCTGAAGATGCCACATTTGCTCGATCTGCAGACAAAGTCCTATGAATGGTTCTGCAGAGAGGGTCTCAAAGATGTATTTGCAGATATTTCCCCGATTGAGGATAGTGCACACAAGTGGGCACTTCATTTCGGCGATTATTATTTCGGTCAGGGCAAATACAATATTGAGCAGTGCAAGGCGAAAGATGTGAACTATTCTGCACCTCTGTACGTCAAGGTCCGTCTGGAAAACAAAGAAACCGGCGAATTGAAGGAACATGATCTGTTCATGGGGGATTTCCCAGTCATGACGGATACGGGCACGTTTATCATCAACGGCGCGGAACGTGTTATCGTCTCCCAGCTCGTCCGTTCCCCGGGCGTCTACTACAAGAAGGAAAGAGATGCCTTTGATAAGGAAATCTATTCCGCACAGCTGATCCCGAACCGCGGTGCCTGGATTGAACTGGAATCGGATCCGTCTGGTTCTCTTTCCGTTCGTATCGACCGCAACCGCAAGATGCCGGTTACTGTGCTGATCCGTGTTCTCGGATACTCCACCAATGAAGAAATCCTTGAACTGTTCGATCACGACATCCACATCGAAAAGACGCTGGAAAAAGACAGCACAACGGACAGAAAGTCCGCTCTGATTGAAATTTACCACAAGCTGCGCCCGGGCGAACCGGCAACAGAAGAAAGCAGCGCTACCCTGCTGCACAATTTCTTCTTCGACCCGCGCCGCTATGATCTGGCTAAGGTTGGCCGTTACAAGCTGAATAAGAAGCTGTCCTGGAGAAACCGTCTCCTCGGCCACAAGACCGAAGGCCCGATCGTCAACATGGAAACCGGCGAAGTCGTCATTGAAGCAAACAGCCTCATTGATGATGAAGCTATCGCAAAGATTGAAGAAAGCGGAGTATTCAACGGCAACGGCCAGGTTGAAATCATGACCCAGAAGGATGACGGAACACCGGTCAAGGTGATCTGCTCTTCCGGCAACCGTGAAGATAACTTCCGTACACTGGAAAACTGCGACATCATCGCATGCATTGATTACCTGCTGAACATGATGCAGGGCTATGGCAAGAGCGATGATATCGACCATCTCGGCAACCGCCGCGTACGCTGCGTAGGCGAACTGCTGCAGAACCAGTTCCGCATCGGCCTGACCCGTATGGAAAGAGTCGTTCGTGAAAGAATGACCACCCAGGATCAGGACAAGATGACCCCGCAGGCTCTTGTCAACATCCGTCCTGTTGTTGCAGCTATCAAGGAATTCTTCGGAAGTTCCCAGCTGTCCCAGTTCATGGACCAGACAAACCCGCTGGCTGAATTAACACATAAACGCCGTCTGTCCGCATTGGGACCTGGCGGTCTGTCCCGTGAACGCGCAGGGTTCGAAGTCCGCGACGTTCATTATTCCCACTATGGACGCATGTGCCCGGTAGAAACGCCTGAAGGCCCGAACATCGGTCTGATTTCCTCGCTGTCCAACTACGGGATCATCAATAAATACGGCCTGATCGAAACGCCGTACCGTCAGATCGTTGACGGAAAGGTTACGGATGAATGCAAGTACGTAACTGCTGATATCGAAGAAGACAAGATCATCGCGCAGGCCAGTGAACCGCTGGATGCTGAAGGTCATTTCATTCATAAGAACGTAGCCAGCCGCCGCGGCGCTGACGTGCTCGAAGCTGAACCAGACGAAGTCGACCTGATGGACGTATCCCCGAAACAGGTCGTTTCCATCGGTACATCCCTGATTCCATTCCTCGAACACGACGATACGAACCGCGCACTGATGGGTGCTAACATGCAGCGTCAGGCAGTTCCGCTGCTCCGTCCGGAAGCTCCGCTCGTCGGAACCGGTATGGAATGGGTAGCCGGCCAGGACTCCGGTGTCTGCATTCTCGCCAAGAGAGGCGGCACTGTTGAAAGAGTCACCGGTCGTCAGATCATCGTCCGCGCTGACAATGGCGAGCTCGATACCTACGATCTCATTAAATTCATGCGTTCCAACCAGTCCACCTGCATCAACCAGCGTCCGGTAGTATTCAAGGGCGACCGTGTTGAAGTTGGTTCCACACTGGCTGACGGCATGGCAACAGACGGCGGCGAACTGGCCCTCGGCCACAACGTGCTCGTTGCGTTCGTATCCTGGGAAGGGTACAACCACGAAGACGCCGTTCTGATCTCTGAACGTCTTTGCAAGGACGATCTCTACACCTCCATCCATATTGAAGAATACGAATGCGATGCAAGAGATACTAAGCTGGGCGAAGAAGAAATTACCCGCCAGCTGTCTTCTGTTTCTGAAGACGCTGTCAAGTACCTCGACGAAAACGGCATCATCATGATCGGTGCTGACGTTCGTCCTGGCGATATCCTGGTCGGCAAGGTTACCCCGAAGGGCGAAACCGAACTGACACCTGAAGAAAGACTCCTCCGCGCTATTTTCGGCGACAAGGAAAGAGAAGTCCGTGATACATCCCTGCGTGTTCCGCATGGTGAATTCGGCAAGGTTGTCGATGTCAAAGTCTTCACCCGTGAAAACGGCGATGAACTGGCTCCTGGCGTCAACAAACTCGTCCGCGTATACATCGCTCAGAAACGTAAGATCCGTGAAGGCGACAAGATGGCCGGCCGTCACGGCAACAAGTGCGTATGCTCCAGAATTCTTCCAGTCGAAGATATGCCGTTCACACCAGACGGTCGTCCTGTCGACCTGGTTCTGAACCCGCTGGGCGTACCATCCCGAATGAACATCGGACAGATTCTGGAAATCCACCTGTCCTGGGCCTGCCACATGCTCGGCGAAGAAATTCACGAAGCACTGAAGGATCCGGCTCAGTACAAGATCATGGAACAGCGTCTGCGCGACTGCGGATATGATTTCGATCAGTACGGCATGCCTGAACCGACCGAATCCGGTATCCATATCGCAACCCCGGTATTCGACGGCTGCCGCGATGAAGACCTCGCAGCAACACTGAAAGCAGCTGGCCTGCCGGCTAATGCAAAGACTGATCTTTATGACGGCCGCACCGGTGAAAAACTGGACAACCAGGTCACCATCGGCTGGAAATACATGCTGAAGCTCCATCACCTCGTTGATGACAAGATTCATGCTCGTTCCACTGGTCCATACTCCCTCGTTACCCAGCAGCCACTGGGCGGCAAAGCTCAGTTCGGCGGCCAGCGTTTCGGCGAAATGGAAGTCTGGGCACTTGAAGCTTACGGCGCAGCTTACACACTGCAGGAAATCCTGACCGTCAAGTCCGATGATGTCATCGGCCGTGTCAAGGCATATGAAAAGATCGTCAAGGGCGAAAACATCCCGAGCCCGGGCGTTCCAGAATCCTTCAAGGTTCTCATGAAAGAACTTCAGTCCATCGGCCTGGATGTCCGCATCCTGAACGAAAATGGCGACGAAGTCGTTCTGAAGGAACTCGACGAAGAAGATATGGAACAGGGTTACGGCGGCGGAGAACGCTGGCACAGAGATGAAGTCAAGGAAGCTATGGAAGGCGACACTGCTGTCACCGAATCCAGAAATGCCATGGAATCTTCCATGACAGGCGCTCCGGCTGAAGCTCTCCATGATGATGTAGCATCCTTCAACGATGCCCTTGAAGCTGAAGTCACAGCTCCCGCTTATGAAGAAGCAGGATTTAATGAAGAAGAACTCAATGGCGATTCCGGTCACGACGTTGACCGTGACGAATAAGTCCGGAAAGGAGCGGTACACAATTGTTAGATGTAAACGAATTTGATTCCATGAAAATCGGCATCGCTTCTCCGGAAAAGATCCTCGAATGGTCCCACGGCGAAGTAACGAAACCGGAAACGATTAACTACAGAACCCTGAAGGCTGAAACCGATGGTCTCTTCTGCGAGAAAATTTTCGGACCGACAAAGGATTGGGAATGCAAATGCGGCAAATATAAGAAGATGCGTTATAAAGGCACCATCTGCGACAAGTGCGGTGTCGAAGTAACGAGCTCCAAGGTTCGCCGTGAAAGAATGGGCCACATTGCCCTGGCATGCCCCGTTTCTCATATCTGGTATTTCAAGGGTACCCCGTCCCGTATCGGACTGATCCTTGAAATCGCTCCGCGTCAGCTGGAAAGAGTTCTCTATTTCGCAGCTTACATCGTCCTGGATCCGGGAGATACCAACCTCTCCAAGAAACAGGTCCTGAACGAAACTGAATACCAGACTGCCGTTGCTACTTACGGCAAAGGCTCCTTCAAGGCTCAGATGGGCGCTGAAGCTATCCAGTACCTGCTGAAGGAACTGGATCTGCCGGCTCTCGAAAAAGCCCTGAAGAAGGAAATCGAAGAAGGCAGCGGCCAGCGCAAGGTAAAATGCATCCGCCGTCTGGAAGAAGTCGAAGCATTCCTTCATTCCGGCAACAAGCCTGAATGGATGATCCTGACCGTTCTTCCGGTCATTCCTCCGGATCTGCGCCCGATGGTTCAGCTCGATGGCGGCCGTTTTGCTACCTCCGACCTGAATGATCTCTACCGCAGAGTCATCAACAGAAACAACCGTCTGAAGAGACTTCTGGAACTCGGTGCTCCGGAAATTATCATCAGAAACGAAAAACGTATGCTGCAGGAAGCAGTCAATGCGCTGATCGATAACGGCCGCCGCGGCAGAGCCGTATCCGGCCCGGGAAACAGACCTCTGAAATCCCTCTCCGACATGCTGAAGGGCAAACAGGGCCGTTTCCGTCAGAACCTGCTTGGTAAACGTGTCGACTATTCCGGCCGTTCCGTTATCGTCGTAGGTCCTGAACTGAAAATGTATCAGTGCGGTCTGCCGAAGGAAATGGCAATCGAACTCTTCAAGCCGTTCATCATGCATGAACTGATCAAGAGGGGCATCGTCATCAACCTGAAAGCTGCCCGCAAGAAAGTCGACAAGCTCGCTCCTGAAGTATGGGATGTCCTTGGCGACGTTATCAAGGAACACCCGGTTCTCCTGAACCGTGCTCCTACACTTCACAGACTCGGTATCCAGGCATTTGAACCGATCCTCTGGGAAGGCCGTGCAATCAAACTGCATCCGCTCGTATGCCCGGGCTACAACGCCGACTTCGACGGCGACCAGATGGCATGCCATTTGCCGCTGTCCGTAGAAGCGCAGGCCGAAGCAAGAACGCTGATGCTTTCGATCAATAACATCCTTTCGACAAAAGACGGCAAGCCGGTCGCTATTCCTTCTCAGGATATGATCCTCGGATCCTACTACCTGACCATCGTGGAGACAGCAGCTGACAATAAAGTCGACTTCACGCCGGAAGAAAAAGCTGCTCATCCGGATGCTTCCTTCGATCCTGCCAAGGAATGGAAGAAGGCTGAAGATGAGATGGATACCTCCCATCTGCATGCTTACACTGGTTATGACGAAGTCATGCTGGCTTATGCACTGCATGAAATCCGTATCCATGATTTCATCAAAGTTCATATCCCGAAGGAAGACCGTCCGGACGGATTCAACGATGATGATTCCGATCTTGTCATTTCCACTCCGGGCCGCCTGATTTTCAACTATGCGATCCCGAGAGAACTTCGTTATTTCTACAAGCGTCATGAAAAGAGAGTCGACGAAAACGGCAATGTCACCGAAGTTGTCAACAACGGCCTCGGCGTCACCATCGGCAAGAAGCAGATGGGCAAGCTCGTCAACGACTGCTTCAAGAAGCTCGGCTTCAAGGCAACCGGCGATCTGCTTGACTTTGTCAAGTCCCTCGGTTTCCATTACGCTCTCGTATCCGGTATTTCCATTGGCATCTACGACGTAGCCGTTCCGCCTGAAAAGGATGGAATCCTCGAAGACGGCGATGAAAAGGTAGAACAGATCAAGAGATACTTCAGACGCGGCCTCATGACCGACGACGAAAGATACAGAAGAGTCGTCGAAATCTGGAGTGCAAAGACCGACGAAGTCGGCGCTGCTATGAAGAGCTCCATGAGAAAGTTCAACCCGCTGACCATGATGGCACAGTCTGGTGCCCGTGGTAACGACAACCAGATCAGACAGCTGGCCGGCATGCGCGGCCTGATCGCCGATACATCCGGTAAGACCGTCGAACTGCCAGTTAAGGCAAACTTCCGTGAAGGTCTGACCGTACTGGATTACTTCACATCTTCCCACGGCGCCCGCAAGGGTCTGGCCGATACCGCACTGCGTACAGCAGACTCCGGTTACTTGACCCGCCGTCTCGTCGATGTCTCCCAGGACGTCATCGTCCGTGAAGAAGACTGCGACGTACAGGTACTGAACTTCGACCGTGAAGAAGGCATTCTTGCATCCCGTCCGGATGTAAAGAACACCATTCTCGGCCTGAAACCGACACTCCTCGGATCCGTACTCGATGAAGACATCATCGGCCGCAGAAGCGGTGAAATTCTCCTCGTCAAGGGCAAGACCCTCGATGCTGACGATGTCACCCTCCTGAACCGCCATCTGGTGGAATCCGTCACTGTCGTTATTCCAAGCGCTGATGCTGAACCGGAAACGAAGACATTCGACCTCGGTACCGCTGAAGCTGTCAAGGAATATGATCACGCTATGCGTCATCACCTGACCGTTCATTTCGCAGGCAAGGCTCTTGAAGAAGACGCTCTTGACCGCAGCGGAAATGTTGTTCTTACTGCAGGCACCGTCATTGATGCTGATGCTGCTGAAAAGATTCTGGCCGCTGACGTTCCGGTCATCCGTGTACGCATGGATGAATGCGAAGGCGTCGAAGTCACGAAGATCGAAGAAAACAACCGCCTGATCGAATCTCTGGCAGACCGCATCTCCGGACGCTGCCCGCTGGAAGATGTCGTGAACCCGCAGACTGGCGAAATCATCGCTAAGAAGAATGTGGAAATCACCGACGAACAGGCTTCTGAAATTGAAAAGTACTATGACAGACTGAAGATCCGCTCTATACTGACCTGCCACTCTGCACACGGCGTCTGCGCTAAGTGCTACGGCAGAAACCTGGCAACAGGCCGTCACGTAGAAATCGGCGAAGCTGTCGGCATCATTGCCGCTCAGTCCATCGGCGAACCAGGTACACAGCTGACCATGCGTACATTCCATACCGGCGGCGTTGCTTCCGCAGAAGATATTACACAGGGTCTTCCACGTGTCGAAGAATTGTTCGAAGCACGTAAGCCGAAGGGCAATGCGATCATCTCCAAGATCAGCGGTACTGTATCCATTACAAGTGCTGAAGATAACCCGAACGTCAAGATTATCACGATCTCCAACGATGAACAGTCCGAAAGCGAAAAGATCCCGGTTGCCAAGAAGATCATTGTCCAGGACGGACAGCACATCGAAGCTGGCACACGTCTTTTCGAAGGCAACATCAACCCGCACGATATCCTCGAAGTACTGGGTGTCCAGGCTACACAGGATTACATCGTCAACGAAGTCCAGAAGGTTTACCGCAGCCAGGGCGTTGAAATCAACGATAAGCACATCGAAGTCATCGCTCACCAGATGCTCCGCAAGATCAAGATCATTGAACCGGGCGATTCTGGCTGGCTCCCGGGCGAAGTCGTCGACATTGTCGCATACCGCGGCATGAACGGACGTCTGGAAGATGAAGGAAAGAAACCGTCCCAGGGCATCAACCTGCTCCTCGGCACGACAAAGGCAGCTCTTGCTACCGACTCCTTCCTCTCCGCCGCATCCTTCCAGGAAACGACCCGCGTTCTTACCGAAGCCGCTATCAAGGGCAAGGAAGATCCGCTCCTCGGCCTGAAGGAAAACGTCATCATCGGCAAGCTGATTCCTGCTGGTACAGGCATGTCCCGTTACCGCAAGCTGAAAGTCGTTCACAATGCTGAACCTCCGGCTCCTGTAGAAAAAGCTGAATAATAATGACTCAAATACCGCAGCTTAAAAGGCTGCGGTATTTTTATTGCGGAAGAGGCGCCGGATTTATTTCCTGCGGAAATCTTTTACACTTGAACAATCTCCCTTATTTCTCTAAAATAAAGAGAAAGGCTGTAATTGTATTGATAAAGGAGCCATTATGCTGCGTAAATATATAGTCCGTCTGGCTCTTTCTGCTGTGCTTGTCTTAGGGGGCGCGGCCGGAGCCAGGGCGGATGATCTTGTGATTGACGGGCTGGGAAAGATTCCTTTGGGAAATGCGGTTACCGTACAGAACGGTAATGGGACTGACATCCAGAATTTCCTGAAGAAGGGCGCTGAAAGAAAAGGATATGGCAAGACGTCCAATGCTGCCATGTGGACGCTCATGACAGTGCCTCCGGGAATGAATGTGTATCCGGAGAAGCCTCCGTACCCGTATGAAAGCATGGAGCTTTACCAGCTCCGGAAACGGGATGTCCGCGGTGTCTATACGGCAAGCGTCGTCGTCCTTTCAGGAACGCCTGAGGTATTTTTCCATGAAGGAAACCGGAGGGCTGAGAAATTCTGGAGTGATGCCTTCCGCGAAGATGCCAAGCGTCCTTCGACACTCTTTGGTATGCCGAAAATTCAGCTGAAGGAATTCCAAAATGTCGTCGATGAAGTGCTGAAGGACAAGAAGGGCGGGGCCAACAAAGTGAAGGTCCTGACGGTCAGCCCGTGGCGCGCTTACAAGCAGGAAGACGGGGAGTACCGCTGGGGACAGGATGCCAAGATCATCATGACGATGCCAAACGGCCTTTCCTTCCCGCTCTGGGTGGAAAGCTCTGTTTTCAAACAGGGGGATAAATATTACCTCATTATTATCAACGGAAGCCATGTAGCGGCTGATCAGCTCGGCGATCCGCTTCTCTATGGGTTCTACCGGATGGAAAGGAGCAGCCAATGAAATGGAAGACAGCGGCTCTGGCCGCGTTTTTGACAATCGCAGCTTCCACAGGCGCCATGGCGTACGACATGAATACGCTGGCGGAAAAGACGCTGCCAAAGAGCTTCAAGTACATGTCCATTCCGGGGGAGCAGACCATGGAATTCAACGGTGCTGAAGTTCCTTACAAGATGGGGCAGCTGCAGATCACGCTGAAAAGAAGCCAGAAGTTCTATTCCGGCTATATCATCCGCACGACGCTTCCTCCTGAAGTGGCTGATGCCATGCGTCCGTATTTCAGGCTGAATCCGACTGTGACGGAATGGAGGGGGCTTGCTCAGCTCAACCGCGCTCTCATGAACCCGTCCTCACAGCTCAGAAAGGGAATCAACAAGACACTTCTGAACCTTGCCGTCAATGCACTGGGGCAGGTCGCAAAGGAAGATGTCAAAATCGAGATTTCGGACATTGAACCGTTCCGCCGCCTGGATGCCGGCGAAGCGTACGTGTATACGGCAGGCGGCCGCATTGTTTATGATGCGCAGGGGCTTTTGATGCCGATGTATGCGCGTTCCTATTTCTTCCTTGGCGAAAACGGACTTGAAGTCATGATGCTTCTTGCCCCGGATGAAGGCAAGGACATCCTTGTCTATGCTATCGATGATCTGGCCAAGGCAGCCGCTAAGGAAGATCTTCTTGGCGCAGGCGGCTATGCGGATATCAGTGTCATCCTTGGCCGTCAGGAAATGGGACTTGAAAAGGATCCCGAAGCAGGGGAAAGTGAAGCTGACGAACAGAAGGAACAAGAGCGGATCACACAGAAAGCACAATAAGAAGGAGGCTGTGACAAAATGTGCAATCATTTCGTCACAGCCCCTTTTGCTTGTATATTTGATTAGAGTATTGTCCAACATAGATACAGATTTGTGTTAGCTGAAAACATTAAAACCTCGCTACGCTCGAAGGAGATGAACTATTAAGAACAGTACAACCGGACTACGTCCGTGGAAATGCAACTCATCCGCCCCGTACACTACCATATGAGACATTTGTGCTGCTCCCATTAGTTTCAACTGGTATACGGCGCACCTTCCCTTCCAGGGCAAGGTTAAAGGCCACCAGCTCCCCCTGCGGGGCGAGCTCTGACACCCTGAGCGATGATGCTTCGCCTTCTTAGAAACTGCACCTCTTCCGGCGCATGCGCGCCACTTTCTCCTACGGAGACAGCTCTGCGATGAGAAACAAAAGAACTCGGTTCTTATTTGTTTTAAACTTATATAACTTCGTTCGAGAAAAATAAAAAACATCGTTTTAGTGGATTTTGTCACGGCCTCTTTTTTGACCATTTTTGACTATTCCAATTTGGTAAAAATCAGGGCGTTTCCTATGCCTATTTTGTGGAGCAGGTTTTGTTTTTGTGGTAAGATAGGATTGTGATTTTCGGAATTGACGCATTGTCCGTCGCCGCAATATTTTGCGGATTTATTGGAAGGAGTGTTGAACTTTGTCTGCTATCAGACGTTTATATGTACGCAAGAAAGAAGGATTCCGCCAGGGTGAGGAAAGCCTGACTTCCCAGCTGAATGAAGTACTGGGAAACCGCCTTGCGGAAACCGCCGTGTACCACCGCTACGATGTGGACGGGCTGACTGAAGAGGATTATGAAAAGGCTGTCGCAACTGTCTTCTCTGAACCTCCGGTCGATTCCGTAGAGGAAGCGCTCCCGAAGGGAGACCTTGTCATCGGCGTAGAATTCCTGCCCGGACAGTATGACCAAAGAGCAGATTCCGCTGAGCAGTGCCTTGCCATCGTTACCGGCAAAGACGGCGCACGCGTACGCTGCGCGCTCGTTTATACATTCAATGGCGATTTCATTGAAGGCGACCGTGAAAAGATCGTGAAGTTCCTCGTGAACCCGGTCGAATCCAGGGAAGCAAGCCTTGAACCAGCCAAGACGCTCGATCTGCCGATTGAAGATCCGAAACCGGTTCCGACCGTTGAAGGGCTGACAGGCCTCGACGATAAAGGCCTTGACGAACTCATCGCATCCATGGGACTTGCCATGAGCCATGACGATCTCGTCATGATCCGTGACTACTTCCGTGATGAAGAAAAGAGAGACCCGACTGTCACTGAAATTCGCGTACTCGATACGTACTGGTCCGATCACTGCCGTCATACGACATTCTCCACAAGCCTGACAGATATCGGCGTGGAAGAAGGCAAATTCACGGCTCCGATCGAACGCGCTCTTGATGAATATAAAGAAACACGCATCACCATTTACGGCAAGGACACCAAGCGTCCTGTCACACTGATGGATATGGCAACGGCTGCCGTCAAAGCGCTCCGCAAGGAAGGCAAGCTGGAAAACCTCGACCAGTCCGAGGAAATCAATGCATGCACCATCAAAGTGAAAATTGAGACAGAAGCAGGAAGCGAAGACTGGCTGCTCCTCTTCAAGAATGAAACGCACAACCATCCGACCGAAATCGAACCATTCGGCGGCGCAGCTACCTGCCTTGGCGGCTGTATCCGCGATCCGCTTTCCGGCCGTTCCTATGTATACCAGGCGATGAGAGTCACCGGCGCAGGCGACCCGAGAGCTCCTCTTTCCGATACACTGCCGGGCAAGCTCCCGCAGAGAAAGATTACTCTGGAAGCTGCCAAGGGTTACAGCTCTTACGGCAACCAGATCGGCCTTGCTACCGGACAGGTCCAGGAATACTACCATCCTGGATTCATTGCCAAGAGAATGGAAATCGGCGCAGTCGTCGCAGCAGCTCCAGAAGACCATGTCATCCGTCTCCGTCCGGAACCGGGCGATGTCGTCATCCTTGTCGGCGGCCGTACGGGCCGTGACGGCATGGGCGGCGCTACCGGTTCTTCCAAGGAACTCAATACCGAATCCATCGAAACCTGCGGCGCAGAAGTACAGAAGGGCAATCCTCTGACTGAAAGAAAGATCCAGTGCCTCTTCAGACGCGGCGAAGTTACGCGCCTCATCAAACGCTGCAACGATTTCGGCGCAGGCGGCGTATCCGTCGCTGTAGGCGAACTGACTGACGGCCTTGATATCGATCTCGACAAGGTGCCGAAGAAGTATGAAGGCCTTGACGGAACTGAACTCGCCATTTCCGAATCCCAGGAAAGAATGGCTGTCGTCGTCAGACGCGAAGACGCTGAGCAGTTCATCAAGTTCGCAGCAGAAGAAAACCTCGAAGCTACCATCATTGCTGATGTCACCGATACGAAGAGACTTGTTATGAAGTGGAGAGGCGATACGATCGTCGACATTTCCAGAGCTTTCCTCGATACGAACGGCGCTCAGCAGATCAAAGAAGCATATATCAAGAAACCGGCAGACGAAGGTTTCTTCGGCGTGCCGCAGATCAAATCCATCAGGGAAACCTGGCTTGAAGGCATGAAGGACCTCAACAACTGCTCGCAGCAGGGCCTTTCTGAACGTTTTGACTCCACTGTCGGAGCTGCTACCGTCCTGATGCCGTTTGGCGGCAAGTACCAGAAGACACCGACCGACGGCATGGTTGCCAAGTTCCCGGTCAGAAAGGGTGAGACCGATGCAGCAAGCTTCATGGCGCACGGCTTCGATCCCGATCTTGCTACATGGAGCCCGTTCCATGGTGCTGTCTATGCAGTCCTCCTTTCCGTCGCACGCCTCGTATCCATGGGTGCTGACTGGAGACAGGCATACCTCACGCTGCAGGAATATTTCGAAAAACTGACGGACAAGAACAGCTGGGGCAAGCCGGCTGCCGCTCTCCTGGGTGCATTCCATGCCCAGATGGCTCTTGGTCTTGGCGCTATCGGCGGCAAGGATTCCATGAGCGGTACCTTCAATGACCTCCACGTTCCTCCGACACTCGTATCCTTCGCTATCGCTCCGGGCAAAGCTTCTGAAGCTGTCAGCCAGGAACTGAAGAAGGAAGGGGACACGCTGATTCTCTTCGGCCAGCCGAAGGACGCTGAAGGCATGCCTCTCCTCGACGTATTCAAGGCTCATGCTGATTTCCTCTATGAAGAAGTCAGGAAGGGCCATATCGCTGCCATGAAGGCTGTCGATCACGGCGGAGTCGCTGTGACGATTGCGAAGATGGCATTTGGCAACCGCCTTGGCGTGACCTTTGACAGCAAGCTGCCGCTTCCGAAGTATTTCGCAAACTTCTACGGCGCTATTGTTGTCGAAACGACACCGGAACTGGCTGCTGAATATGCAAAACAGCCGCATACGAAGATCCTCGGCACCGTCGGCGGAGATTCCATGAAACTTCTGGGCGAGGAAGTCACACTGGACGAGCTCCTCAAGGCTTACGAAGGCACACTGGACCCGATTTTCCCAAGACGCGCTGAAAACATCGAAAAGGCAGATCCTGTCATTGAAGAAACAAAGGAAATCCCGGATTTCTACGTACATACCAATGTGGCAAGGCCGAGAGTCTTCATCCCGACCATGCCTGGCAATAACTGCGAAGTCGACAGCGCAAGAGCTTTCGAAAGAGCAGGCGCTGTTTCCGATATCTTCATCTTCAGAAACAGAGATTCCGCGGAACTGAAAGCTTCTGTCGATGAAATGGCAGAACGCATCAGCCATGCACAGATCGTCATGTTCCCGGGCGGCTTCTCTGCCGGCGACGAACCGGACGGCAGCGGCAAGTTCATTGCTGCCGTATTCCGCAACGAAAAGCTCAAGGAAGCCATGGAGCAGCTCCTCCACACCCGTGACGGACTGGCTCTTGGCATCTGCAACGGCTTCCAGGCTCTGATCAAGCTGGGACTCGTTCCTTACGGCGAATTCAAGCCGCTGACGGATACAGCTCCGACGCTGACATTCAACACGATCGGACGCCATCTGTCCCGCTTCGTAACGACCAAAGTCGTTTCCACCAAATCCCCGTGGCTTTCTCTCTGCAAGCCTGGCGATCTCTACAGCATCGCTATCAGCCACGGCGAAGGCCGCTTCATCGCATCCGATGAACAGATCAAGGCTCTTGCTGCTAACGGCCAGATTGCTACCCAGTACACGGATCTTGAAGGAAATCCGACTTACGACAGCCGCTTCAATCCGAACGGTTCCTCCTGGGCCGTCGAAGGCATCACCAGCCCGGATGGAAGAGTCCTGGGCAAGATGGGCCATACAGAAAGAAGCGGAGCCAACATTGCCAAGAACATTTCCGGCAACAAAGCGCAGCCGCTCTTCGAATCCGGCGTGAAGTACTTCAAAGGCTGATTCTTACGTTAACCGCATAATAAAAATCCCGAGGGCATGTGCCTTCGGGATTTTTTTATTCGCAATATTTAGCCGGCTTTCATCGTGATGGAGAAGGTGATTTTTCCATCTTTGTACGATACGGAAAGGGGAGCCTGCAGCAGGGAGGATAGTTCTCCTGCAATGGAAAGGCCGATGCCGTAGCCTGCTTTTTCGCTGTTGTGGGACTCGTCGTTCCTGTAGAACCTTTCAAAGAAACGGGAGTAGTCGACGCCCTCGCCTTCCTTGTAATCGTTTGTGACAGAGACCGTGACATTCTTCTTCGTGCCCGATGCCGAGACGGAGATGGTGCCGCCCTTGTCGCAGTACTTGACGGCATTGTCGAGGAAGATATGGATGAGTTCATTCATGCACTTCCAGTCGCTCATGCCTTTCAAGCCTTCCGGGCAGGAGACGGTGAGTTTCTTGCCGCCGTCTTTTACAAGAAGGTCGAATTCACTGGCCGCCGCGGAAAGGAGTTTCTTCAAATCAAGCGGTTCTACCTTGAGCTGCAAACGGCTCATTTCACTCGCCTTGGAAAGAAGGATGAGGTGATTGATGAGGTTGGAGAGGTGGCGCACCTGTTTTAAGATGCCCTCTGTCCAGTCATTCTTGCCGTTCATCATTTCAATCGCTTCTGCATTGACGGAAATGATGGCAAGAGGGGTCTTCAGCTCATGGCTGGCATTCGTGATGAACCGTTTCTGGCTTTCCAGGTTATGCACGAAGGGCGCGATGGCCTTGTTGGAAAGGAACGCGAAGATAGCGACATAGAGAAGGATGCAGAAGAAGCCGAACCAGATGGAATAGCTGAGGAAGGTATGGAAATCGGCAAAGTCTCTTGTACAGTCCATGACGACGATGAGCTTGCTGCCGTCAGGATATTCCGTCTTCATGAAACCGTAACGCGCCTTGTTCTTCTGCATGAAGCCGGTCGCCGATGGAGACTGGAGCGCTGTCTTGGAAAAGGCGATGGCCTGGTCTTCCGAGAAGGCGACGATGTTCTTGACGTTGACGGAAGTCATCCTGTTCTCCGAATCAAGATGAATGGAGAAGTAACGCGTCTGGTAGGCAAATTCAGGGGTGTCTGCCGGGGAATTGGCACCTGGAATCGGGAGCCAGCCGGCAGAGGTGGTATCGTTTTCATGGATCCTTGAAGGAAGCGTGCCGCCGTTCTGCGTAATGGCTGTCATCGTATCGACGACGTGCGAGCGCATGGCCGCATAACCAAGCGTATTGATGAGACCGAGCGCCCCGATCACGATGATAAGGACAGCGACCGTTGCCAGAAGGATGAACTGACGGCGGAGCCGTTTGATGAGGTTCATGTTAATCCCTCCTTGGCATCAGAGTGAATGAACCGCCTTCCTCTCCATCGATCTGCAGATCCGACATGACAGCAAGGAGCTTGCCGCGAAGGTAGGAAATGTAAATCCATACGACGCTTTCATCGACATCTTCTTCCTTGCTCCAGATTTTGTCGAAAATGAATTTCGTATCCAGGCCTTTCAGCGGATTCAGCATGAGGAGCTTCATGAGCTTCGTTTCCTTGCCGGAAAGGCGGATGGAATTATGGCAGGACAGTTCCTGTTCTTCCGAATCAAGGGAAGTGGATCCCACGCTTAGTTTGGACGGCGACATGTCCTGTCCGCGGCGGGTGAGCGAGCGGATGCGGGCGAGGAGCTCGCCGACAGAAAATGGTTTTGTCAGATAGTCATCAGCGCCTGAATCAAGGCCGGAAATGCGGTCGTCGATTTCAGACTTTGCCGTGAGCAGGATGACAGGTGTCACGTCTCCCTTGCTGCGAAGAGTTTTCAGTGCAGTCAGGCCGTCCATCACGGGCATCATGATGTCCATGACCATGCAGTCATAATTATTTTTCATAGAAAGGTCCAGCGCTTCCTGCCCGTTCTCAGCAAGGTCGACTTCGTAGCCGCTGTGCTTCAGGATCGTGGTAAGAACGTTGGACATGTCTCTTTCATCTTCTGCAAGAAGAAGTCTCATACAATCACTCCTTTATGAAAAAAGGTGCGTCCCGGGCGCGGACGGCCCGCGGACGCACCGCTTAGTGTTCATCACGGATGAGGTTCCTGATCGTCTGCATGGAGAGGTCGCAGGAAGCAAGCTCGTCAGCGCAGCGTTTCAGCTCGCGGACAATCATTTCCGGATTCTTGATATCTTTCTTGTACTTCATCTGATGTTCCAGACTTGCCCAGGAATCCATGGCAATCGTGCGCAGCTGGATTTCTGCAAAGTACTGGCCCGGATTCTGCCCCAGGACGTCCTCAAAGGGCACATCCATGCGGAGAATCATGTGGAAGCTCCGATAACCGTTCGGCTTGGCGCTTTTGATGTAATCCTTGCCGACGATGACTTTGGCTCCGGGAATGGATTCGATGAATTTGATATTGTCGTAAATGTCATTCAAAAAGCAGCAGACGATGCGGATGCCGATTGCGTCATGGATATCATAGAGCGCAGACTTCGGCACGGGCGGAAGGCCCTTTCTCTGGCATTTCTCCCGCATGCTGTCTTCGGATTTGATACGGTAGATAAGGTGCTCGTAAGCAGGCTCACCTGTTTCTTTTTTCTTTGTTTCGTTGTAGTTTTCTATCTGGGATACGAGGTGCTTGAGGACGGCGGGAAGTACCTCTTTGTGTTTTCCATAAATTGATTCAGCCATGTATGCCTCCTGAAATAGTATATTCTTTATTATATCACGGAAAGAGGGTACGCGAGGGAAACGCACCATAATTTATAACTTGCCGGACTTTTAAAAAAGCCGGAAAAATCTAAGAAAAAATGAATGGGAATACGGTTTCTTTATACTATGCGGACTTTTCAAATTTGCGATAATATGGTAAAATTAATTGTATTTCTAGTATAAGCGTATATAAAGACAGGCAGTCCTGCGGATTTGTGCAGGAGCCGTTGTTTTTAGAAGTAGTACCCGAGGGGGAAAAGGAAAGAAATGAAAAGAGAAGATATTCGTAACATTGCCATTATCGCGCATGTCGACCATGGTAAAACGACTCTCGTAGATGCCATGCTGAAGCAGAGCCATATTTTCAGAGACAACCAGAAAGTGGCTGAACGTGTCATGGACTCAAATCCTCTGGAAAGAGAAAGAGGAATCACCATCCTCGCCAAGAACACATCTGTGATGCATGACGGTGTAAAAATCAATATCGTCGACACCCCAGGGCATGCCGATTTCGGCGGCGAAGTAGAACGTATCCTCAACATGGTTGACGGCGTTCTTCTTCTGGTAGACGCACACGAAGGCCCGATGCCGCAGACGAAGTACGTACTGCGCAAGGCCCTTGAACATAAACTGAAACCGATCGTTGTCATCAATAAGATTGACCGTCCGGATCAGCGTATCAGCGATGTAGAAGGCGAAATCCTTGAACTGTTCATGGAACTCGACGCTACTGACGAACAGCTTGATTTCCCGCTCGTTTATGCATCCGCAAGAAGCGGCATCGCAAAACTCCATATGAATGATGAAGGAAAGGATCTCACTCCTCTCTTCGATACCATCCTGAAGTACTGCCCGTGCCCGGAAGGCGATGCTGACGGCGGACTGCAGGTCATGGTCACCACCCTTGAAGCTGATGACTACCTCGGCAAAGTCGCTATCGGCCGTATTACCCGCGGTACAGCCAAGCAGGGAATGACCGTTGCCATCACTGACGGTGAAAAGATCCGCACCGACCACATCGGCGCTCTCTTCAACTGGCAGGGAATGAAACGTACACCGGTCACCGAAGCTAAGATGGGCGACATCATTGCTATGGCCGGCTTCAAAGACATCAACATCGGCGAAACCGTTGCTGACGCAGCTAATCCGGAAGCTCTTCCGGCTATCCATATCGACGAACCGACCCTGTCCATGGTATTCCATGTCAACAAGAGCCCATTCGCAGGCAGAGAAGGCGATTTCGTCACCTCCCGCCACATCCGTGCAAGACTCTACAAGGAAATCGAGACCAACGTGGCTCTCCGCGTAGAAGACACTGATACATCCGACGCATTCAAGGTATCCGGCCGCGGCGAACTCCACCTGTCCGTCCTGATCGAAACCATGCGCCGTGAAGGCTTTGAACTCGAAGTTTCCAAGCCGCAGGTTATTTACAAGGAAATCAACGGCAAGAAGTGCGAACCACTCGAACGTCTGACCATTGAAGTTCCGCAGGAATTCATGGGTGCCGTTATGGAAGGTCTTGGACCGAGAAGAGCTGAAATGATTTCCATGGAAGAAATCGCCGGCTACATGAGAATGGAATTCTCCATTCCGGCCCGCGGCCTCATCGGCTTCAGAAATGAACTGTTGACCACCACCAGAGGCACAGGCATCATGTACCACGTATTCCAGGGCTATGCTCCATACAAGGGCGATATTCCGGAAAGAACAAAGGGCTCCCTCGTCGCATTCGAATCCGGCACAACGACCGCTTACGGCCTGAACTCCGTTCTCGACAGAGGCGAACTCTTCCTTGAACCGGGCGTAGAAGTCTATGAAGGCATGATCGTCGGCGAAAATGCCCGCGACCAGGACATGGACGTCAACCCGTGCAAGAAGAAACATCTGACCAACACCCGTGCATCCGGCTCCGATGATGCCATCAAGCTGCCGCCATGCCGCAAGTTCACTCTGGAAGGCGCTCTCGAATGGATCAACGACGACGAACTCGTCGAAGTCACACCAAAGAGCATCCGTATGAGAAAGATGGTTCTTTCCCGCCAGGCTCGTTATAAGAACGCAAACGTTAAAAAAAGCCAGCAGTAATTGCTGAATGAAATATCCGCGCCATCAAGACGCGGATATTTTTATGTCATTGAGACTTCGGCAGGCCTTTGAACGATTGAAATTCGTTCCGAATATCTTTTCCATCTGTTCCAAGAGTGTCAATTTCATGTATAATAAGTTAGGATTTCATAAAGGCCGGACGGACGGCGGAAGGAGAGTGCCATGGAAGAGAAAATCACTGACTCTACAGCGGTGTATTTTCTGAAGCGCATGATCAATCGTTTCAATGACGATAATGTCACAGCGCTGGCGGCAGAAAGTACATACTACTTCATACTGGGACTGATTCCTTTCATGATCTTCTTCGTGAACGCCATGCTTTTCTTCGCGGCACCGCAGGTCGACCTTATTACAAAGGCAGTCCATTACTTCCCTCAGCAGGTCGCTGTCACGCTGCAGGCTAATATCAACCGTATCCTGCAGGCAAGAAGCTCCATCTGGCTGGTTGTCGGTCTTGCTACCGCCTTGTGGACAGCCTCCCAGGGGGTCACGACGCTGATCCGGTCCATGGACTGCGCCTTCTACGGAGACAGGGACAAGCAGTCTTATATCAAAGTCAAAATCAAGTCGCTCATCTTCACGATGTTCATCTCATTTGCAATGATCCTGTCTCTTGGTCTTATCGTTTTCGGAAACGCAGTCGTCTATGCGATTGCCTACTACTTCAATGTGGCGGATGTGTTCCTTGAAATGTGGACGATGGCCAAGTTCGGTATCCCGTTCGTGATCTTCACTTTCTCGCTGGCCGGTTTCTACCAGTTCGCGCCGGCAGGAAGGAGAAGCGAATGGAAACGCATCATTGCGGCATCCTTCATCGTGACAATCGTGCTCTTGGGACTGACAGCCGCTTACGGGTACTATATCCTTCATGTATCATCGATGGGCATCACGTACGGCTCCCTGATCGGCTTGATCGTTCTCTTCATCTGGTTCCACCTGACAGCCATGACAATCATCACAGGCGGTGAATTCATCATGGCATGGGATGAAACGGCAAGACGGCATGATCTGGACGAAATCATAAAAAGTGAATGAAAAATGGCAGTAAAAAAGATGTGATCGAAATCGGTCACATCTTTTTGTTTTCAGCATAGGAATCAGGGTTTCATGTTCAGGTTGATGAAGCTCTGCATTTCTTCAAAAGCATCAACGCTGTCCTGTATCTCAGGAACACAGAAGGGAAAGTCGTGGGACATATAGGGATAGACGGTGAGCGTCACTTTGACATCGTCAGAAGCGGCTTTCTCGGCAAGCTTCATGCCGTCATCCAGGAATACTTCATATCCGCCAGTCTGGATCAGCATGGGCGGAAGTCCCGTGAGGTCGCCGTAAAGAGGGGAGAGGTAAGGGTCATCCAGCTTGGCGCCTTTGGCGTAGGACGGATGATTGATTTCATAGAACATGTTTGGATTGATCTCTCCAAGGATCAGGTCCTTTTTCACGCTGCCCTGCCTTGATGGAGAAATCGTTTCCATCGCCGTCCACGGTGAGTCAAGGATAAGGAGCCCGGGCTGGGGAAGGTTTTCGTCTTTCAATTTGAGCGAAAGAGCCAGGGCAAGATTTCCTCCGGCAGAATCACCAAAGACGATGATGCTCTTGGGATCGCAGCCGCCTTTGAGGAGTGACTGGTACGCCGTGAAGGCATCATCCAGCGCGGCCGGATATGGATACTTCGGCGCAGTCCGGTAATCTACCATGTAGGTGTCCCTCGCATTGGAAAGGACAGACTGGCGCATGCCGATCCTCCTGTATTCGGAATGGAGGGGCGTGGTGTATCCGCCGCCATGAAGCTGGAGAACGGTCCTGTTCGGTGATCCCTTGGGATTTACCAGTTTTTCCATGTAGAAACTGCCCATATCAAACCTTGTGTATGTCCAGTCATCCGGTACTTCAAAGGGATGGCTGACAGGCTTTGCATCCTTGGCAGGATGGAAGCTTGCATACATTTCCTTGTAAATATAGGCCTGCTTGGAAGCATTGTCCATCTGAAGGCCGGATTCAGGCAGCGACCAGGCAGGTGCGGCAGAAGCGGAAAAGCTTCCTGTGAAAAGGGCAAAGCCCATAATACCGGCAGCGGCAAGACGTGAAAGTTTCCTGTTCATAAAATCCTCCTTGACCTGTTTTTATAATTTGTATATATCATACCCCAAAAAGAGGCGCCTGTGTCAAGGAATCGGAAAGAGGCAATGAAAAAAGATGTGACCGAAAGGGAAGGGTCACACCTTTTTATTTAGGTGATGGAAATCACGGTTTCATGTTCAGGTTGATGAAGTCACGAATTTCTGCAAAGGAATCGATGCTGTCCTGAAGTTCCGGCAGGCAGAGCGCAAAGTCATGCGACATGCCGGGATAGACAGTGAGCGTCACTTTGACATTGTCAGCGGCGGCTTTCTTCGCCAGCTTCATGCCGTCATCAAGGAAAAGCTCATAGCCACCTGCCTGGATCAGCATAGGCGGGAATCCCGTGAGGTCGCCGTAAACAGGCGAGAGGCGCGGGTCGGAGAGATTCATGCCTTTGGCATAGGTGGGGTGATTGATTTCGTGGAACATGCCCGGATTGATTTCACCAAGGACTAGATCTCTCTTCACGCTTTCCTGACGTGAGGGGGATTCTGTCTCCAGCGTCGTCCATGGCGAATCGAGGATGAGGAGCGCCGGCTGAGGAAGCTTTTCTTCCTTCAGTTTCGCGGAAAGGGCGAGCGCCAGATTGCCTCCGGCAGAGTCTCCGAAAACAATAATGTTTTCAGGCTTGTATCCCTTCTTCAGCATGAACTTATAGGCGGTCATGGCATCATCGAGAGCGGCCGGATATGTATGTCTTGGCGCGAGCCGGTAGTTCACCATGTACGTATCGCGCGCGTTCGAAAGGACAGCCTGACGGACGCCCTGATTCCGGTACCCGTTGTGAAGAGGGCCTATATAGCCGCCTCCATGAAGCTGAAGGACGGTGCGGTTTTCTGAGCCTTCCGGGTTTGTCAGTTCTTCAAGGACAAGTCCGTCCTGGGAATATCTTGTGTAAGTCCATCCGTCCGGGGCTTCGAAGAGAGCGGGTTTGGCAGAAGATGCTGCAGGGTGGAAGCGTCCGTACATTTCCTTGTAAATGTAGGCCTGCTTGGCAGTATTGTCCATCTGGACGCCCTCAGAGGGGAGCGTCCATGCCGGCGCAGCATAAGCGGGAAGACTGCTGCCCCAAAGGGTCATTCCGAGAAGACCTGCAGCAGCCAGGCGGAGAATTTTCTGATTCATGATAGTTTCCTTCTTTCTTCAAACTAACTGTAATTATCATAGACCTTAGAGTCAGCTTGAAGTCAAGAAAATTAAATGGATCTTGTCTCAGCGGCGGGAGCCATTTCCTTCTCTTCATCCTTTCCTGCACACCAGGAAGCGAAGAGGGATCCGGAAATGTTGTGCCATACGGAGAAGATAGCACCTGCGATGCCGCCGGCCGCCGTGAAGTACATGAGGGCAAGCGTGGAGGCAAGGCCGGAATTCTGCATGCCGACCTCGATCGACATCGCGCGTACCTGTGCTTTTGTCATGCCTGCTTTCCTGGCCGCAAGGTAACCGAGCGTCATGCCGCCAAGGTTGTGGAGGATGACGACGCAGAGAATGATGAGGCCACTGTCAAGAATCGTACGGCCGGAAAGGGATACGACGCATCCGACGGTGAAGATAATGACGAGGGAAGAAAGCATCGGCGTAATCTTCGTGACTTTCGAGACGGCCTTTGGGAAGAAAATATTGAGAAGGACGCCTGAAAGAAGGGGCAGAAGCACCATTTCTATGATGGAGATCATCATGGATGTGAAGCTGATATCGACCCATGCGCCGGCGGTGATCCAGATCAGGAAGGGTGTCACGAAGGGGGCGAGAATCGTATTGACCATTGTCATGGAAACAGAGAGCGCTACATCGGCGCGTGCAAGGTAGGAAATGACATTGGAAGCCGTGCCGCCCGGGCAGCATCCGACCAGGATGACACCGATGGCAATGGCCGGCGGGAGAGCGAAGAGCTTGACGAGCGCGAAGGCAAGCGCCGGCATGAAGATGAACTGGAAGAGCGTGCCGAGCGCAATATTCTTCGGATGATCGAAGACGTTCTTGAAGTCGCGGGGCGTAAGGCTCATGCCCATGCCGAACATGATGACGCCAAGGAAAATCGGGATATAGCGGGCAAAAGGCTTCATGAGGGAAGGCCAGATAATGCCGCATACACCGGCAAGGATGACGCCGGCAGCCATGTACCTGGTACAGAAATGAACGAGTTTTTCAAGCATGGAATCACTCCTTTAGGGGGAAAAACAGAAAAAGGAATCAGACGGTTTCTCTTTCTTTTTCCGTACCTCTTTCGCGAAGGATGTGATTCTTGTCATCGACCATGACGACTTTCGGGTCAAAGCCTCTGGCTTCTTTTTCATCCATACCTGCATAAGCGATGATGATGACGATATCTCCGACAGCAGCCATGCGTGCCGCAGCGCCGTTCAGGCAGACAACGCCGCTTCCTCTTTTTCCGGCAATGGTATAGGTCTCAAGGCGCGCGCCATTATTGTTGTTGCAGATCTGCACGCGTTCGCCGGGAAGGATGCCTGCAGCATCGAGAAGGTCGGCATCAATCGTGATGCTTCCCATGTATTCAAGATTGGCTTCCGTGACGGTCGCGCGGTGGATTTTTCCATGCATCATTGTATAAGTCATTATTCTGCCTCCAGGATTACGTTATCAATAAGTCTTGTCTTGCCGAAGCAGACGGCGACAGCAAGAAGGGCATTTCCTTCAATCGTTTCAGGAAGCTCTGCCAGGCCGGGCATTTCATACATTTCCACGTAATCGATGTCGCTCATGGGTTCTTCTTCGATTTCATTCCTGACAAGAGAGAGAAGTACGTCCTTATTTCTTTCACCCTTCTGGAACGCTTCTTTGGCATGGGCAAGGCTTCTTGAAAGGACGAGAGCCGCCTTTCTTTCTTCCTGAGAGAGGTAAACGTTCCTGGAGCTCTTGGCAAGGCCGTCTTCCTCGCGTACGATCGGCATCAGGCGGAGTTCCACATTCATGAAAAGGTCGTCGACCATGCGCTGGAGGACCTGTGTCTGCTGCGCATCCTTGAGACCGTAGTAAGCGCGGTCGCATTCGGTCAGATTGAAGAACTTGGCGCAGACCGTCGTAACGCCCCTGAAATGGATCGGACGCGTGCGGCCGCAGAGGATCTTCGTCACGTGGCCGGTGACTTCGACCCAGGTCATGTCTTCATGCGGATACATGGCAGACGGAGCCGGTGCGAAGAGGAGGTCGGCGCCGCATTCTTCAGCAAGCGCACTGTCCTTTTCAAGCGTCCTGGGGTAGGCGTCATAGTCTTCATTCGGGCCGAACTGGGTCGGATTGACGAAGACGGTCGTGATGACGATGTCGTTTTCCTTTCTGGCGGCGCGGATGAGGGAAGCGTGTCCCTCATGGAGAGCGCCCATGGTCGTTACAAGTCCGATGGATTTTCCTTCTTTTTTACAGCGGCGGACGAAATCTTTCAGTTCGCCAATTTCATGGCAGATAATCATCATTACAGCATCCTTTCCGGAGAAACTCCTGAAGGCTTTTCTGCAACGAGCGGGAACGAAAAAGAGCGCATTCCAAAACAGAATGCGCCCTAAATGGGGATCAGGATATGGGAAATAAAAAAGCATCCCCGAAGGATGCCAGCTATTCTGAACCATGCATTCGTCTCGGTCATTACAATCCAAGCGATATGAATTTTAAGCAAGGCACGCGCGGATCTCTTGTTTCCATGCTCCGCTATGATTCAGCTGATATCATGCAGGTGGAAATTTCCAGTTCCATAAGCGCTGGCCATTCTTTCCTTTCATAAGACTCTGTAAAGATGCCCTTGAATGGAGGTGTATGGCCCATGCCTTTCGGGAAAAGGATACCCCATGAGGAATGACTTGTCAAGGTCAAAAAAGCAATTTGACAAATTGGGAGATGCATTATAAAATAAAGTCCTTGAATTCAAAAATATGCCATTTTTCACTTAATTTTATACTACAGATAGTATATAATAAATGTATAAGGGAAAACCTAGGCGGAAGGAGGAGTCCTCATGAAGAAATTGGCAATAACGGCGGCAGCAGTGCTGGCAGCGGCATTCCTTGGGACAGGCACAGCGCATGCCCTTGTACCAGGCGTAGATATCATGGACACGGAAGTTGGCTACGGATACAATGCAGCCAAAGACGGCATCCATAGTGCCCATATTGAAATCAAACCGATCCCGAAAGTAGTCGTGGGCGCGGAATACCGGCACTGGAACCATGCAGGCAATGAAACGGATGTGTATGCAAAGTACAAAATCGGCCACCTCTATATCGGCGCAGGCAATAGAAACTATTATGACAGAGATGCGAAGCTTTTCGGACTTGTTGAAGGACGCGCAAACGTCTTGGGACCAGTCGATGCTTATGCAGGCCTCAAAGTATCCAGCGAAGAACGCGAATACAAAGCAGGACTCCAGCTCGATCTCGTACCGACATCGTTTGATGTGGATGTCAACTACACCTACTATGACAGAGATGATGTCAAGAACGAAGGCGGCCTTGGCGTCGGTCTCAACTATCACTTCTAAGAGCCATAAAAAAAACTGCATGCAGCAGATTGCGTGCAGTCTTTTTTTATTTTACATACAGCGGGTTATTCGTCAGTGATTTTGTCGATGTCCGGTCTTCTGTCGCGGAATACATTGATCTGTGAACGGACTTCCTGAATGACGTCCGTATCGATGCGGCCGAAAGCGATTTCCTCTTCGTCTTCCAAACGGCAGATTTCTTCGCCCCATGGATCGAGGAGGAGTGAATTTCCTGCATATTCCAGTCCGCCCGAGCGGCCGGCCTGATTGACAGCGGCGAGGTAGAACTGGTTTTCAATGGCCCTTGCCTGATTGAGGCGTACCCAGTGGGTGTTCCTGATCTTTGGCCATGCGGCAGGGACGAAGAAGAGGTCGACGCCCATCAGAGCTTCCCTTCTGATCAGTTCCGGGAAGCGGATGTCGTAGCAGACAGCCATGGAGCAGGCGACGCCGTCCAGATTGAAGTGGGCGAGGTGGTCTCCCATGCGGAAATAGCCAGGCTCACCGGAGAGTGAGAAGCCGTGGATCTTATCAAAGGTTTCCGCAATCTTCCCTTCGCGGTTGAAAACGTAGGAGCGGTTCAGGATATCATTCCCTATTTTGGCAGCGACCGTTCCTCCGACGATATTGACATTGTTGTTTTTAGCGAACGTAGAGAGCATCTCCTGCGTTCTTTCTCCGTTCTTGTCAGCAAGCTCGTCCAGATTCTCCGCGGGGAAGAAGCCGACATTCCATGTCTCAGGGAGCACAAGGATGTCCGGTTCGTGCTTCATGGCCTTTTCCATGAGCTCAAGAGCGTGAGCGTAATTGACGTCGGGCTTTCCCAGCTCGACATGCATCTGCAGCAGTCCGATTCTAAGTTTCATATATCCTCCTTTTCAGATGAAATGCAAGGGAAACTAAATCTTATCTATATTATAGCATTCCTGCATGATAAAAAGGGGCTGTGACAAAATCCGCTAAAACTCTCTTTTTCCTTTTCTCGAACGAAGTTCGAGAAAAGGGTGTTAACCTTGCTCCGAAAGGAGAAGGTGTCAGCGTAGCTGACGGATACAGTAGTTCTCGAGCAAAGCGAGGTTTTGTGGTTTTCAAACAGAACAATAAATACATTTGTTAGATAACCCTTTAATGGAATATCCCAATAGGAAAAGGGGCTGTGGCAAAATGATTACACATTTTGTCACAGCCCCTTTTCTTTTACAAACTTTATGCAAAAAATGCGGTGCATGCGTCAACCAGGTAAGCGGTATCCTTGACGCCGGCAGTCTCGTAGGAGGAGTGCATAGCCAGCTGTGCAAGGCCGATATCCACGGTCGGCATAGCCACTTTCGTGTTGGAAATGTTGCCAAGCGTCGATCCTCCGGGATTGTCGCTCCTGTTCGTGAAGGTCTGCGTCGGGATATGATTCTCTTCGCAGAGATTCCTGAAGTAAGCGGCGGAGAATGCGTTGGTGGCGTAGCTCTGGCGGGCGCTGAACTTGACGACGATGCCTCCGTTGATGACGGGGCGGTTCACAGGATCAGCGTATTCCGGATGATTCGGATGGACAGCATGCGCATTATCGGCAGAAATCATGAAGCTTCTGGCAATGGCAGCCATCGTTTCATCATAAGAAAGGCCCAGCGACGAAGCAAGGCGCATCAGGACATTGTAAAGGAATGTCGAACCGGCGCCCTGTGCTGTCTGACTTCCCACTTCTTCATTATCGAAGAGAGCATAGACGGAAATGGCTTCTTCCTTCTTTCCGAGGGTGAATCCGCGGAAAGCGGCAAAAGCGCACTGCAGGTCGTCGAGCTTGGGAGAGGAAACGAATTCACGCTCTTCGCCCCAGATCGTGCCGGGCACGCGGCTGTAAAGATAAAGGTCATGAGCGAGGATATCTTCTGCTTTTACTTTGGCCGATGCGGCAATGACATCCATGAAAGGTGTCTTGCCGGAAGACAGGCCATAGAGGGGAAGAAGATCCTTCTGCACATTCCAGGACTTGTTCTGGTTCACCTGGCGGTCCATGTGGATCGCAACGGAAGGGATGACAAGCATCGTGCCGTCGACAGCGACGAGCTTCTGGGCCAGATGGCCGTTTTCCCTTGTAATCAGGCGGCCTGCTACGGAAAGCGGGCGGTCCATCCAGGTACTCATGATCATGCCGCCGTAGCCTTCCACATTCAGACGGACATAAGGACCGTCCTTAATTTCAGGATTTTCCTTGATCTTGAATGTAGGGGAATCGCAGTGAGCTGCGGCGATGCGGAAGAATTCTCCGCCATTCTCAGGCACGGCAAAAGCAACGAGCGCACTGCCGTCCCTGGTGACCACGTATTTCCCGCCCTTTTCAATCTGCCATGTATCTTCTTCGCGCAGCTCAGTAAAACCCGCGTAAGCAAGCGCAGCCTTCACACCGCGGACGGCATGGAAGACAGAAGGGGACTTGGCGATGAAATGGAGCAGGTCGCGGCTCATGTCATCAGGCGTATTTAAAGGTTCCATTATTTCTTATGGTTGACTTTTCTCTGATAAACAGCTTCAGCCATTTCAGCGCGGGCTTTGACGACCGGATTGGTGGAGTTGACGGAAGTTGGTGTGAAGTTGCTGGTATAGTGCAGTGTCTTCGTTTCCTTTTCCATTTCAACGACCTGAATGGTGCCTGCTGTACGGTCATAAGCGTATGTATAGGTGCAGGTGCCGTCCGGAATCGTCTGAATAGCTACGAAATTCAGGATTTCATGGCCGTTCGTTGTTTTCTTCAGGCTTGTTTCATCAAGATCGATCGTCGTCGTGTCGTTGTACTTCCAGTAACTTTCAGCGGAGACGGTCAGTGTTCCTGCGGCAATGGCAGCAGCGGCCGCCAGAGTCATCAGCATTTTTTTCATTAAAAATCACTCTCTTTCAAAAACGGGGATACTGTCCCTTGAAGTGGATACTATTCGGTGTATAACCTTTTCCATTATATCATAAAATCGATCAATGAAAGAAGAAACTATTGGTTAAGAGTCAATTTTTTTGAAATTCGAGGCATAAGAAACTGAAGCTTATGCAGCTAAGCGATTGGAGGATCATTTCGAGACCATGATGCAGGCCGTGAAGCAGGAGCATCTTCACTCCCTGGAAATTCTTGTGTCCTAAGCCTGAGGAGGTTTTCCTTTTTCTATGAGTCCTTTTTGTTTTACTGCTGTTTCCGGTTCATCCAGTCTTTGATCTGGAATGGAGGCAGGTTTTTCTTGTCAATGGCAGGAGGGGTTTTAAAGGGGATTTGCTGGTTTTCTCAAAATTATTCATTGGCTTTGAATCACTTTTTCTTTTTTCAGAGGCCTTTTCCGTATATAATGAATATATCGGGGCATGTGGCTCCGGAAAGGAATATATATGACAAACTATGCAATGATCGTGTCCTATGACGGGACGCGCTATGAAGGATGGCAGAAACAGACCCGCACGAAGGAAACCATTCAGGGAAAGATCGAGGATGCGCTTCTTCAGGTGACAGGGGAGGTCTGCCAAGTGAATGGGGCCGGTAGAACGGATGCGGGCGTACATGCCAAAGGGCAGTGTGCCAATTTCCGTCTGCCTTTCCAAGTCCCGGCCGATAAGCTGATGGATGAATTGAACCGTGCTCTTCCTGATGATATCGGCATCATGTCTTTGAAGGAAGCAGCGGAGAATTTCCATGCGCGCTTTTCTTCCTCGGGGAAGCGGTACCGCTACCGCATCCGCACTGGAAGTCTCAAGAATGTATTCGAGAGACGGTACGTGTGGCAGCTTGGAAAGCCGCTCGATGTGGAAGCAATGAGGAAGGCAGCCCGCATTCTGGAAGGGACGCATGATTTCACTTCCTTTACCAGCAACCGCCATATGAAGAAGAGTGCGGTCAGGACGGTCGAGGAAATCCGCCTGACAGAAGAAGAAGGAGAGCTTCGTATCGACTATACGGGAGACGGCTTCCTGCAGAATATGATCCGCATCATGACAGGGACGCTTGTGGAAATCGGCGAGGGAAAGAGAAGCGCTGATGATCTTGCCGCAGTCCTTGAAGGGAAAGTCCGTGCAGAGGCTGGTTTCACGGCCCCGGCTGCAGGGCTCACGCTTCTTCGTGTATTTTACGATTAAAAAAAGCTCCCCTAAGGGAGCTTTTCTCAAAACTTCTAATTTATCTGATAACCATGACGGGGCATTTTACGTGGCCTAAAACATACTGGCTGACGCTTCCCATGATGAAGGAGGAAATGGCGCCTCTGCCACGGCTTCCCATGATGATCATGTCGATGTTGTTGTCTTCGGCAAGGGAAGTGATGACACGGCCCGGATCGCCGATCTTGACGAGTGCAGTCAGTCTGGTGCCGACAGGAATCTGCGCTTTCAGATTGCTTAAGACTTCTTCTGCTTGCTTTCTCATGGAAATGAAGCCGTTTTCATCGAGTGTGACCTGCAGGACTGGATAGGCAGCGTCGTTCATGTCAGCTACGTAGAGAAGGAAGAGTTCCGCATTGTGCTTGATTGCCATATCAAGGCCGACTTTGAAAGCTTTTTCGGCAGTTTCAGAGCCGTCAACGGGGACAAGGATTTTCTTGAATTCCATTCAAAACACCTCCGGGTTAAAAAAGTAAATATGCCGCTCTCTTATATCATTATACCATGAGACTTATTCTGGAACAGGGATTGAGGCTGAAGATTTGAATATTCTTTCGGATTTTCCGAAAAAAGGAGAACATATGAAATTAAAATCAGGAAAGAAACTGCTGGGAGCTCTTCTTCTGGCATCGCTCGTCGGATTCGCATCGCTTCCTGCGGTTTCTGCAGAAGACGCATCTGCTGCAGATGGTAATGGGCCGGCTGTAGAAACGAGGGAACCTTCGTATCCGGCAGTCAACGGGCATTACAAGAATGAAGCGTTCGGCATGGAGTTCGATCTTCCATCTGCTTATACGGAAGATGCAGGGGACAAGCCGTACATGTACCAGGCACACCTTACGGATTACAATATGGGACTGATGGTCCTGATGCAGGGAAGAAAGGCAGGAATTTCTGACAGCCGCCTGAAGGAAGAAGTCAAGCAGGTCGAAGAGATTCCGGACCAGATGGCTAAGGGTTCCAAGGATGTCAAAATCATGGACAAGAAGATGGTGAAGGCCGGCGGCTATGATACGCTCCAGTTTGCTGTCCGCGGCGAGCATGACGGGAAACCGTTCATCAGCGTCAATGATTTCATCCTCACAAATTCAGCGACGTACATGATGAGTTTCACCATGAAGGATACGGATTACAAGAATAATCAGAATGAAATTAATGAAATCCTGAAGAGTGTCCGCTTCTTTACCGTATGGAGGACAGAACCGGTCCGCACGACAAAGTATGCGTATGATCTTCCAGTGGATGTGAAGGTGGGAGCTTCCGGCGGCATCAATCCGGATCATATCCTCCTTGGGACGAATGGAAGGCTGCTGACGGGCGTCATGGTCGTCAAATCATCGAAGAGGGAATCACTTTCCTTCTGGCCGGAAAACCTTTCTGGACTCACTGAAGAGGAGAAGAAGGGAGTCCTTGACCGTCTTAAAGGCTACCTTTCCCTGGATCCTGCCATGAAGGAAGCCAAACATCTCACGATGGATTTCATGCAGATGAAGGCAGGGGATGCAGTCAGGGTCGATTATGATATCGACGATGAACATACGTCTGCCTGGTACTTTGCCAAGGATAAGAATTTCATCTGCTTCGACTATACGTATGGAAAGGAAGATGCTGACTACGCGGCAGGAATCGTTGAAAAGTCGGCAGCATCCATTACGCTGTAACAGGTGATTTCCTTTTTATAAAAGCTCCTTTATAATAGAGGAAATGAGTATGACGGAGGTGCGGTTTTGTTATTTAATCTTTTTGGAAGCAATAAAAAACAGGAATTTATTGATGGATATGCCCAGAAACTAGCTGATGCGGCTGTCGAGGGTGAAATCGATGCAGATCTCCTGGAAGAGCTGATCGATTATGCCCGCGAGCATGACCTCAGCAACAAGCAGCTCGCCAGCGCACAGGCGCTTGCCTGTGACAAGGCCTTCGAGGAGCTTTTCCAGAACGGGTACCTGGATGATGACGAGTATGATCTCTACAAGGATCTCATCGATACCTGCTACATGCTGAAGGAAGACCAGAAGTACAAGTACACGACGATTTCCAAACGCTGCAATGCAATCTACAAGATCCAGGAAAAGGGCCTTCTTCCGAAGGTGGATCCTGAATTTGCCAATGTGGATTACAGGGAGGGCGAGGACCTTCACTTCGCAGGTCCGGCCAAGCTGATGAAGGAAGAAAGCGGTGCAGAAAAGCTCTCCGGCGGTGTCATCACCAAGGGAACCTACTACAAGACGGGCGGCCCGATGGTTGGGGAATCCCCGAAGGGCTGGAAGGAAAACGGACCGGGCGTGCTCTGGATCACGACCGAACGTATCGGATACCGCGGAAAGAAAGGAAAGTTCACTCTTGAGATTGAAGATCTCGATCATGCCGAACTTGCCAAGGGACTTCTTCTTTTCTATGAAAAGGGAGAAGAACATCCGGAAGCCGTCAAGCTTGACGATCCGGAAATGGCAGGCCTTATCCTTTCCCGTATCATCAACGGTCCGCCGGAAGAATCCGAAGAATGAAATAAAATGACAGATAAAAAGCTCTGCAGGCAACGGTCCGGCAGAGCTTTTTCTTATTTCCTATTTCTTATTTTTGTCATGTTTCTTTGATTCGAACTGGATTTCTATGATGCGGCTGGGACGGCCGGTCTTATCCGTGAAGCGGCGGCCGACGTCCTGGGCAAGGTGATGATCGATGAGCTTGGCAAGGATGCGGTTGATCGTGCGCGGCGTGACGCTTGTCAGATCGGCAAGCTCGGAAGCGGTGAAGCGCTGGCGGCCTGTATCGCGGCAGGCGTGGTAAAGGTCGGCGATGATCCTCACGCTGACGCCGGATTTCTTGGACAGGTAGAGGAACTGCTCATCGATGGGATGTTCCTTCTTTTCCTGCGAGGCCTGCCCGTTTTTGGACATGGGGACGCGGGAGAAGAGTTCCTTCCCGATGATATAGGCGCGGTTTCCGCCGGAGGCTGAGGAGTGTTCCATGCCCTGCAGCGCATTGTACTTCGCTTCGGCTGCCGTTTCCCCGTATCCGATCCCGATTGAAAGGGTGAAGGCGGTCGTTTCAGCAACGTTGGAAAGAAGCGAGAAATGATGGTAATGGTCTGTTGCATTCTCGATGAGGGCAGGGGTCGTGAAAAGGAAGAACCCGGAAGGCGGCTGCTCGATGCAGGCAGCATCCAGGAAATGGGCAAAGCGGTGGATTTCACGCGAAACCTGCAGCTTTTCCATCGAAAGGCGGTAGTCGTTGTTATTGGGAATGGATTCCTTGAGCGCGTCGATGTGGATGGCTATGACAGCAAGCCTGTTGCCGCGGTCCAGCATGGATTCGTGGGTGAGGACGAGGCGCTGCAGCCCGTTCCGGATGTCATCGAAGGATGGCTGGAGGATGTAGACGGGAATGCCCTTGGAATCAAGGATGTCACGGACCTTGTAGAAGAGGGTGATGCAGAAGGAAACTTTACCCATACGGTAGAGCTTTTCCATGGCGGCTGCATTCTTGATGAGGAGGCCTTCATTGTAGGCAAGGATCGGAAGTATTTCGAGGGAAAAGTCATTTTCACTCATCCCGATTTCCTTGAAGGCAAGGTCGAAGAAATCTCTCCGGTCAAGATCGGTCGCAATCCGCATGGGATATCCCTTGTCACGCGCCCGATAGAAAAGGCGCAGAAGCGAAGCGGAGGACCTGGGAATCGTCAGCCATTCTGTCGCGTGCGGCACGGCTTTTTCCGCATAGCGGCGGGCTGTGTCTCCCAGAAAGAGGAAGGTCTCGACGCTGTTCTGGCGGCCGGAGAGGAGATCCGGGATTTCCACGATGGAATGATAAGGAAATGGGACGGCTTCGATTTCCGGAAATTCTCCGGAAAGGAAGGTGATGATTTCATCAATGATTTCTGCGGGAACTACGATACCGATACGCATGGCGCACTTCCTTTTTGGTCATAATAAAGGTCTATTAAGGACATGTTCTTTTCCTTATGATATTCATAAGTGAGGTAAAAGTAAATAACTGGTTCGTCAGAAATCAGCTCACGGGCAAAGAAGTCCATGCATCCGTATTTTTTGCATGGGTTTTTTAGTAGGTTTGGGAGTGTAGGAGGTCATCTATGGGTTGGGTGAAAAAGTTTCAAAGCGAAAACAAGTATGTGGTATTCTTCTTCCTCTATATAGGGTTCTGTATATCCTATATAGACAGGTCCGCCATAGGGCTCGCGCTTCCTTCGATTTCGAAGGACTTCGCCCTTGCGCCCACGCAGATGGGCGTCGTCATCAGCGCATTCTTCATCGGCTATTCCATCATGCAGATTCCTGGCGGCTGGCTGGCTGACCATTTCGGGTCCAAGACGGTCATCTGCGTTGCATTGACACTCTGGTCCATCTTCACCTTCACGACCGGCCATGCATCGACGCTGGCAGGACTCCTCTTCCTGCGTTTCGTATTCGGCCTCTGCGAAGGTCCGTATGCCGGTTCCTGCTACAGAGCCATTGCTGAATACTTCCCGCGTGAGCTTCGTCCTGCATTTACGACAGGCATTCTTTCCTCGAATTACATCGGAAGCGCCATTGCACCGATCATCATCGTGCCGCTCATCCTCTTTTTCGGATGGAGAGGCATGTTCCAGGCATTAGGCTGCATCGGCCTTGTTTATGTATTTTTCTATATTTTTTGTGTCAAACAGACAAAACCGGCAGAAGAAGTCAAAGCCGGCAAGAAAGAAAACAAGACAAAGTACTTCCTGCATCTGATGAAATTCTCCATCATCTGGAAACTTGTCCTCTGCGCATTCTGCGTATCCTGCATCAATAAAGGCCTCGATGCCTGGATGCCGACGTACCTCATCGCAGAACGCGGTATCAACCTGAAAGCCGTCGGCTATGTAACGCCGATCCCGTTCATGGCTTCCTTCCTGTCAACGGCAGGCTGCGGCTGGCTCATGAACAAGTATTTTGACAAGAAGGAAAATTACATGATCGCCATCTGCGCAGTCATGACCGCCATTTTCCTCTACCTGATGTACAATGCGGAAACTCTTTTCTGGGTCGTCGTATTCCAGTGCGGTGTTTACTTCTTCAAGGCATGCATCTTAGGTTCTGCTGTTGCTATCGTCCTTAAGATCGTCACCGGTTCCATTGCAGGCTCCGCTTCCACGCTCGTCAACATGGGCGGCCAGGTAGCCGGCTTCATTTCGCCAGTCATCATGGGCTACCTTGTTTCTGCATTCAACGGTTCCTTCAATGCCGTATTCTATTACCTGATTGCTGCTGCAGCACTCTGCGCAGTGAGCGCACTCCTGATCCCGAAGAGAAAAGAAGATATGCTTGATCTGGGTGAAGGCAGCGAAGAATAAGTTTCATAAGAGCTGTGAAAATGACACCCGTTTTTGCAGCTCTTTTAATTTTCTCCGGGGCATGACTGTCAGGGGCCTTATTGGAAATAAGGGACAGGAGGGAGGCGCTGTCTTTAAGTCAACCACATAGATTAATGTCGATTCAAGCGATATGTCCGAAAAGAAATACTCGATAAACTGCGAGAAAAGTTCCCTATTTGAGACACAATAAAGGTCTGTTAAGGACATTGTCTTTTACTTATGATTAGCGTAAGTGAGACGACAATTTCATAACATCGGTTCTGGAAGAACCGGCTCACGGGTAATGGGGCCCATGCTGCAGATCTTTTATGCTGGCATGGCTTTTTTTGTAGGTTTTTCTTTAGGAAAAGGGGTAAGGAAAAGGAGTGTTTCTATGGGTTGGCTTAAAAAGTTTCAAAGTGAAAACAGGTACGTAGTGTTCTTCTTTCTCTATGTAGGGTTCTGTATTTCCTATATAGACAGATCCGCTATCGGGCTCGCACTTCCTTCGATTTTGAAGGATTTCGCCCTTGCGCCCACACAGATGGGCGTCGTCATCAGTGCATTCTTCATCGGCTACTCGATCATGCAGCTGCCTGGCGGCTGGATGGCCGACAAGTTCGGGTCGAAGTCAGTCATTCTGATTGCGCTCACCTTGTGGTCTATTTTCACCTTCACGACCGGCCATGCTTCCTCTCTTGCAGGACTCCTTTTCCTGCGTTTCGTATTCGGTCTCTGCGAAGGCCCGTATGCCGGTGCCTGCTACCGCGGCATTGCAGAATACTTTCCGCGTGAACTTCGTCCTGCATTTGCCACAGGCGTCCTGTCCTCGAACTATATCGGCAGCGCCATTGCTCCAATCATCATCGTGCCGCTCATCCTCTGGTTCGGATGGAGCGGTATGTTCCAGGCATTAGGCTGCATCGGACTTGTTTATGTATTTTTCTATGCATTCTTCGTCAAGCAGGTAAAACCGGCAGAAGAAGAAAAAACCGGCGCCAAGAAGGGAAGCAAGAAGGAATATTTCGTGAAGCTTCTCCATTTCTCTATCATCTGGAAACTCGTCGTCTGCGCATTCTGCATTTCCTGCATCAATAAAGGCCTCGATGCCTGGATGCCGACGTACCTCATCGCAGAACGCGGCATCAATCTGAAAGCTGTCGGCTATGTAACGCCGATCCCGTTCATGGCATCTTTCCTTTCCACCGCTGTCTGTGGCTGGATCATGAACAAGTATTTCGACAGGGTAGAACAGTACATGATCGGCATCTGCGCTGTCATGACCGCTGTCTTCCTGTACCTCATGTATAATGCAGAAACCCTTTTCTGGGTCGTCGTATTCCAGTGCGGCGTTTACTTTTTCAAGGCATGCATCTTAGGCTCTGCCGTTGCTATCGTCCTTAAGATTGTTACCGGAAACATTGCAGGCTCGGCTACGATGATCGTCAACATGGGCGGTCAGGTGGCAGGCTTCATTTCTCCGGTCGTCATGGGATATCTTGTTTCTGTATTTAATGGTTCCTTCAACGCTGTTTTCTACTACCTGATCGGCGCTGCTTCCGTCTGCGCTTTGAGCGCATTCCTTATTCCGAAGAGAAAAGAAGCGATGCTTGATCTGGGCGAGGGCAGTGAAGAATAAACGGAGCGGATTTTCCGCTTTCCCTTGCAGTATATTTCAATGATTGTAGAATGGAAGTTAAGGAGGCAAAAGTATGAAAATTTCTAAAGTAGTTGTCCGCAGAATGAGTCTTGATTTCAAGGTGCCTTTCCGCACCAGCTTCGGACTGAATACGACAAAGGATTTCTCCATCGTCGAACTGCATGACAGCGACGGCAATGTGGGCTATGGCGCCTGCTCGGCGTTCATGCGCCCCTGGTACAATGAAGAGACGACAATGGGCGCTCTCTTCATTATCAAGGAATACCTGATTCCGGCTCTCTTCGATGCAGGCGATTTCAAAGATCCGGAATGGTTCTTCGACCATACATCCTGGATCCGCAGAAACCGCATGGCACGCGCTTCTGTAGACTGCGCTCTCTGGGAACTGTACTCCAAGGAACTCGGCATCCCTGAATACAAAGCTCTCGGCGGCGTCAAGGATTCTGTCGAAGCCGGCGTTTCCTTGGGCATTGAAGATACACCTGACAAGCTTCTTGCTACGATTGAAAAGTACATGAAGCAGGGCTACCGCCGCGTCAAATGCAAAATCAAACCGGGCTATGATATCAACTACATGAGAGCTGTCAGAAAAGAATACGGCGACATCATGCTCATGGTTGATGCCAATTCTGCATATACGCTCGCTGATATCGACCTCTTCAAGGAAATGGATGAACTGGGCCTTCTCATGATCGAGCAGCCTCTGGCATCCGATGATATCGTAGACCACCGCCACCTGCAGGCTGCCATCAAGACACCGATCTGCCTTGATGAAAGCATTGACAGTGTCGATGATGCCAGAAGAGCCATCGAACTTGGCAGCTGCAAGATCATCAACATCAAAGTAGCCCGCGTAGGCGTCCTGACTGAAGCCAGAAGAATCCAGAAATTCGCCGGTGAAAAGGGCGTTTATTCCTGGTGCGGCGGCATGGTCGACGACGGCGTCGCAAGAGGCCACAACATGGCTGTTGCTACCCTCCCGTACTACCGCTATCCGAACGATATCCCGGGAAGCGACCGCTACTATGCGGATGACATCGTAACCCCGTCCACATTCATTGACGATCATGCCATGATTCATCTGCCGCAGCTTCCGGGCACCGGCTTCGAACTGAATCAGGAAGTCGTTGAAAAACATACTCTTGAAAAGTGGGAATTCACAAAATAATCAAATAAAGAAGGAGCGCGGAGGGGAAGCCGTCCGCGTTTCCTGCTGTCATTTTTGAAACGGAGGAAAGGTTATGACGACAAGAGATAAAGCATACGAATGGATTGACGCGCATAAGGACGACATGGTCGACTTGTGGAAACAGATGGTGACCATCGATTCCGGCATCGGTGTCAAGGAAGGCGGCATGGAGATGGGCAATCTCTGTGCAGGCATCCTTGAAAAGCTGGGATTCTCCATCCGCCGCGTATCCTATGAAAAATGCGGCGATACGATCATCGGCGAACGCGGCGATCTGTCCAAACCATACACGATCCTCATGGGTCACATGGATACGGTATTCTTCAAGGGCGAACCTGAAAAGCGTCCGTTCACCATTAAAGACGGCAAGGCATACGGCCCGGGCGTCCTTGATATGAAGGGCGGCGTCTGCATCCTGCTCTCCACCCTGGAAGCACTCCATGCAGCTGGATTTGATGATTTCCCGTGCAAGGTCATCCTTGTTGCCGATGAAGAACCAGCGCACGTATTCTCCAATGCGCCCGAAGTCATCGAGAAGGAATCCAAAGGCGCCAAGTGCGCATTCAACTTTGAAACAGGCTTCCCGGATCACGCGCTGGTCGTCCAGAGAAAAGGCTGCTGGCGTTTCTTCATTGAAACCTTCGGCCGCGGCTGCCATGTAGGCAATGATCCGCAGAACGGCAGAAGCGCCATCCTTGAAATGGCTCACAAGATCATTGAAATCGAGAACCTGACCGACTACTCCAAACAGTACAATGTCAATGTCGGCACAATCGAAGGCGGCACGGTAGCCAATGCGGCTCCGGCTCACTGCAAGGTGGAATGTGATTTCCGCTACGTCCATCCTGAAGATCTCCCCATCCTCAGAAAGAAGGTCGAGGAAGTCTGCGCCAAACAGTATGTGCCTGATGTCACGACAAAGCTCTATGACAGCGTAGGCTTTGCTGTCATGCCGCAGCTCCCGGGCAACCTTGAACTTTTGAAGATTGCACAGGAAGTTGCAGAAGAAAGCGGATTCCCTGTTCCGGGCCCGAAACTCTGCGGAGGCGGCAGTGATGCAGCCTACACGGAAGCTGCCGGTGTTCCGACACTCTGCGGCACAGGCGTTGAAGGTTCCAGAAACCATACGGTTGAAGAATGGGCCGATGTGGACAGCCTCTTCCGCCGTGCTAAGCAGATGGCAGGCATTCTTCTCAAGCTGAACGAAAAATAATTTGAAGATCATTTCAATACGGCAGGCCGCCCGCTTCGATGCTGGCGGCTTTATGCCATGGAGGACAGGAGGACATTATGAGAATTGACCGCGTAGACATTATCCGCGTTTTGAATCCGTTCAAGCATCCGTTCCAGACAAGCTTCACTAAGTTTGAAAACAGGGACGCACTGCTTGTCAAAGTATATTCCGAAGGCCTTGTCGGCTGGGGTGAATGCAAGGCTTTCTACGGGCCTTTCTACAATCCGGAAGACAACGGCACCGTGCTTCATATCCTGAGCGACATCATCATCCCGGGCATCCTTCATACGGAAGTGGAAAGCCCGGAAGCTTTCATGAAACAGTTCGACTACATCAAGGGGAACCGTCTTGCCAAAGCAGCTGTCGAAAACGCCCTCTGGGAACTCATGGTCCAGCGCACAGGGAAGTCCCTGAAGACACTCCTTGGCGGCACGCAGAAGGAAATCAAGGTCGGCGTCTCCCTTGGCATTGAAAAGGATATCAACGTCCTTTTCAAGGAAATTGAACATTACTTAGAACTCGGCTATCACAGGACGAAGATCAAAATCCATCCGGGACGCGACATTGAAGTCGTCAAAGCCATTAGAAAGGAATTCGGGGACATTACGCTCACCGTCGATGCCAATTCCGCCTACACGCTTAAAGATATCGACCTCTTCCGCGCCATGGATGAATACCATCTCCAGTACATTGAACAGCCGCTCGGAGAAGAAGATATCGTCGACCATGCCACACTCCAGAAAGCCATCGAGACACCTGTCTGCCTGGATGAAAGCATCGTTTCCTACGAAGCGGCAGAAGCTGCAATCCGTCTTGGCAGCTGCAAGGTCATCAATATCAAATCCAGCCGCTGCGGCGGTGTCTATGAAGGAAAGCGCATCCATGACCTCTGCGTCGCCCATCATATTCCTGTATGGTGCGGCGGCATGACAGAGCTCGGCATCGGCCGCGCGCAGAATGTTTCCTTCGCAAGCCTTCCGGGCTTCACGGAACTGGCGCATGATGTGGCAGCTGCAAACCGCTACTTCGACGAAGACGTGACAAATCCGATGGTAGACATCACTGATCGCTGCACGATCATCGTGCCGGATGAGGAAAACGGAATCCATTACGACGTCGATGAAAAGCAGATCGATAAGATGGAAGCAGGCCACTGGATTTTCAAATAAACGAAAATTTTACAAAAATCCTGTTGACACGTATTTTGAATCGTGGTAAAGTACACACAACGAAACGATGAAGAAAAGAGTAAGCGTCTGAAGACAGCAAAGCGAGTCCGGATAGTGAGAGCGGATATGGATAGGAAGCTGAAGTGCATTTCTGAGTTTGACGGGCTGAAATGATAGTAGGTCCTTCCGGCAACTCCCGATACAGAGTCAGGGTTTGATAGAACCTTCTAAGGTGCATTTGGTGACAGGTGCATGAAATCGGGTGGAAACACGAAGCTATGGCTCTCGTCCCTTTACAGGGGCGGGAGCTTTTTGATTTACAAAATACAGAAAAGGAGCGAAAGACGATGGGAAAAATGATAGCCAGAGAAATCGACAACTTGACATGGAGAGTCGCAGGCTGCCTGCTTTTCATCGGAATTTCCGCTCCGGCATTCCATAAGTTTTACAGAAACGGCATTGAGGAAAGAGAGTATTGATCCATGAAAGAAAAAGAAATTTTCCGGTGTATAATAAAGAAAAATGACGGGAAAGGGATGATTCCTGATGGATGAGGAAAAACCGATCATATTGACCGCGCAGGGAAGTTTCTCTGCCGGTGGAAAGACGCTGAAGGCGGAAGGGACGTATGATCCTTCTCATGCGCTTGATTCTGCCGGACAGACAAAGCATGTCGATCATGCCTATGTGTTTTATCAGGTGCCAAAGGATGCCAGACCGAACGCTCTTGTGTTCCTCCATGGAGCCGGGCAGAGCGGAGCCGCATGGGAGACGACGCCTGACGGGCGCGAAGGCTTCCAGACGATATTCCTCCGTAAGGGATACAAGGTATTCCTGATGGACCAGCCGGGACGCGGCAGGGCGGCGAGTGTTTCGACAAGTGCATCCGTCGAGCCAAAACTGGACGAAGCGCTTTGGTTTGATATTTTCCGCTTCGGCCATTATCCGGAAAGATTTCCCGGCGTGCAGATTCCTGAAGGGGAAGAGGCCGCCGACCAGTTCTGGCGGAGGGTAACACCGGATACTCGTACATTTGATGCCGAGCTTGTCTCGGATACACTCTCAGCGGCAATCGACCGTGCAGGGCCTTCTGTCATCGTGACGCATTCGCGGGGAGCCGGAGCAGGCTGGCGTGCTGCCATGAAGAATGACAATGTCAGGGGCATCATTGCACTGGAACCGGGCGTTGGATTCCTCTTTCCTGATGACGATGTGCCTGATCCATTGATTTCCACAAGCCCCTTTGGCGCGCTTAAGGCAGAAGGCGTCGATCCGAGGGATTTCCACAAGCTGACGGAAATCCCGATCCTCATGATTTTCGGAGACAATATCCCAGACGACATGACACGCTGGGGCGGCGAGGACAACTGGAGAGTCCGCCGCATGGAAGCGGAAAACATGGCAGAAGAAATCAACAGGCAGGGCGGGGATGCCCGTGTCATACGGCTTCCTGACGTCGGAATCCATGGGAATACGCATTTCCTTTTCGAGGATCTGAATAACCGTGAAATCGCGGATCTCATGGAAGACTGGATGATCGAAAAGGAACTGGACAGGTAGGAAAATATCCCACGTTGACACGCCGTCAATTTAGTGATATTGTAGGTATATCGAATAGAACAAATATAATGTTATGACGAAAAGAGTAGTCATTCAGAAGCCGTAAAAGCGAGTCCGGAGGGTGAGAGCGGACGCGGACAGGATGATGAAGTGCATTTCCGAGCATCGAAGGCTGAAACGGCAGTAGGCTTTCCCGGGCGCTCCCGATACAGGGCAGAGGGTCTTAGGACTCTCAGAGGCATATCTGGCGACAGGTATGCGAATTTAGGTGGAATCACGAGTCTCTCGTCCTGAAAAGGACAGGGACTTTTTTATTTAGCAATCAACAGCCGGAAGGCAACGAGGAGGAAACTTTATGAACAAGAAAACAAAAATCGCAGCAGCAGCACTTATTTCATCCCTTGCAGCAGGACTCATTGCCGGATGCGGCGGAGACAAGAAGGCAACTTCTTCTGCAGCTTCTGCAGCAGCTGACGGAAAGAAACACGTGAAGGTCGTCCTTTCCAGCACGGAACGTCCGCTTTCCTGGACCGATGAAAACGGCAAGACACAGGGCTATGAATACGATATCCTGGAAGCCGTCAACAAGAACCTCAAGGGCTACCACCTCGATCTCCAGGCTGTTCCGCCGGAAACACAGGATGTCATGATGGAATCCGGAGATGCCAAGGTCGCAGCCGGCGGCTACTACCGCACACCGCGCCGTGAAAAGGACTACATCGTACCGAAGACACCGATCGGCGTATCTTCTGTCGAAGTATACATGACCAAGGAAAACGCAGCGAAGTACCACAGCCTTGAAGATGTCATCAAGGGCGGCGGCAAGCTCGTTCCGAACACACCGAACGGCGGCATCTACAAAGTGCTGACAGACTGGAACAAGGAACATAACAACATCCTGAATGAAGTTCCGATCCAGGACGGCCTGACTCCGGCTGAACGTCTGAGCTCCCTGAAGAGCGGCCAGTATGATGCACTCGTTTACCCGAACAACCTCGGTGTAGAAGACATTGCCAAAGCAATGAAGCTGGACCTTGTCGCTCTCGACAAGCCGATCAAAGTCAATGAAACCGTCCTCATCGTCAACAAGGATGAAAAGGAACTGGCCAATGAAATCGAAGCTGCCCTGGAAAAACTCTCCAAGGACGGCACTCTGAAGCAGATTTCTGAAAAATGGTATCACAGAAACCTCTTCGATCAGCTGGATGAAGCCAACGCACAGAAGTAAGATTTGCCTCTGGGCGGTTTAAATGATACGATAGCCTTATTATAATTATATGTATAAAATAAGAGGCGGGATCGCAGCCCGGATCAACCGAGGGAAGCGGCCCGCCTCTTTTTGTGAAAGGACGATCTATGGATTTGGAAAATAAGGGAGCCGAAATCAGCGCCCGGAATGAAAAGTACCTGCGCCATCTGCAGGGGCTGGTACAGATTCCTTCTGTATCAAGCGTGAATGATGAGCATACGGACTGGAGCAGGTTTGATGAGCTGCATCAGTACCTTCAGACGACATATCCGATGATCTATCAGAAACTGGAACTGACGGTGATCGGGAAGGCGAGCCTTCTTTTCCGCTGGCCGTCTGAAAATCCGGACAGAAAGCCTGTCCTTCTGATGGCGCATCAGGATGTCGTGCCGGCAGGCCGCGAAGAACAGTGGAGCCATCCGCCCTTTGCGGGCGAGGTGGAAGACGGTTTCCTCTGGGGAAGGGGATCGGAAGACTGCAAGTCGCTCCTCTCGGCCGAAATGGATGCCATCGAGGAACTTCTGGAAGAACATTTCAAACCTTCCTTTGATATCTACCTATCCTTTGGCCACAATGAGGAAGTGCAGTGCACACCGGACAAGAAAGGATCCATTCTGGCGGCAGAATACCTGAAGAGAAACGGCGTCGAGCTGGCCTGCATCTTTGATGAAGGCGGAAATATCATCGACAATGAAAGCGGCGTGAGGGCGGAAGTCGCACTGGCAGAAAAAGCGCCGAATGAATTCGTCCTCTACAAGGACGGTGATGGCGGACATGCCAGCCGCCCCGGAAAAGGAACAGTGCTTGGCGATATTGCAAGGGCCGTCGCCTCTGTCGAAGAACATCCGATGCCCTACCGCTTGACGCCGCTCGTCAAAGCCTTCCTCAAGGCTGAAGCGCGTTTCAAGGACAAGAAGACGGCCAAGGTGTACCGCCACCCGGGCAAGTATTTCAAAAAGCTCAAGAAGCTCGCCTCCAAAGACAGGACACTGGATGCCATGCTTCATACGACATTTGCCGTAACGATGGCAGAGGGCAGCGCGCAGGCCAATGTCCTTCCGTCCCATGCAGAGGCAACGATGAGTGTCCGCATCCTTCAGGGTGATACCGTGGAATCCGTCAAGAAGTACCTGGAATCCATTATTCCCGAAGGCGTCCTTGTCAAAGTTCCTTTTGCTGAAAATCCAAAACGGGCAGGAAGCACGGACAGCGATGTCTATGAACTCCTCTGTGATACGATCCATGAAGTCTATGGAGAAAAGACAGCCATCGTGCCAAAACTCATGCTCGGTGCTTCAGATTCCAGAAACTATGCCGAAGTATCCCCGGCTGTTTTCCGCTTCTCCGGCCGCGTAAAGACACCGAAATGGGGCGAAGCCCATCAGGTGGATGAAAGGATGCCGGTAGACAAGCTCTTCATGCCTGTTGATTTCTTCAAAACATTCCTTGGTAATTATAATAAGTAAAATATATATAAGGGCTTTGGTGAAATGGATTCACAGGATTCACATTTTGCCAGGGCTCTTTTATTGTCCGTTTATATTGTATTTATTTGGAGGAGCATACCTTCTATGGTACAATATACATGTTTTTCGGAAATGGGAGGGAATTATGGATAAACCAGTCATAGGTACCGTCAAGCTTGACGGCTGGGCCGTACTGGCTCCGATGGCGGGCGTCAGCGATCTGGCGTACCGTGTCATAGCAAGGCGTTTCGGCGCAGCGATGACGACAGCGGAAATGGTCAGCGCCAAGGGGCTGTATTATAAAAACGGAAAGACAGAAGACATGCTGAAGATCGATCCGGATGAACATCCGGTAGCTCTCCAGCTTTTCGGAAGCGATCCTGAAATCATGGCGCTTGGGGCGCGCGAGATGGCAAAGGCGGGTCCTGATATCATTGATATCAATATGGGCTGTCCGATGCAGAAGGTCGTCAAGAACGGCGACGGATCAGCGCTCATGAAGAATGTGCCGCTGGCCGCTTCTATCGTCAAGGCCATGGCAGATGCTGTGGATATCCCGATCACGGTCAAGATGCGTCTTGGCTGGACAAGGGATACGGAAAACTGCGTGGAACTTGCCAAAGCCGTCGAAGAGGCAGGGGCAGCAGCCATTACTATCCATGGACGCACAAGGGAAGATTTCTATACAGGAAAGGCGGACTGGAAGAAGATTGCCGAAGTCGTCAAGGCGGTTAAGATCCCGGTCATTGGAAACGGGGACGTCGTAGACGGTCCTTCTGCCAAAACGCTTCTGGAAGAAACAGGATGCGCCGCCGTTGCCATCGGCCGTGCTGCCTGGGGAAATCCCTGGGTGTTCAAGGAAGTGAATGCATACCTTGAAAATGGAGATATCATTGATCCGCCTTCCTGGGAGGAACGCCTTGCCATGGCAAGGGAGCATCTTCACGGCCTTGTCATTGAGAAGGGGGAGAATGCAGCCGTCCGCGAAATGCGTGCGCATGCAAGCCGCTATTTCCACGGACTTCCTGAAGCCGCTGCCCTTCGCCGCGAAATCATGAAGGCACTTACCGAGAAGGAATTCGATGAGACGATTGACAGGTATGAAGAAGAAAAGCATCTGACCGAACCGTCAAAAATCTGATTCTTTCCGAACTCTCTCATGGAAATGAATGCATGACGAGAGAATCATTAGGAAAAATAAAGAATTGGTAAGATATGCATTATAATCATGTTGTCTTGCCATATATGGTACCTTTTTACAGTCAATTTTTATTGACAAGGTAAAAGGGAAATATTAGAATGATTAAAGAACGCGAGTAATAGAGCGTGGTGATCGTCGAAGCTTGTGCAGGTTTGTGCGCGCAGGCTTTTTTATCTCACTACGGAGAGGAGAAAAGATGTCCACTGAAATGGTCCTGCTTTCCGAAGGCATCCGGGCGTATGGAATCGTATCCCGAATGACCTGTTCTGTTGCCGTGTGTTTCTTCAGGTCTTGTAAACCACTCCTCTTACGGGGGTCTGTGTCTTTGGCATAGTGTACCCCTAAAGAGGAGATTTTTTGTTATACGGCTAAGCCGTAAAGAGGGAGGATATTACAATGCATGTAGGAATCGTTATGGGCAGTGACTCCGACCTGCCGGCCATGAAAAAAGCATTTGAAATCCTGGACGGATTCGGCGTTACATATGACGTTGCCATTGCTTCCGCTCACCGCACGCCAAAGAAACTGGCTGAATTTGTTGCGGCAGAAGAAGAAAAAGGCGCAGGCGCATTCATTGCCGGCGCTGGCATGGCAGCAGCCCTTCCGGGTGTGGTAGCCAGCCTGACTTTAAGACCAGTCATCGGCGTACCGCTCTCCGGCGCAAAGCTCGACGGTATGGATGCGCTCTTCTCCATTGTGCAGATGCCATCCGGAATCCCGGTAGCTACCGTTGCCATTGACGGCACGAAGAATGCAGCCTTCCTCGCTATTGAAATCGGAGCTGTCTCCGATCGTGAATTGTACAGAAAGTACAAGGAATACCGCGAAGAAGCCGCTGCTGAAATTTACAGAAAAGATGAAAAACTGCAGAAGGAATTGGGCCGTTAATGAAGGCCTCCAAAGGAGAAAACGAAATGAAAGAATACAAACCATTCAAATCCGGCAAGGTACGTGAACTCTATGATCTGGGCGACAGCCTCGTTATGGTCTGCACTGACCGCGTTTCCGCTTTCGACAACATTCTGAAAGACCCGATCCCGCAGAAGGGCGTCGTTCTGAACCGCATGTCTGAATTCTGGTTCGATTTCACAAAGGACATCGTTCCGAACCACATGATTTCCATCGACACAAAGGATATGCCGGAATTCTTCCAGACTGAAGAATTTGAAGGCCGTTCCATGAAGACACAGAAACTCGACATGATCCCGGTAGAATGCATCGTCCGCGGATACATCACAGGTTCCGGCTGGGAAGGATACCAGAAAGACGGCAAAGTCTGCGGCATCACTCTTCCGGAAGGCCTGAAGGAATGCCAGAAGCTTCCGCAGCCGATCTTCACCCCGTCCACCAAGGCTCCTGTCGGTGAACATGACCAGAACATTTCCATGGAAGAAGGCGTGGAATGGGTCGAAAAGTTCTTCCCGGGCAAGGGCAAAGAATACATGGAAAAACTGTCTGAACTGACACTCGCTCTTTACAACAAGTGCGCTGACTATGCTCTCGAAAGAGGCATCATCATCGCTGATACCAAATTCGAATTCGGCCTCGACAAAGAAGGAAACATTGTCCTGGGCGACGAAATGCTGACACCGGACAACTCCCGCTTCTGGCCGGCAAAGGGCTATGAAGCAGGCCACGGCCAGCCGTCCTTCGACAAGCAGTTCCTGAGAGACTACCTCAAGGCTCATCCTGGAGATACCGTTCCGCAGGAAATCATCGACAAGACGATTGCCATTTACAAAGAAGCCTATGAACTTCTGACCGGCATCAAGTTCTAAGATCGTATTTACAGAGTGCGGGAAAGGCTTTCCTTCCGCCCGGGAGCGGGGAGGAAAGCCGCCGCATTTTATATCCCGCTCTGGCGGGTGCTCCCCAGAAAAAATGGGAGGGGTCATCCCTCCTGCTGTTTACAGAAAGTCAGGAGAATTCCGGAATGTATAAAAGTATTGATATCTATGATGACAAGCCCCATGAAGAATGCGGGGTATTTGGCATTTTTGACCGTGAATTGTCTGCTGCAGCCGAGACCTATTACGGGATTTTCGCACTCCAGCACCGCGGCCAGGAAAGCGCCGGCATCACAGTGTCTGACGGAAAGGTTATGGAGACTTTCCGCGGTATGGGACTCGTTACCGAAGTTTTCCGCCATTTACCTGAAAAGGATGGGCATATCGGTATCGGACACGTACGTTATTCCACCACAGGCTCTTCGATTCCTGCCAATGTGCAGCCGCTGCAGGCTGACAGCATAGACGGGTCGATGGCATTGGCACATAACGGCAATCTGGTCAACACGAAGAACCTTCGCAGAAGACTGCTTCTGGAAGGCTCCACGTTCCAGACTTCCATGGATACCGAAGTCATTATCAAGCTTCTGGCAAGAAGCCGCAGAAAAACAGAAGAAGAAAAGTTTATTGAACTGATGGATGAAATCCATGGCGCATATGCTATCGTAGCATGCACGAATGATGCGCTCTACGGCTGCCGCGATCCTTTCGGCTACCGCCCGCTCGTACTGGGCAGGACGGAAAAGGGCTGGGTGCTGGCTTCTGAAACACCGGCGCTTGATGCCATTGATGCGAAATTCGTCAGGGACATCCTTCCGGGCGAAATCGTTTCCATCGATGACAACGGCGTCCGTTCCACCATGTACTGTCCGGTGGAAAATCACCGTCACGGAATCTGCTCCTTCGAATATATTTACTTCGCCCGTCCGGATTCCATCATGAACGGACAGGATATTTACCAGGCCCGCCTCAATATGGGCAAAAAGCTCTGGGAAGAAACCCATTTCGACGGAGACGTCGTCATGAGCGTGCCGGACTCCGGCAACGTGGCAGCTCTGGGATATGCCCAGGCTTCCGGCATTCCTTTCGTGGAAGGCCTTCTCAAGAACAAGTACATGGGACGCACCTTCATCCAGCCGGGACAGAAGCAGCGTGAAAGAGCCGTCCGCATGAAGCTGAACCCGATCCGCATGAATGTCGAAGGAAAGAGGATCATCCTCGTCGATGACTCCATCGTCCGCGGCACGACAAGCGGCATCATCATAAACCTTCTGAGAAACGCAGGCGCCAAGGAAATCAAACTCTGCATCAGCTCGCCGCCAGTCAGATATCCATGCTTCTTCGGCATTGATACCGCTGAAAGAAAGCAGCTGATCGCCGCTAAATATTCAACAGAGGAAATCTGCAAGATGATCGGCGCTGATGCGCTCCATTACCTCTCGCAGGAAGGCCTCGCTGAATCGATTTCCACACTGAAGAAGACGGATATGTGCTTTGCCTGCTTCGACGGCATTTATCCGGAACCCGTACCGAACAACAGTCTGGGCGGCATGGAAGAGGAAGAATAGGACAAGGGAGAATAGGGACATGACTGAAAAGAAAAAAGGCCTGACTTACGCGGAAGCCGGCGTTGATATCGATGCTGGCGAAAGAGAAGTGGAACTGATCAAGAAATCAGTCCAGGCAACATACACCAGAGGCGTTCTGGGAGATCTGGGAGGCTTTGGCGGCCTTTTCCGCCTGAAGGATGAACTCTCAGATGATCCGGTTCTCGTATCCGGCACTGACGGCGTAGGCACAAAGCTGCGTCTTGCTATTGAAATGGGCATCCATGATACCATCGGCCAGGACTGCGTTGCCATGAGCGTCAATGACGTCCTCGTACAGGGCGCAAGACCGCTCTTCTTCCTGGACTACATTGCAACCGGCAAGCTCGAACCGGAGCTGATGGCTGAAATCGTCAAGGGCGTTGCCAATGCCTGCATCGAATCCGGCTGCGCACTCCTCGGCGGCGAAACTGCTGAAATGGCAGGCTTCTATGCCAAAGGCGATTACGATGTAGCAGGCTTTGCTGTCGGCATCGTAGACAAGAAAGACCTCATCACCGGCGAAACGATCGCTCCTGGCGACGTCATTCTCGGACTTCCGTCCACCGGTGTCCATTCCAACGGATACTCCCTCGTACGCCGCATCATCGAGGACAACAACCTGGACCTGAAGAAAACGTATGAAGGCTTCGACAAGCCGCTGGGAGAAGTTCTCCTTACACCGACCCGCCTCTATTCAAGACCGGTCCTGCCGGTACTGAAGGGCGCTGATGTCAAAGGCCTCGTCCATATTACAGGCGGCGGCTTCTACGACAACATCCCGAGAGTCCTTCCAAAGGGCACCCGCGCTGTACTGAATGCCGATCTCTGGCCGATGCTTCCTGTATTCCCGTTCCTGATGAATCTGGGAGGCGTCGATCCGCATGAAATGTACCGCACATACAACTGCGGTCTTGGCATGCTCCTGATTCTCACCCGCGAGGAAGCAGAAAAGGCAAAGGAAATCCTCGCTTCCATCAATGAACCGGTTTACGAAGTCGGCGAAATTACTGAAGGCAGCCAGGACGTCATTGTGACGGGCGGCTTGTTTAATAAATAATTGCCTTAAATGATAGCCGGACTTCTGAGCGGAGTCTGGCTTTTCATTAAAAACCATCTGAAAATATGAGCTGCCCGCGCGGAAGAAGGGCAGCCGAACTGAAAATTTGTGCCAGAATTTCCTGAAATGATTATATATCCATGGGAATACGATTCTTACCCTGGTTTCGATATAATAAAAATATCCTGGTTTTAGGAAAGGGCATGGCCCCAAGGCAGATAAGAAGAAAAGGAGATATATTATGGCACAATTAGATGCACAGTCCATCATCAATTTCATAGGCAGCGCTCCTAAGAAAACATTTGTCAAAGTATATGTAAAAGGAAAAAACCTTGACTCCCTGACATATCCGGAAGGAGTGGATGCCTTTGTAGAAAGCAGGACAGGAATCCTCTTTGGCGACTGGAAAGAAGTAAAGCCGTTCTTGGATGAGCATGAAAAGGATTTTGACGCAGTCAGAATTGAAAATGAAGCAAGAAATTCTGCTGTTCCGCTTCTGGACACAAAGAATATCAATGCACGTATCGAACCAGGCGCTGTCATCCGCGATCAGGTACTGATCGGAAAAAATGCCGTCATCATGATGGGAGCTATCATCAATATCGGCGCTGAGATCGGAGAAGGCACCATGATTGATATGGGAGCCATCCTCGGCGGACGCGCTATCGTCGGCAAGCATTGCCATATCGGTGCAGGTACTGTACTGGCAGGCGTTGTTGAACCGGCATCTGCTGAACCGGTACGTGTCGATGACAATGTCCTGATCGGAGCCAATGCTGTTGTTATTGAAGGCGTTCACATCGGTGAAGGTGCAGTCGTTGCCGCAGGAGCCATCGTTATTCATGATGTTGCTCCTCATACCGTAGTAGCAGGATCCCCTGCCCGCTACATCAAGGACGTAGACGCAAAGACCACATCAAAAACCGGTCTTGAAGAAGAATTGAGGAATCTGTAATGCTCAAAGAGGACGATCTGATCACGATCCGTCGTCATCTGCACCAGATACCGGAAGTCGCACTGGAAGAAGTGGAAACACATGCATTCCTCATGCAGGTGATTGACATGATGGACCAGAAGTTTTTGAAAATTCTGGAGCCGAAAGAACTTCCGACCGCGATACTGGTAAGAGTGCAGGGATCCGATCCGTCCCGGACAATCGGGTACAGGACGGATATCGACGGGCTTCCTGTTGATGAAAAGACAGGACTTCCGTACGCATCGCAGCATCCGGGAAAGATGCATGCCTGCGGTCATGATATGCATATGACAGTCGCGCTTGGCGTATTGGATTATTTTGCGAGCCACCAGCCTAAGGACAATCTGGTGTTCTTCTTCCAGCCTGCGGAAGAAAGCGAAGCAGGCGGGAAGCGTGCCTATGAACTCGGCCTCTTTGAAGGAGAATGGCGTCCGGATGAATTCTACGGACTTCATGTAAATCCGAAAATGCAGACAGGGGTCATCGGATGCCGTATGGGAACACTCTTTGCCGGCACGACTGAAGTCAATATCGATGTGATCGGCAAAGGCGGCCATGCTGCATTCCCGCAGGATGCAAAGGATGCCGTCGTTGCTGCCAGCGCTCTGGTCATGCAGATCCAGACAATCATTTCCCGCTCGATCAATCCGATAGAATCAGGGGTCATTACCCTTGGAAAATTCGAGGCAGGCACAATCAGGAATGTCATTGCCGACCATGCGCGCCTTGAAGGAACGATCCGCGGCCTGACACAGGTGATGATTGAAAAGATCAAGGAACGTGTTCAGGAAATCTGCGAAGGAATTGAAAAAAGCTTTGAAGTGGAAGTCAGGCTGGGACTCAATCAGGGCGGATATTTCCCTGTTGAAAATGATCCCGTGCTGACGAAGCGCTTCATCGGATTCATGCAGAAGAATCCTGATGTAGTCTATGAGGAAGTGCCGCCTGCCATGACAGGAGAGGACTTCGGTTATCTTCTGCATCAGTTCCCTGGAACCATGTTCTGGCTGGGCGTTGATGGCGGAGCCCAGCTTCATGAAGCTTCCATGAGCCCTAAGGAAGGGGCTATCCAAAAGGGAATAACAGCCATTACTGAATTCTTAGAATACCGCATGACTGCAGAAGAGTAATTTTATAATAGAACTGAATTTGTCCTCCAGAGAGACATGATCCCGATGGACAGGAAACAGGAGGTAGATTGTATGCCATCAGTTATTTCAGAATTAAGCGGGATGATTAATCAGAAGCTGACAGAGGTACCGCCGTCAGCGATTCGTGCATTTGACAATGAAATTTCATCTGTCCCGGGAATTATCAAATTAACATTGGGCGAACCGGATTTTGCTGTGCCTGACCATGTCAAAATGGCTGCGGTGAAGAGCATTGCAGAAGACGATTCCCATTACTCACAGTCAGCCGGAAAGATTGAACTGAGGGAAGCCATCGCAGCATATCTGAAACGCACAAGAAATGTCGATTATGATCCGGCTTCGGAAATCGTAGTTGCTGTCGGGGCAACAGAAGCACTGGCTGCCTGCACATTTGCTCTCCTGAATCCGGGAGACAAGGTCCTTGTTCCGACACCTGTTTTTCCGCTGTACTTCCCGCTCATTTCTCTTACGGGAGCAGAGGTTGTCATGATCAATACAGCTCCGGAGGGGTTTGTACTGACTCCGGAACGTCTGAAAAAGGTGCTTGAAGAGGAAGGAAGCAGCGTCAAGGCTATTCTCCTCAATTATCCGTCGAATCCGACAGGACGTTCCTATTCGGCCAAGCTGCTTGATGAACTGGCTGAAATCCTGAAAGAACATCATTTGCTGGTTCTGGCGGATGAAATCTACTCCGAACTGACTTATGATGCGGAGCATTCATCCCTGGCAACCCGCCTTCCGGGACAGACTTTGCTGATTTCCGGCTTGTCCAAGTCCCATGCCATGACCGGATATCGTTTAGGATACGTGGCCGGACCTTCCGCGCTGATCGGTGCAGTCACAAAGATGCATGCATTTATGGTGACCTGCATCAATGACTCCGCACAGGCCGCTGCTGTCGAAGCATTGAATCATGGAGATAACGATCCGGTTGTCTTCAGGGAAGCATACAGGCACCGCAGAGATTATATGGTGGGCCGCATGCGCAAGATGGGATTTGAAATGGCAGTGCCTGAAGGCGCATTCTATGTATTTGCCAAAATCCCGAAGGAATTTGGAACAGACGACTTTGCTTTTGCATTAAGACTGGCCAAGGAAGGCAGGCTGGGGATTATCCCAGGATCCGTCTTTGGAAACGGCGGCGAAGGATATGTAAGAATTTCCTATGCGGCATCCGATGAGAAAATCGAAGAGGCAATGAACTGTCTCGAAGAGTTTGTCAGCCATATCTGAAACCAGGCGGGAAGGCGCAGAGCGCCGCTCCAGATATTTTCCCGTATCAGATAAATGCTATAATCAGTTGGATTTCCATATGAAAGGCAACCATAAAATCAGGCAAAATTTCCTGCCTTTAGATGGAATGCTGCCAGCTTGCCAGGTCAGTCTTTGTTGAAAACAGGAATTGGCTGACAGGAACTATTTACTTTGAGGATTTCGTGTATGAACAAAAAGAGAATTGTAATATTTGCATCAGGCCGCGGCTCAAACGCCGAGGCCATCCATGAGGCCTGCGAAAACGGGATAGTCAACGGAGAGGTCGTTGGCGTCATCTGTGATCACGCAGGAGCGCAGGTTCTTGAAAGAGCCAGACGCTGGAATGTACCCTCCACGGTCATCGAATTAAAATCCTTCGAGAACAAGGCAGCTTTCAATGATGCCCTCCTCGAAGCAGCCGCATCATATAAGCCCGATCTCATCTGCCTTGCCGGCTACATGAGAATCTGCGGGGAAAATCTGATCCATGCATTCCCGAACCGGATCATCAACATCCATCCGGCTCTGCTTCCGAGCTTCCGCGGGCTCCATGCCCAGAGACAGGCCATTGAAGCCGGCGTCAAAGTTGCAGGCTGCACGGTCCACTTTGTCGGAACGGGCCTTGATGACGGCCCGATCATCACGCAGACTGCCGTTCCCGTCTATGATGATGATACGGAAGACACGCTGTCCGCACGCATCCTGGAACAGGAGCATCCTTCCTACGTCCGCGCTGTCGCTGCCTACTGCAGGGATGAGCTTACGATTGAAGGACATCATGTTTCCGGCATGCACGGCCACCATTAATTCAGACTGAATATCTGATGATTTCAGATTCACATAGTATCGCCCGGAAACGGGCCGTTCACAAAGGAGGAGTTATAATGGCAGTCAAAAGAGCGCTTATCAGCGTATCTGATAAGACAGGTGTTGTAGATTTCGCAAGAGGACTTCATGAACTCGGCGTGGAAATCATTTCCACAGGCGGAACCATGAAGGCAATCGCAGATGCAGGCATTCCTGTAAAATCTGTTTCTGAAGTTACCGGTTTCCCGGAAATGATGGACGGCAGAGTCAAGACACTGCATCCGATGATCCACGGCGGCATCCTTGCTATCCGTGACAACCCGGAACATGTCAAGGCCATGAAGGAACACGGCATTACCGGCATCGACCTCGTAGCCGTCAACCTGTACCCGTTTAGGGAAACCATTGCAAAACCTGATGTCACCAGAGCTGAAGCTATCGAAAACATCGATATCGGCGGCCCGTCCATGGTCCGTGCAGCAGCAAAGAACTATAAGTACGTTGCTGTTGTTGTCGACCCCAAGCAGTATGATGACATTCTTGAAAGAATTAAAAATGACCAGCTGACTGAAGAATTCCGTCTGGATCTCTCCAGAAAGGCATTCCTCCACACAGGCCTTTACGACTGTGCTATCGCTGACTACCTGACAAAACAGGTCAACGGCACAGAAGATACACTGCCGGATATTTACAGCATGGCCTATGTCAAGCTGCAGGACCTGCGCTACGGTGAAAACCCGCATCAGAAAGCTGCTTTCTACAAGGATCCGGAAGCAACAGGCGGCATCGCTGCTGCCAAGCAGCTCCACGGCAAGGAACTTTCCTACAACAATATCGTTGATATGGAAGCAGCCTGGGATCTTGCCTGCGAATGGAAAGACCAGCCGGCATGCGTCATTGTCAAGCATACGAACCCATGCGGCACCGCTCTTGGAAGCACAGCTCTTGAAGCATTCCAGAGAGCTTTCGACGCTGACAGCAAATCTGCTTTCGGCGGCATCGTTGCCATGAACCGTGAATGCGACAAGGAGACCGCTGAAGCTATGAAGCCGATTTTCTTTGAAGTCGTCATGGCTCCGAAATTCTCCAAGGAAGCTTTCGACATCCTCAGCACGAAGAAAAACATCCGTCTGATCGAAGTACCGGCTTCCGAAAAAGAAGAACTCCAGCTGCACAAGGTTTCCGGCGGACTTCTCGTACAGACACCGGACAACAGCGCTGAAACAAGAAAAGACTGCAAGGTAGTTACCGACCGCGCTCCGACAGAAGAAGAATGGCAGGCACTGGAATTTGCATGGAAGATCGTCAAGCATGTCAAATCCAATGCCATCGTTCTGACCGGCAAGGACGTAACACTCGGCGTCGGTGCAGGACAGATGAACCGCGTCGGCGCAGCTGACATTGCCATTGCTGAAGCAGGAGAAAAATCCAAGGGCTCCGTCATGAGCTCCGATGCATTCTTCCCGTTCGGCGATACCATTGAAGCCGCAGGCAAGGCAGGCGTCACCGCTGTTATTCAGCCAGGCGGATCCATCAGAGATCAGGAATCCATCGATATGGCCAACAAGTACGGCATTGCCATGGTATTCACCGGTCACCGTCATTTCCGTCACAGCTAAGAGAGGAAGTTTAAATGAAAGTATTGGTTATTGGAAGCGGCGGACGCGAACATGCGCTGCTTTGGAAGCTCTCCCAGAGTCCTTCCGTTACAGAACTTTATGCAGTCCCGGGCGATGAAGGCATGGCAGACATCGCCTCTCTCGTTCCGGTAAAGAGCAATGAAGATATTCTGGATTTCGCAAGACTCATGCAGATCGATTTGACCGTAGCAGGACCGGAAACGGTTCTCACCGAAGGCCTTGCCGATCAGTTCGAGGCAGAAGGACTTGCTTTCTTCGGTCCGTCCAAAGCGGCAGCCCGCATTGAAGGCTCCAAGAGCTTTGCAAAATCTCTCATGAAGAAATACGGCATCCCGACAGCCGCTTACGAAGTATTCACTGACGAAGACAAAGCTGTCGAATACCTGAAGACACAGTCTTTCCCAATCGTCATAAAGGCTGACGGACTGGCAGCAGGCAAGGGCGTCATCATTGCCAAGGATCTGGAAGAAGCTACCCATACCGTCAAGGATATGCTCGAAGGCAATTCCTTCGGTGATGCAGGCCGCTCCGTTGTCATTGAAGAATTCATGACAGGCGAGGAAGCGAGCGTTCTCTGCTTCTGCGACGGAACGACAGTCGTTCCGATGGTTTCCTCCCAGGATCACAAGAGAATCGGCGACGGGGATACCGGCCCGAATACCGGCGGCATGGGCGCCTATGCTCCTGCTCCGGTCATGACCCGCGAACTCATTGAAGAAGCCAATGTAAGAATCCTCCGTCCGATGGCAGCTGCCATGAAGAAGGAAGGATATCCATTCAAAGGCTGCCTCTATGCAGGCCTCATGATCACCGATGAAGGACCGAAGGTCGTTGAATTCAACTGCCGCTTCGGCGATCCGGAAACAGAAGCTGTACTTCCGCTTCTCGACGGCGATCTCGCACAGATCATGCTCGACTGCGTCAACGGAAAACTCACGCACGAAGAAGTGACATGGAAAGACGGCTATGCTGTCGATGTCGTCCTGGCATCCGGCGGTTATCCTGCTTCCCATACATCCGGCGAAATCATCAGCGGCATTGAAGATGCGAAGAAAGAAGACTGCATCGTATTCCATGCAGGCACTGCCAAGAAAGACGGCGAATTCGTCGTCAATGGCGGCCGCGTGCTGAACGTTGTCGCCATTGCCCCGACACTGGAAGAAGCAAAGGAAAAAGCCTATAAAGGCGTTTCCCGCATCCACTGGATGGGCATGCAGTATCGTCACGACATTGCTGACAAGGGTATCAGGCATATTACGGATAAAAATTAATTTATAATAGTCATAAGAATTAATCGACAAGGAGCATCATTTGATGCTCCTTTTTTTCATATCAAATATCGGAAATTGGGTTTATGAATAAAATCAATGAGGAAAAGAGGATGTATTTATTTCAACCTCCATCTGTGAAAAGACTTGTGATATGTGCTGTCTCAGAGACATAAAGGCGTTATTAGAAAATGAGAGAAATCTTAAATATTCAATGAGGAAGGTATTTTTTTTAGGTGGCAGAAGAATAGTATACTATATATTATTAAAATAAAATCAGTGAAAAAATACAAACATTTAATGATAAATTTCAATAAGATGAATGAATTCTGAATAATTTACTAAAAATCATAATTGACGGATCTAATTAGATAACGTAAAATAGAATTGTCGGATATAAATTAGAGATAAATGTGGAATAGACTAATATAAATTTAGATAAAGTTTACAACTTAATAATGTAAAAATAGCAAGTGGGGAATTCGGTGAGAATCCGAAACTGTCCCGCAACTGTAGGGGGAGCTGATCGATTGCAAGCCTTTCACAAAGGAATTGATGAGCCATGATCCGAGTCAGAGTGCCACACTATTTTATAGACATGACAACTTACGAGTTATGAGTTCGCATGCATAGAAATAGCCAGGATGGAAAAGTGACTATATTGTTTTAAATTGCTATTTCTATGTTATTTTCTATGTTATTTGCCTCATAGCTCTTTTTTTATCTGACAGGGAAAAGTTCATAATTTGAGGAGGAATTTTATGAAAAAGTTTAAGAGATTGCTGTTAGCTGGAGCACTTATGTCTGGATTTATTTGTGTTCCGGGAATGTCTGATGCAGCGAATGGATATGTAAATTATCCGGCGGTATTACAGGCGGCGCCACAATTAGTGGAAGCACAGAGGGAAATAGTCGAAACGCAGAATTCTCTGCAGAAAGAATTTAATGAAAAATCGCAGAAGATGACCGATGCGGATAAAAGAGCGTTGGCAGATAGATTAAATAAACAGCTCCAGAGAAAGCAGCAGAATATTGAGAAGAACAAAATTGTTCCCACAATCAACAAAATTCGTTCCGCCATTGCCGCAGCGGCAAAGGAAAACAATATTGACTTTGTAGTACAGGAAGGCGCCTGGCTTTATGGCGGGAAAGATCTTACTCCCGAGGTTATTGCACGGGTAAAGGCAAAATAATGTTCTTATACAGGATTCATCCTATTGGGATATGGGAAGACCCGGAATGAACCTGAAAATATATTCATAAGAAAAGGAGAATGATTATGGCAACAAAAACAACAGGGAAAATTGAAGAGACAGTAGTGCAGAGCAAGGATAAAGCATTCCAGAAATATTTGGATTCCAATAAAATTTCTGGTTTCGGCAAACAGTATGCTGGTGAAAAAGGGGAAGTTGTTCTTTATAGAAGCAATCTTCAGATCCAGGGAAAACCAATTCCTTTCATGATTGTTCTTGATAACAGTGTATATGCTGTTATTCAATTCCAGGTGGCTGATGGTATCGTTGCCAAAGAGAAAAAAGACAGAATCTCCTCTTATTTCAATGATTTGAATAACCGGTATAGAATGCTCAAATTTACCTGTGATGAAGCCGGGAATGTACTCCTCACTGTAAGTATTCCTGCGGGTGCACAGTACTTTGACCCCACATTGGTTATTGCGCTCCTTAATGAGGTTGAAAAACTTCTGAGTGCTGAATATGAAGATCTTATGAGTGAACTTAAATAATAAAGGAGCTGCATTCTGGCATTAAACAGGTTCAAACAATAATACAAATGAACAGATGCGATAAATGAACAGATGTGATAAATGAACAGATGTGGGAAAAATCATTAAATAATTTTTGTCAGCAGAATTATCCAAGTCTGTTCTTCTTGTATATGCATGCTTGTGAAAACAAGTGGGTATTTGGATGAAAATCTTGAGGGAACATGATTATTCTTGAACATACTCCATTTATTTTCACGAGCTTTTTATTAATAACAATTATGGGTTTTACTAGGTAAAAACGTAAATGCCCCTGATAGGGAAGCACCGGGGGCAGAGGGAGAAACTCATGAAAAAATATATGTATGGGCTGTTATCTGGACTGGTGTTATCTTCGTTATCAGCTTATTACACGGTAAGCGCCGCAGAAGTTGGACAAATAGGCCCAGAAAATGTTTATACGTTCGGGACGGTAACGGTAGAAGCACCACGACCTAAATGGGAGGATAAGTTATCTCCGGGGACGGTGACAGTCATCGAGCCGGCAAAATATAAAGGGGAACAGAAGACACTTCCGGATTTGTTAAAAGAAGTGCCTGGCGTTCATGTCCGTGAGGTTAATGGCAAAGGGCAGTATACAACGGTTACGGTTCGCGGATCCACTGCCGCGCAAGTAGGAATTTTTGTAGACGGAGTACTTTCTAATTTAGGTGGGGATTCAGCAGTAGATATCTCCACTATACCAATTAAAAACGTAGAGAGAGTCGAAGTTTACCGTGGTTATATTCCCAGCAGATTTGGTGGAACTTTTTTATTGGCGGCGTTATTAACATCGTAACGAAAAAGCCAAAAAAACCAGATGTGGTGGCAGAAATTGGAAAGAGCTCCTATGGAGGAAAAAGTATCTCCGGATCGGTTACCATGCCGCTTGGTTCAGGCAATTTGATGGTATCAGGCGATTATGAATCCAGTGACGGGGACTTCAGGTATGATAACTACGCTGCAGAACGTGCTATTCCTGATATTGAGCATGATATTGCTATGTTTCAACGATCCGTGGATAACTTTGCAGAAAATAAGATTACTACATGGACCAGGTACAACGCTAATAGTTACTATGTGAAACTTGATAAATCCGCTATAGATTACTACAAAACAGCTCCTGCCGAATGGGACAAATTTATTAGAAGTGATGCTTTAGAAAATAATGTACATGATCAGGCAGTACAAAAGGCGAAAGAATTTGTCGAAGGAAGCGGATTTAGGTTTAGTAATGAAGATTTTGAGGCTGCAGGACTGAAGGAGCGTTATGCGGCAGTAGGAGTTGACGAAAATTGGCTTCATGACATAGTGACTATTAACTGGGATGGTGACGTCTATGGCTATGGAGTAACCATTACTGATGAAGATAAAGAAAAAATTGCAGAGCATTATATTAAGCGTAATACGGAGGCAGAAACAGAAACTATTCGGAAAAGAGCAATTATAGAGGGCGATCCAAGCTATGCTGCAGATGCAGCTAAAGTAAAAGAGGGAAAGAAAAAATTAAGTGAAGCAGAGCAGAAGGCGCGATGGCGTAAATACAATAGCTATGAAAATAGCAGTGCCTTTGTGAAATGGCAAAATAATACATGGATGGTAAAAGGTGCCTGGAACCATATTGACAGGTATCTTCCTGACAGTCTTTGGGGCGGAGACGCCAATTCAGCTGTTGTCCATTATAATACCGATCTTTATGACACGATGTATTTCGATGCTCGTCATCAGAAATTGACAAACTCAGAACTTCTCGTACAAAACAGACATGATAATGGAAATCTGGAATGGGGATGGATGGCAGACTACACGCACCAGAAAAAATCCTATCGTGCGGAAAATATCATGAGAGACGCTTCTGGCGTGGATTTCGAATTGATGAATATCCCGCTTCGTGAATGGAGCAAATATACTTCGAATAAATATAATTTCCAGATTGATGGGACTTATAGATTGTCAGAAAACAATATGCTTGATTTTCAGTCAAACTATTCTCACGAACGGCTCCATGTTGATGGTTCTCTGATGGATAAAGTCTTGGGGGACTCGGATCTCGCTGGTGTATTGGGACAAACCAGAAACCGATATGATCAGGATATTTTAAATATACAGCTTCAAGATACTATTACCTCAGGAACTTGGCAGTTCACGCCAAGTATCCGGTACAATCGTTCCTCTATTACAGGTTACAGCGACGGAAAACGTTTTGATGTAAACCAGAAAAGGCGTTATCACTGGATTCACCCTAAAGATCAACAAACGGATGACAAAGTAACCTGGCAGATGGGGATAAAGAAAACTATCAATGATAAATTGAAACTTCGGTCCTCCGTGGGTACCTATTTCCGCTTATTGAACATGTATGAAATTGCCGGGGACGGTGCGGGAATCTTACCAGCTCCATATGAAAATGGACGAAACACGGCATTCCCCAGACCAGAATATGGTAAACAGTTTGATTTCTCGGTCGATTGGGATGGGAATTTACTTCATGCCCGAAATAGTACCACTCTGACCTTTTTCTGGCGTAAGTCTGATCGTATGCTTCAGCTTGTGCGCTTCGGAAAAGATTACTGGTCTTACTTGAATGACAACCGGGGGAAAGTCCATGGAATTGAATTCCAGTCTACCTTTAATTGGGACAAGGTGGAGCTGGATGTACGGGCTACGTATACGAAATCCCATCTACAGAGGAAAAATAGTGCGGTCAATTATGATTATTCCGATGTCTGGGCTACATTCCAGCCTGAATGGGAAAGTAATGTACGCCTAACCTATTATCCTACTAAGAAATGGGCGGTATTCGGAGAAATGCACTATACAGACGATTACTTTACCAGCAGCAGCAAAGATAGTAGAGGCGGTGAATATGCTATTCTTTCAGGACGGCCGGTTAGCTCTTTGACAGTATATAATGCCGGGGTTAAATGGAAGCCATCCGATGATTGGCAAATTACCGTAGGCTGCAATGATATCTTCAATCATGGTCCGAAGCAAAAAATTAGAAGCCAGATTGCCTTTACTATCCCGGGATATATTAATCCGGAATTTCCCCATCAGGGAAGGACATATTATGCAACTGTTCGATATCAGTTCTAAGAAAGGAGACATTGGAAATGAGGGAAGGAACTAAGCGCAATGCACTGATGCTGACAGCATTGGTTTTGGGAGCACTTGTGGGAGGAAACACTGCTTCTGCTGCCAATCTGGTGGCAGCAATTCCATCTGATTATGCTCATAGTCAGCTGGGGAGTATTACAGGGTCTAAAGTCACGACCCATGTAGATGCCAAGGCATCCGCAGGAGACCTGACAGGGCTTAATCAAGATCCAGCTCTGTATCCTTTGTGGGTAAACGGAGAAGGAGACTTGTATCTGCGTCAGTATACATATAGCACTACTGATTTGCTTAATAGCAGGCTGATTAATGGACAGGGAGAATGGGATGATACATCCGCCCCGTCAGGAAAAATTACTGCGGTAGCAAATGCTCATGCAGCTGCAGGATATAACGGATACGTGTATGCAACTGGTTATGACAATGGGAAAATTGGTGCAGCGACTCTTGAGGGTACTGAATTAAAAGAAAATACGGATAATGTTGTAAACCTGAAGGAAGATATTATTAAGTATACTGCAGATGGCGCAGCAGCCGGTTATACAGATGCTACAGCAATGCACGGAGAGGGGCTTATTACAACTCTTGATGATGGTTATCTCTATGCGGCTGTTAATGTAAATAAACAGGGAGGATATGACGATTACGATAATGGCTATCTTATGCAGTATAAAATTGGCTCTGATGGAAAACTAACATATTCCTCGTATTCACGAATCGGGAAAAATACAGATTCTGTGCGAATTAATCAATATAATAATCAATTTGTTTTGAGTGCCATTGGTGGATATCAGAATTTTGGATCCGGTAACGCGGATACTGCAATTACCATCAATAAAGTTGCCTCGCCTGGTAAATTAAATCCTACATCTACTGTAATTCGGAAACCGGATTACGTGCCTTACGATTTCAGGGATGTAAAGGTGCTCCCAAATGGTACTGTGTATATCCTCACCTATAATATTGGTGATGGTGGCAGTGCCATCAATTCCAAAGTGTATAAAACTACGATGGCCAATTTAACGAATGGGAACAAGGAGCAGTGGGAGGAAATCATTAGCGGTTCCCAGGAAGGCTGGTTCGGTAAACTTAACGCAGAATACTACACTAAACGTTTATGGCTGGAAATGGGAAATACCTTGTCTGTATATACGGATGGCAGTACAACTCCTGCGTATACTTGGGAAAGCAAAGATTTTTCGACGGATCAGCAGTTCTATCAGTTCAATTCTGTTGCCATGATTCCTTCAGATCGTATTAATGGAGATTTGGTCCAGCTTACAATGTATAATCCGGAAGGACTTACATCCTCTTCGGAAAGTGCAATGGAAATCATTAATCCTGATACCTCTTTGGCAACGCCTACGAGACATATAGAAATTACAGGTGTGGAGGCAAAAGATAAGGGTACCTATGCTTCTGAAACCACTGATTACAGCACATATACATTTACAAAAGATGAAGTTGTTGGCGTAGGAATTACCCGGACAGGAGATCTCAAAAATAATATCTCAGCAGATATTTATGCATCTGATGGTAATGACATAACGGTAAATGCCGGAGACCATACTCTGACACTTTGGGCAAATAATTATGTCAGCAGTCCGGTCGGTGTTTATGCGGGTAAAGGAAAGAGCGTCACAATTAATGCAGCACAGACAAATATTGTTACCAGCGGATATGAAAACGGAAATTCATTAACAAATGCTATTTGGAATGATGCTGCAAAAGATGCTGCAAGCAGCATTACCATTAACGGGGATACCAATATTGCCATGAAAGGCGGATATGGCGGTAATGGTATTGCTATCCAGAAGACAGACCGCTGGGGCGAGGCTAGTAATGAAACTACGCAAACATCTAAAATTACTCTTAATGGAGATGTTGTTATTGCGGGAGAAAATGAAGATACTTGGGGAATTCCTGCTAATAAGGAAAATGTTTATTCCCGCTTTAATAATTCCGGTATTCTTACGTCTGTCGATAAGAGTGAAGTAACGGTAACTGGAAACGCGAAATTATCTGTGTATGGCAATGGTATTACTACCAATGCAAAAGATAGCAAGGTATCTATTGGTGGTGGTCATATAGTAGTTCCGAAAAACACTAATTATGGATACTATACGTTGGGGGCTTACCAGGGGACAATTAATGTTAATACAGGTACAACCGGGAATAGCCCGGGAGCAAATACCGTGCAGCTTGATGGGGATATCTTTGCTCTTGATACCGGTACCGTCAACGCAGCCCTGACCACGGCAGATTCTTACTTGAATGGTATTGTTGATAATGGTGGCACTGCAAACGTATGGCTTCAAAATGGTGCTGAATGGTTTAATGCTGCCAACAATACCCGCTACAAGAATGACAACGAGGATGTTGGTGCGGGTGGAAAAAGCCTTGTAACGAAACTGGTTGGCGGCACAAGTGAATCAACAGCAGGAAATATTTTCCAGAACGACAGCAATCCTCTGACAATCGATAATTACAGCGGGTATGCAAATATTTACTATGCACATACCAGTGACGGTACGAATGCTTCTGATTATGCAGCCGGCGATACCGTTATAAAAAAGGCAGCATCGGGATCTGCTGTAAATATGATTACTGCCAACAACGGAATTAATATGCAGGATACCGATCAGGTGGCTGGTGCATTGAACACACTGGCAGGGAAATTAACATACAGCGGCTTTGGCAACGGTGAAAACAATTTGACAGGGAAAGTCAAGATAGCAGATGGCTTAACGGCTTCATCTGCTGCACTGAAAACAGGAGATATTGTTTTCTCTGATGGCACAGGCAAGGGAACCTATGTAAAATCAGATGATAATGAAGGCGGTGCTATTACCGAAACAACTACATTGACTAATGATTACACAGCCACTGCTTCGGAAAAGAATGTACAAGGCAGCGGTAGCTCCATGCTCATCTCGGCTCTTTATGCTGGCAGCAGTGAAACCGCATCTAAAGAAAAGCCGATGGTAGTTGATATGAATGGACACAACTTAACATTGAATGCACAAGGAGACGGCGGAGTAGCCAGTGCCATTGTTTTGGGAGCAAATCAGTCTATTCAAATCAAGAACTCAGATTCGAAGAAACAGTTGACCTTGAAGGCAAGCCATCCTGATGATACGAGAGCAGTGAACGGCATTTATGTTGGCGGCAATAATTCCAGTCTTACTATTGATAATCCGGTTGTCATTGAAGCATTAAGCAATACCGGGAGAAGCGGAGTTGTTGGAATTAATGTCCTTGGAGGTGGCAGCGCTGGCAGTGACAGCGCGATTGATGTAATCATTAATGGGCCGCTTACGATTAAAGGAGCTTCCAGTAAAAATATTAGCGCGCAAACCCCGGCTAATGCAGGCATTAAAACAGTAGCTAATGGAAGTGCCGTAACTGTCAATGGCAGTGTCGATATTGAGCATGTCAAAGGAGCAGCACTATACACGGTTGGCGCAGATTCTACGATTTCCGTAGCAGGTGGCTCTATAACGGCTGAAGCTAATCCTGAGCATGATAAAAACTATTCTGCTGTCAGAGTAGACAAAGGAACAGTCAATCTGAATATGGAGGAAGGGCAGCCTGGCTCTAATGTTACTAATGTAGTAGGGGATTTCTACCTGACAAAAGAATATGGAAAGAAAGTTGTAGAATATTCTGGCGGGGAACTGATAGATTTCGAAAACAGCGGGGTTATTAACGCTGCATTTACCACAGGCGATTCTTCCTGGACCGGGGCCATGACTTATATTGTTGATAAAGATGATTATGGCAGTGGTGGCTATACAGCACATGATGCAGGTAATTTTAATCTTTGGCTGCAGAATGGTGCCATCTGGAATAATGAGGTACAGGGAGGCATTACCCCTGATGAAAGTCAGAGAAATACCTTTAACGGTTCTCATGTTCTGAACTTTACAGGCGGTACAGAAGGACATGAAGGAAACATCTTCCAGAAGGATGCAAAAACTCTTACTATCGATAATTACAGTGGAAGCACTAATATTTTCTACGCTCATACTGATGATGGCACAACGGCTGATGATTATGCAGCTGGCGATACCATTATAAATAAAGCAGCAACAGGTTCTGCTGTAAATATGATTACTGACAGCAGCAATATTACTACCACTGATGATGAACAGGTAGCAGCCGTCCTTAACACTTTGGCAGGGAAATTAACATACAGTGCTTTTGCCAGCGGCGAAAAGAATTTGACGGGAACGGTAAAGATTGCTGAAGGACTTACCGCTTCGTCTGCTGAAGTTAAGACGGGAGATATTACGTTCCAGGAAAGTAATGGGAAAGGCAGTTATGTAGTTCCTTCGAAAAGATTAATCTTTAACACCCCAATCACTGGTCAAGATGATATAGATACGGAATATGTCAATGCAGGTGTCCTGAAAAATGATCTGTATACATTCGATAAGGACAGTCAGATTTTAATTTCTGAGAGTGCAGCAACAACGAGCATTGGAACGGAAGACGAAAAAAATGTTGTGGGGGGCATTTTAGGTAATGGAAATTCAATTAACATTGATGCGAGTGGGCAGGACCTTTCAATTTCTTCTGAAGAGCAACCGTCGGATAGTCAGGGAATTTATGGTGTATATACAAATGACGACCTTACTATAACTGCAGATAATCTTAATATAAACACCACATCTACTGCTGATAATAGTGCTGATCGTGGAGTTCTTGTAGAGGATGGTGGTGTTCTTACTGTTAATGGGAATATGAACATAGCAGTCAATGTTTCAGAAGATAATGAAGAATATATTTATGGTATTAATAGTTATGATTATGATGGGGCTGGTGGTAAAGTAACTGTTAATGGAAAAGCAAATATAGCAATTGCTAATGCAGCATCGGGTGCTGCCATAAGAACAGAAAATGACGCAAATAATGATAATGTTGTTACTATTGAATCGGCAAATATTACGGGTCCAACAGATAGTAGCAGTTCATTCTTAGCGATTGAGAATGTTGGCGGCACTATTAATGTAGGGATGAATTCAGATATAACAGCAAGTAATGGTAAGGATGTCACAATTACAGGCAATGTTAGCGATATGTATGGTGTTACAAATTTAGGGTTAGGGACAAAAGATTCCTTCTTAAAGGGAATTATATCCAACCGAGAGGACATGTTCGAGGGCACTGTCAATCTCTATATGAACAACGGTGCCATTTGGATAAATGAATTAAAAAATAATTTTGAGGATGATAGCGGCGAAGATTTTGCTGGTAGCCAGGTTACAAATTTCTTTGGCGGGAGCAGTGAATCAACCGCAGGAAATATCTTCCAGGATGACAGCAATCCACTGACAATTGATAATTACAGCGGATACGCCAATATTTACTATGCCCATACCAACCATGGGGAAGATGCATCGGATTACTCCGCTGGCGATACTATTATTAAGAAAGCTAAAACGGGATCGGCAGTTACATTAATTACTGACAACACTGGAATCAGCGTCAATGATGTAGACTCTGTCGCCAAAGTATTGAATTCTTTGGCCGGAAAACTGACTTATAGCGAATACGCTTCTGGGGTTAAAAATCTGACTGGTACGGTGAAAATTGCAGATGGTCTTACCGCTTCTTCCGCTGAAGTTAAGGTTGGAAATATCACATTCCAGGACAGTGACGGCAAAGGGACTTATAAATCTAATGGTTCTATAATTCCGGATTCTCAGACCAATTCAACTTTTACCACACCTATTACTGGCAATTCTGATGCAGATACAGAATATGTCAATGCAGGTGTTCTTAAAAATGACCTGTATACATTTACCAAAGACAGTCAGATTGTAATTGCTGGAGATTCAGATGTTACAAAGGTGGGTTATTACAAAGCAGTAGGCGGTATTTTAGGCCAGAATTCTAATGTTACCATAGATGCAGCAGGAAAGACTCTTTCCATTTCCTCTGTTACTCCGGTAGCCGCTTCTGAGGCAACTTATGGTGCATATACTGGTAAGGAAGCTGTTGTTACTGCAGATAAACTTAAAATAGAAACTGTTACTAATGGGAATGGCAATCGTGGTATTTTCGCTGATAGTAATGCAAGCTTTACAATAAACGGAGATGCAGATATAAAAGTCAGTGACACCAGCAATGGCAGTACTTATGGTATTTATTCTTACAGAAATGCCAACGTTTCTGTTAATGGTGATGTAACGATGAAAGGGGATGGCACAGGCGACGCACAGTATGGCGTATACTCTGCAAGCAAACCGAGCTATTCAATGCCAACCGGCATTTATACCTATAGCGGCAAGGTGAATATTAAAGGTAACGCTGATTTAGCGGTTAAGGGGGTCGCTGTTGATGCAAGGAGTGATGGTGAGATTATCATTGAATCTGCTAATATAGTGACTCCTGCAGACGAGGAAACGGATTATAAGGCAATCAGCGCTGGCGGAGGTACCGTAACTATAGGAATGAATAAAGAAGTTACGAAAGCCAATGGCGAAGATGTCAAAATTGTCGGAAATATTTATGCTACAGGTACAGTTAACTTGGGACTTGGTTCCGGCCAATCTGCTTTAAAAGGCGTCATAGAAAATAGCGATGGTACAACCAAACTTTTCATGGAGAATGGAGCTTCTTGGAATAATGTTATGGTGGGGCATCCGGGAGCATTTAGTGGAAGCCATCTGACTAGTATTAATGCAGGATCTTCTGCAGATACAGCAGGAAATATCTTCCAGAATGACGGCAATACTCTGACGATTGATAATTACAGCGGGTATGCAAATATTTACTATGCACATACCAGTGACGGTACGGAGGCTGCTGATTATGCGGCTGGCGATACCGTTATAAAAAAGGCAGCATCGGGATCTGCCGTAAATATGATTACTGCCAACAACGGAATTAACATGCAGGATACTGATAAGGTGGCTGATGCATTGAACGCACTGGCAGGGAAATTAACATACAGCGGCTTTGCCAGCGGCGAAAAGAATTTGACCGGGAAAGTAAAGATAGCGGACGGCTTAACAGCATCCTCTGCGGTACTGAAAACGGGAGATATTACTTTCGCTGATGATACAGGCAAGGGAACCTACGTAAAACCAGTGGTCCCGATTGAACCCAAGTCTGAATTTTCAACGGCAATTACCGGTGATAAAGCTGTAGATACAGAGTACGTGCATGCAGGCGTCCTTGATGACAGTAATATCTATAATTTCACAGAAGATAAAACAACCATTGATGTCGAGACGGGTTATTCTATTCCAGGCGGACCTTGGATGAGCAAGATTACTGCTTTGGTCTCTGGGAAAGATGATTCGCATTCTGTTGATGTTAATATGAACGGTCACGATCTTACGTTGAGGAGCAGTAATTCTACAGTTGGTATTGCGGCTATTGGTAAAGGAAAGGTAGAAGTTAATAATGCCGGAGCGATTGATATCGATGTAGACACTAGTGGGCGTGCAGCACTTTATGCAAATGGTGGCGGTACGATTGTTGTACATAACGGCGGAGATAATCTTGAAAATAAAGTTCTGAAAGTAAGAGCTGAAGGATCGACTCCGCTGAATACAGCTGTTATCAAAACCATGAATGGAGTAAATAATGTACATTCTTCTATTACGATTGACGGTCTGGTGGATGTCGTAGCTGATGGTGAAACTGCGAATGAAGCAGTAAGTGCCGTTGCTTCTAATATTGAAATCGGCGGAGGACATATTGAAGCGAAAAATGGCGCTTGGGCAGCTATCCGTGCTTATGGTGAATTTGTAAGCCAGAATTATGGTATTGTTAATGTTAATGTAGCTAAAGACCAGAACGGAAATATCATTGGCTCCGGCGAAAACAAGACTACGATCATCGGTGATATCGTGACTAATGGCGGCATGGGAACTAAAGGTAAAATCAGTGTTGGACTTAATGGCAAGGATTCTTACTGGAAAGGCAATTATGCCGATACCAGAGGTTACGGAGTCACACCGGGGATCGAAGGCGCGGTAAACCTTTATATGGAAAACGGATCTCATTGGCTTGGCTTTGGCAACGGCACTATGAATGTAAATATGAGTGGGAAGGATACCTATTGGACAGGATTCAGTATCGCAAGGAATAATGGATTGCGGCTGACCCTGAATGATGGAGCTGTCTGGTATAATGCTTTTTCCAAAGGACAGACGGATAAGGATGGAAATCTGACTGTCAGCAGGGTCACAAACCTCTCCGGCAATGGCGGTATTATTGACATGAGTGGGAGCAAAGGAATCTATGTCGCTGACAGTACCAGCCTGAGCGGTTCTCCCACAAAGGCAGGGGCTTCCGGCTTCGCTAAAGATGACTCGAAAACCGAGACTGGTAATGCCTTCATAGAAAAATACAGCGGAAATCATACTGTTATTTATAAAGATAACAGCTTCATTGATAACACAGAAAGGGAACATGCGTTACTGTATGGAAATAAAGAAGCCCATATTGCTGGCGGTACTTTCACCATTTTCAAGGCGGATGCAGGTTCTGCAATCACGCTTCTTACTGGTAACAATGGAATCAATACTTCCGCAGATGCTACTTATGTTGAGAAAAACCAGTTGAATGATACATTAAATAAACTGGCCGAGAAGTTATTCTATACAGCTAACGATGGAAATCTTTCCGGTAAAGTAGGTATTGCATCAGGGCTGACATCTTCTGCAGCTTATGCAGTAGTAAAGAGCGGAGACATTACCTTTAAGGATAAAGGCCAGGGATCCTATGTATATGACCTGGTTAAGCCATCCGAGCAGGCCGTCAATCCGATTGATAAAGTAATAGACGGAAGCAAGGATTCTCAAAATTATTATGAAGATATCGGTATTTACAACAAAAATAAAAATTCCTACAATTTCACAAAGACACCGTCTGATATAACTGCATCTGATAAGACTGATGGCGTAGTTCATGCTAAAGACGGAAATCTGAACATCAAGGCTAATGATACAATCAACATCAGTGCAGGAGATAATGGCGTAGGTGTAGCGGCTGAAAACGGCAAGAAAGTTATTCTTAGTGGTATAACCAATATTACAGCTTCGAAAGCATTGGATGCGAATGGTGAAGAATCTGCAATCAATATGGAAGCAGGTCATGTAAGAGGTACGGTAACTGCAGAAAATGGTGGTAAAATCACCATGGATGGTGCAGAAGTAACCGGCGATATTACTGTGGCTGATGAAAAATCTTCCTTGAACGGTACGTTTAAAGGAGGAAATGGTATTCAGGGCAAAGTAACTAATAATGGCGAAGCAGTGCTCACGTTTACCGAAGGGGCAAACTGGACAGGTAATTCTGCAGGTACAGGATCCACAAATGTGGATATCGACAAAGGGTCTGTCTGGACAGGTGCATCTGCTAATAAAGGAACCAACCTTGACCTCAAGGGAACCTGGAAACAAACCGGTGAGTCTGCAGTGGGTCAGGTAATTTCTGATAACGGTACACTGGACAAGACAGATTCGTCCTCTGGCAAGACAAGTATCCAGAAACTCTCTGGTGAATTAAATGTCACCTATGGACATAATGAAAGCGATCCGACCAGGATCATTGGAGGTGATACAGTAGTAGCTTCTGCTGCTAGCGGGTCAAAGATTAATTTAATTACTGATAGCAAGGGACTCAAGCTGGACAGTAATAGAGCAGCAGCCAAGAATCAAGTCAGCGAAACACTGAACCAGCTGGCTCATAAGCTGACTTACACAGCGGATGATAACAATCTGGAGGGGAAGGTAAAAATTGCCGAAGGCCTGACTTCTGCATCAGCTGCTATGAAGGCAGAAAATATCACCTTTGACAAAAACGGTGTAGGTTCATTCGTTTATGATCCAGTTAAGAATGGGTTGGATATTGAATACGGTTCCGAAGAAACCCAGATGATGAGAGGCACCAAGTCGGCTCTCTTTGGCGCAGCCATGATGTGGAGATCGAATAGCAATGATCTCCAGCGGAGAATGGGTGATATACGACTGGGGCAGGAGGAGTCCGGCGTATGGGCTAAGTACATAGGCGGCAAGAACGAATTCAACAGTCAGAGTACTTACATGAATCAGAGCTATGATATTGCTCAGGCTGGCTATGATAGGAAAGCAGGTGATTGGACAGTCGGTATTGCTTTGGATCATGGAACCGGTGATGTACATTACACCGGCGGCAAGGGTGATGAAAAGATGACAACTCTTGCTGTATATGGAACCAAGGTATCCGATGATGGCAAATATGTAGATATTATCATAAAATCTGGCAAAGTCAGCAATGATTTTGAAGTAAGCAATGAAATCGGCAACGAGCTTTCCGGAGATTACGATACTTGGGGAAGCAGCTTGTCCGCAGAATTCGGCAAACGCTTTATCAAGGATAATGGATTCTATTTGGATCCATCTGTAGAATTTACCATAAGCAGACTGAACGGCAAGAGCTTCACAGGTCATAGTGATCTTGGAGAACTTGCAGTCAGACAGCATGCATTCAACAGCGCTATCGGCAGGATCGGGTTAGGCATTGGCAGACAAACGGCAAAGAGCAATCTGTATGCTAAGGCTTCCCTGGCTCATGAGTTTGGTGGCAACTTCAGGACAGACTTTTCTGCAGATGATGGTGGTGCAAAGGGGACTAAGATTGATTTGCAGGATACCTGGATGGACCTCGAACTTGGCGGCAGCTATTCGCTGAATAAGAATGTATATCTATATGCAAACTACACACGCTCCTTTGGCGCAGAAATGAGCACAGAATGGAGAGCGGACGTAGGAGTTCGCTATTCTTTCTAGCAGGTAAGATGCGGAAGCGATTCCTCCTATTCTAATATGATGTACTCGCCGCTTCTGCTCTTATAGGTAAATCTTCATGTTATTTCTTCCCGTATGAGGTTTACCATTATTTTCCTTTTCATTTGGTAGAGAGGAAATTGAAGATTTCATCTTTCAATTTCCTCTTTATCAATTCTTTTTTTATATGTGGAGAGAATGTCGAGCGATAATACTGGACTTTACGTTTTCTGGTGGATTTAACCAGGGAATCATCGTTTCCTGAAAGTTAGTTTAATAGTTTGGATGATATAAGTGAAAAACAGAGAAATCGGCATTTCATTACAGGGATGAAAGTGAATGAGAGGGAAGTCTATTTTTAGAAAGGAAATTTTAGTATGCATAAAAAGATAATAGCTTTTGTATTGTGTGGTTTACTTTCTGGCTCATCGGTCTGTGTCATGGCAGAAGAAGCTTCATCTACACCAGCAGAACCCACGAAAGCAATGCAGATTGATCCGACATTAACAAATATGACAATGCCTTATCCAGATCCTGATACGATTCTGCCTGCAGCACCCAAGGTGCCAGAGGGTGGCATCAAAAATGTTTCAAGCTTTATGGAATATGGGAAGGAAGTAGATGCTTATGTAAAGGTGGCCCAACAGTATATTGATGGCGCAACCAATGATGCTAATGATATCATCCGCAAGCGAAATGCAGCGGCTGAAGAGGCGCAGAAAGTTGTGAATGCTTATAATGCACAAGTGGAAGCAGCTAATAATGCAAAATGAAATGTTATTCCTATATATAAGTAAAATAAAATAAAATTGGCGGTAAGTATGTAAAGAGCATCTGGATATCAGGTGCTCTTTTTTCGTTAAAAGAATTCTTTGACACATAATATCCTGTGAAAGGGGCAGTTATTTACAAGCCTCTTACAAAGTAGACGTAAATTAGACGCATCTCCCTCTTTGGTTTTTACAACCGTTCGATAAACTAAAACCATCATAAAAACAATTAAAACAAGCAAGTCATTTCAAGGAGGACAAAAATGGAACTTAAAAAATGGATGGCACTGGCAGTATCTTCAGCAGCAATCGTAGCAGTCGCAGGATGCGGCGGCGGAAACTCCGCACCTGCTAAGAGCGGCGCTGCTTCTGGAGCAAAGGTTACCGGTCAGGTCACCGTTTCCGGTTCTTCTGCACTTCTTCCGCTCGCGAAGGATGCAGCAGCAAAGTTCAAGACAAAGAACCCTGAAGTTTCTCTGACACTGAATGCAGGCGGCTCGGGCACAGGTCTGAAACAGGTTGCTGAAGGATCCGTAAACATCGGCATGTCCGACGTACCGGCTGAAACAAAGCTCCCGAAGGAAAAAGCAAAAGACCTGGTTGACCACAAGGTCGCTGTCCTGACCGTAGCACCGGTTGTCAACAAGGATGTCGCTGAAACTGTTAAGTCCCTGACCAAACAGCAGCTGCAGGACGTATTCACAGCTAAGGTAACCAACTGGAAAGATGTTGGCGGCCCAGATGAACCGATCGTTCTCGTAACCCGTCCGACCACCTCCGGCACCAGAGCACTCTTCACTGAACTGGCTCTCGGCGGCAAGGAAGAAGCTTCCAACAAGTCCCTGGAAACCGACGACTCCGGCACACTGATGCAGAGCGTTGCTCAGACCAAGGGTGCTATCGGATACGTAGCACTGTCCTACCTCGTCAGCAATAAAGACGTTGCAGCAATCGCTATCGACGGTGTAGCTCCGACACTGGAAAACACCTACAACGGCACCTACCCGGTATACGGCTATGAACACATGTACACCAAGGGCGAAGCTAAAGACGCAGTCAAAGCATTCCTTGACTACATCCAGTCCGATGAATATGGCCATGAAATCGAAAAACAGGGCTACGGCGTAGCTTCCAAGATGAAGAAATAATCCGGCCTCGGAAACACCTTACTGAAGAGTCATAAAACCGTACAGAACACAGAAGAGCGGCTGCACAAATGTGCGGCTGCCCTTCCTGTTTATAAAGAAAAATTCATTTATGTAAATTATTAATATAATAAAGGAAAGTTAGAGACAAAAGGAGTTCTTATGGATCAAAATATGCGGCAGCAGCACATGTTCCGCAGAGAATATTTCGGGAAGAGCGTGGCAGTCCTCTGCGGCATGTTCCTCATCGTGCTGACAATTGCTATCGGCGCCTTCCTTCTGGCGAAAGGGATGCTGACCTTTACCCAGTTCCATCATTCTATCGGAGAATTCCTCTTTTCATCCGCATGGAAACCATCAGATACTGAAATGGGCGGCGGCCAGGTCGGCGCAGCCATCTACATCTGGGGTTCCATCCTGACCTGTACCTTGGCACTTGTCATTTCCGTACCATTCAGCCTGGCAACTGCTGTATTCATGACACAGATCGCACCGAAGCTCGGCGAAAGAATCATCCGTCCGGCTGTTGAAATCTTCGTCGGTATTCCATCCGTCGTTTATGGCTGGGTCGGCCTCGTCGTACTCGTTCCTCTGCTCCAGAGAATATTCGACCTGCCGCACGGCCAGTCCGTACTGGCAGCCGGCATCGTGCTCTCCGTCATGATTTACCCGACAATTACCTCGGTTTCCGCCGATGCGATCCGAAGCGTCAACAACAAATATGTGGAAGGCGCTTACGGACTTGGTTCGACACGCTGGCAGATGATTTACAAAGTCCTTCTCCCGGCTGCCCTCCCAGGCATCCTGACCGCTATCGTCCTCGGCCTTGCAAGAGCCTTCGGCGAAGCACTTGCGGTTTCCATGGTTATCGGCAAGATGAGAGCATTCCCGGACAGCCTCCTGGCTCCGACAAACTCGCTTACAGCAGCCATTGCTTCTGATATGGGCGGCGCAATGGACGGCGGGGAATTCAATGCAGCTCTCTGGTCCATGGCACTCCTGCTCTTTATCATTTCCCTTTTATTCATCCTTGTGATCCACCTGATCGCAGCTAGAAAGGAGAGAATCGCATGACAACCTCAGCCGCAGAAATTAGAGATCCGGCTTCCGAACTGCGCAAGGCAAGCGGTTCGCTCAAAAGAGCGCATCTGGCAGATCAGCTGGCAACAGGCGTATTCTATGTCGTATCCGGCGCATTCGTTTTACTTCTGATTTTCTTTACACTCTATGTAGTCTGGGGCGGTATTCATGCTTTCAGACCTGAAATCTTCTCCTTTGAGGCAACGGGCATCGGCAATCAGTTCTTCAACACCGTATACCTCGTCATTCTTTCCCTTCTGATTTCCTGCCCGATCGGAATCATGGCAGGCGTTTACATGGCAGAATATGCTCCGCCAGGACGCGCAAGCAGTGCTTTCCGCATCGCGATCGAAACACTTTCTTCCCTTCCTTCAATCGTCGTCGGCCTGTTTGGTTACCTGGTATTCATCATCATGGCAGGATCCCAGTGGAATCTGTTCTCCAGCGCGCTTGCTGTATCGATTCTTTCCCTGCCTCTCATTACTGCAACGACATACGATGCTTTCGTAGCACTCCCGAAAGGTTATAAAGAAGGCAGCCTGGCACTCGGAGCTACACACTTCGAAACGATCTGGAAGGTTATGCTTCCGGCGACCGTCGGACCGATTGTAACAGGCATCATCCTGGCAGCCGGCAGAGGCTTCGGCGAAGCAGCAGCCCTTCTTTACACAGCCGGTATGAGTACCGACATCAGCTGGCAGGTATGGGACATCACCTCCCCGGTATGCCCGCTCAACCCGTTCCGTCCTGGCGAAACCCTTTCACTTCAGGTATGGGCAGCCCGCACAGAAGGCGTGGGAGCTTCCGCATCCGATACCGCAGCTGCAGCATCTGCAGTATTAATGGTTATGGTTCTTGTATTCAGCATCGGCGCCCGTCTGGTAAGCCGCTATGTGTCTAAAAAGACAGAAGGAGAAAATTCATGATGACAACTAATGAATCCTTAGCGCTGCGCGCCAATCAGGCAGCAGCAGAAATCTCAGTTTATAACAATATCAGTTTTTCCTGCAGCCATGTAGATCTCTACTACGGCGCTTTCCAGGCACTGAAAGACGTCAACCTGCGTATTGAAAAGAATCAGATTACCGCTCTCATCGGACCATCCGGCTGCGGCAAATCCACATTCCTGCGTACGCTGAACCGCATGAATGACCTCGTTCCGGGCTGCCGCGTAGAAGGGGATATCCTTCTCTCCGGCGTCAATGCATACACTGAAATCGATCCGATCGTTCTCCGCCGTCATGTAGGCATGGTTTTCCAGCAGCCGAACCCGTTCCCGAAGAGCATTTATGACAACGTTGCCTATGGCCCGAGACTCAAAGGCATCACCAAGAAATCTGATCTTGATGAAGTCGTTGAAAAGAGCCTTCGCCAGGCAGCTATCTGGGATGAACTGAAAGACCGTCTCCACAAATCCGCACTTGGACTTTCCGGCGGCCAGCAGCAGCGTCTCTGCATCGCAAGAGCTCTTGCCGTTGAACCTGATGTCCTCCTGTTGGACGAAGCAACATCCGCACTTGACCCGATTTCCACAGCTCATATTGAAGAACTGGCTGTCAAGCTGAAGGAAGAATATACGGTCATCATGGTTACACATAACATGCAGCAGGCACAGCGTATTGCCGACAAGACTGCTTTCTTCTATTTAGGGGAAATGGTTGAATACGGCAATACCGAGAAAATATTCGAACATCCGGAAATGGAAAGAACACAGCGTTATATTTCCGGCAATTTCGGCTGATACTATGGTAGAATATAAGTAGTGACGAACCGGCGGGTTCTATGACTTCGATCGGAAGGCATGGACCGCCGGCTTTCAGTATCTGTTATTTTACGAGGAGACGATTATGCCGTTAATTTACTGCGTAGAAGATGATGAAAGTATCAGGGAACTTGTCAGTTATGCCATGAGAGGGCAGGGATATAAAGTAGAAGGGTTCGGTGATTCGGGCGAATTTTATGAAGCCGTCCAGAAGAACGTGCCCGATCTCATTCTGCTTGACATCATGCTCCCCGGAGAGGACGGACTTTCCATTCTGAAGAAAATCCGCAGCGCAGGCCCGCTGCAGAATGTTCCCGTCATCATGATGACAGCCAAAACTACTGAATTTGATATCGTGCAGGGACTCGATCTCGGCGCCGATGATTATGTAACAAAACCTTTTGGTATTATGGAACTCCTTTCCAGAATACGCTCTGTTCTTAGAAGAACGAAAAAAGCGCCGGAAGCAGGGAGAAAACTTCTTACATACAGCAAGATTTCCGTCGATCAGGAACAGCATATCGTAACTGTTGATGGAAAAGAAGTACAGCTCACATTAAAAGAATTTGACTTATTGTGCTATTTGATATTAAATAAAGGCATCGTTTTATCCCGCGACCAGATTATGCAGGCCGTTTGGGATTCACCCTTCGAGATGGAAAGCAGAACCATTGATATGCATATCATGAGTCTGCGCCAGAAACTCGGGAGCGAAGGCTCTGCCATCCGCACAGTAAGAGGTGTTGGCTACCGTCTGGGGGATCGAAAATCATAAGAAACCAGGAGAGATAAATGAGAGCAAGAGTATATAGGAGTCTCCTATCAATGGGGATTATTTCGGTACTGCTGACGTTTCTGCTGTCTGCCATTCTTTATTATCAGGGCATGCAGGACCAGTTCAGCCATGAAGTCGGTCATTTGACGGAAACAATGGCGCAGGCATTATCGAAATCAGATGAAGCACGAAGTGAAGAGTACCTGGACCGCATGTTCAAGGAGAATCACGGGAAAATGCACATCGTATGGATGAACACAGATGGAACCGTTCTGTATGACAGCAAGCCTGATCCGGGAAGGGATTATCTGACGAATCCTGTCGTTCAGGAAGCGCTCGATAAAGGCAGCGCCTATGAAGTCCATAAGGAAGGCAACGATACGCCGAAGAACTATTATGCGACAATGGCTCCTGATGACACGCTGCTTCGTATATCCGTAGAAAGAACGATCCCTTACAGGGGATTCTCCTCCTATTTACCTGAAATCATCGTATTCCTCCTTGTTTTCATGGTTGGATGCCTCGCGGCTGCCGAGAAGGAGACAGAAAAAATTCTCAGGCCGTTTCATCTTTTGGGAGATCTGGTCCAGCAGATCATGGAAGGCAGGCCCGCTCATAAGCTGCCTGACGATTACAAGGAACTCCAGCCTTTGATTGCAAAGGTGGAAGAACAGCATAATGATATAGAGAACTATCTGGAAGATATCGAGGAAGAAAGAAATACGATCCGCACCGTCGTCGATACGATTGCGGATGGCATTATCCTTTTGAATGAAGACAAGGAAATTGTCGATTACAACAAGACCGTCGAAGAACTCTTCGGACTGAAGGAAGACAAGCGCTTCAGAAGAATCGCAAGCCTTTATCATGACGAAGACTGGCTGCGCGCCATCGGCCGCGCATACCACGCTGAAGGACGCCAGGAATATACCATGACGCTTTTCGGCCGTCCTTACCGTATGGTCATGAACCATATCGAGCTGAATGATGGCGAGGAGAAGGGCCTCCTGATCGT